>CAZKFN010000003.1:0-56290 GCA_964552035.1 uncultured Flavobacteriales bacterium
CGTTTCAGGACAAGCTATTCATCGATTTGAAATGGGAATTACAAAAGGAACATTTTGGTCACCATGGGGAGATAAGTTAGCCTATTATCAAAAGGATGAAACAAAAGTGAAAAATTACCCTCTTGTTGATATTACCACTACACCAGCGAGCTTAAAGAATATCAAATATCCTATGGCAGGCCAAGACAGTGAAGAGGGAAATGTTTGGGTGTATAACTTCAATAATGGAGAAAATATAAAACTTGAAAAGCAAGGAGGTAGGGAGGATTATGTAACTAATCTGGCATGGACACCCAATGGAAAACAGATTTTAATTGCTGAAGTAAATCGCGCACAAAAAGAAATGAATCTCAACTTGTTTGATGCTCAAGACGGAAAATTTATTAAAACTGTTTATAAGGAAAGTAATGACAAATGGGTTGAGCCTGAACATCCTGCTTTTTTTATTAATGATTCTACTTTTATTTGGATGAGCGAGAAAGATGGATTTATGAATTTATATCAAATGCAGCTTCATGGGAAAGAGATAAAACAAATTACTAAAAACCATTGGGAGGCTATTTCAATTTTTGATAAAAGCAGGGATGGCGATGTCGTATATTTTTATGGAACAGGGGATTCTCCTTTAGATAAAAAGCTATTTGCAGTTGAAGTTGCCAGTGGCAAACAATGGGAGGTTACTTCAGAAGGGGGGAGGCATAACCTTTCTTCTTCACCCAGTAAACTGTATTTCATTGACCAATGGACATCTTCTAAAATTCCTATGCGTGTAGATTTACTTTCTAATGAAGGGAAAACTATTAATAACTTTATGAAAAGTGAAGACCCTATGCTAGCATATCAAAAAGCAATAGTGGACCTTGGAACGATAAAAGCAGGAGATAATACTACAGATTTATATTATCGAATGATTAAACCGCATGACTTTAATCCTAATAAGAAATATCCCGTTTTACTATATGTTTACGGTGGACCTCATGCTCAAATGATTACCAATAGCTATCATAACGGTGCTCCACTTTGGATGCATTGGATGGCCAATCAAGGGTATATTGTTTTTACTTTAGATAATAGAGGTTCTGCAAATAGAGGGTTTGAATTTGAAAGTGCAATTCATAGAAATTTAGGAAAAGTAGAAATGCAAGATCAACTTGCGGGGATTGACTTTTTGACCAAGCAACCTTTTGTAAATATGGATAAAATTGCCGTTCATGGGTGGAGTTATGGTGGTTTTATGACTGCTTCTTTAATGTTGAACTATCCTAATATTTTTCAAGTAGGTGTTGCAGGTGGAGCCGTTACTAATTGGGAGTGGTATGAAATTATGTATTGTGAGCGTTATATGGATCATCCGAAAAGTAACCCTCATGGCTTTAAAAATACCCAGTTGATGGATAAAGTTGATAATCTCCAAGGGAATCTATTATTAATTCATGGAACAACAGATGATATAGTAGTAATGCAACATAGCTTGGCTTTGACAAAAGCTTTTATTGAAGCAGGTAAACAGGTAGATTTCTTTCCTTATCCTATGCATCCTCATAATGTTAGGGGTAAAGATAGAGTTCATCTAATGCGTAAAGTACTGCAGTATATTCAAGATAAGCTCGATGAACCAGAGTTGGGCGAGTAATTGGAGTTTGTTATCACTAAGGATGAGCTAAAATATACTCCTATAAGCTGAGCATTATTCAAGGATATAACTACTTAATATAATCTGTTGAGTAAGGATTTGATTTATATTGATTTTTCCTTTTTGAAAATAAATTGTAGGAGCAAACCAAATAGGATTACCAAAGCTGGAGCAATAAGATTGTACCATAAATAGCCGATGTTGATAATGCCTTTATTGTTTAAAATATATAAGACAATAATGCATGCTTGGGAAATTATTGCAGCTATAAAAATTGCTTTTCCTTTGATGTATTTAAAGAAAAAAGCAGCTAAAAACACACCTAGTATGGTTCCATAAAATAAGGAACCTAGAATGTTTACAGCTTGAATTAAGTTTTCAAATAAGCTGGCCATGGCAGCAAAAGCAATGGCGAAAATTCCAAAGAGTAAGGTAAATAGCTTGGAGCTTTTTAAGTAATGCGCATCGCTGCCCTCTTTTTTGATGTTTCTTTTGTAAATATCGACCGTAGCAGTTGAAGCCAAGGCATTTAGCTCAGCTGAGGTTGAAGACATCGCAGCAGAGAAAATTACCGCTAAAAGTAGCCCGACAATTCCTACAGGCAAATAGTTAATTACAAAAGTGATAAAGATATAATCATCGTCTTTAGTTTCTGCTTTAGGATTAGCCTCTTTAATGAGTGCTTTGCTTTCTTGATTTAACAGCACTTCTGCTTGATGTAATTTTTTTATCTGTGTTTTTACCTCTTCTGTTTTGGACTGTTTATAATCCTTAATAAGCAGTTGCTTATCATCAAATAATTGCTTTTGCTGAGCTTCTAATTCATAGTATTGTTCGGCATATTCTGTTTGTTGGATATGATCGACATTTGCCTGATTAAAGTGTAGAGGAGGCATTATAAATTGATAGAATAAGAAAACCAATACCCCTACAAAAAGAATAAAAAACTGCATGGGAATTTTTAATAATCCGTTAAACATCAGACCTAGCCTGCTTTCTCGAATAGAGCTCCCACTGAGGTATCGCTGTACTTGAGATTGATCGGTTCCGAAATAACTTAGCTGCAAGAAAAGTCCGCCAATAATTCCAGACCAAATGTTATAACGATCTCCAGGATCAAAATTCCAATCGATAACTTCCATTTTATCCATAACTCCAGCAAGGCTTATTCCCTCGCTAAAGCTTATGTTGTCAGTGAGATAGGAGATTAAAAATCCAAAGGCAATAAACATCCCAATAAAAATAACTGCCATTTGTTGTTTATGGGTTTTGCTAACTGCTTTTGTACCCCCAGATACGGTGTAAATAATAACTAAGATTCCGATAAATAAGATGGTGATGTTGAGTGACCAACCAATAATTTGAGACAAAATAATCGCCGGTGCATAAATGGTAATCCCCGCTGCTAATCCTCTTTGCAAAAGGAATAAGGAAGCTGTAAGCAAACGTGTTTGATTATTAAAACGAGATTCTAAAAATTCATAAGCCGTATAAACTTTTAATTTATAATAAAGTGGGATAAAGACGGTTGAAATAATAATCATCGCCAGAGGTAATCCGAAATAAAATTGTACAAACCCCATCCCCTCCATATAAGCTTGACCGGGGGTAGATAAAAAAGTAATGGCAGAGGCTTGAGTTGCCATCACAGATAAGCCAATAGTCCACCAATTGGATTCCTTGCCACCCAATAAATATCCTTGAATGTTTTTACTTCCTCGACTTTTCCACACTCCATAGATTACAATAAAAAGGAGTGTCCCAAGCATTACTACCCAGTCTATCCAGCTAAAAGAATTCATCCTTGAAAAGTATTAGTAATCCATATAAAAATTAAAATTAACAGCAATTGAAAAGCCAATAGAAAAATATATAAACCACTCCATTTTTTAAAAAATGGGGGTTTTTCATTGATGCTTTCTATTTCTTTATTCTTGTCCATAAGAAATCATGTTAATTAACAACCTATACGCTCCAGGTACACCTGCTGGTAGTTGACGGAAAAAAGAAATTCCAGTATAAATAAACTTTCCCTCTCCATAATCGGTTACTAAGATACTACCTTGTTGGGGTTCTTCACCAGGATCGCTCCATTTTAAAATAGTTTCATAACGTCCGTCCCATAGGTTTGAAAAATATAATCCCCTTTCCTGTACCCAATCGTTAAAATCTTCGTCAACTATTTTATTCGGGGTATTTAAAAGTGGATGTTCTTTTTGTAAAATGGTCGGCCAAGCTTCTTCTACCGTCACTCTTTCATCGGAAATCTTAAAAGGATAAGGGCCAATTTTATCGGCGATTAATCCACGAGAGGTGTTGTATTGAACTATTACAGTACCACCTTTTTCTACAAAATCCATGAGAATTTTATTTCCATTAATCATGGCATCATTGATATTGTATGCCCGAATTCCCACCAATATTGTTTTATATTGCTTTAAATCAACTTGAGGCAGGTCGTAGGGGTTAATCTTATCTACTTTTAAACCCACAGCTTGAAGACTTTTAGCAACGTCATCACCACTTCCATTAACATAAGCAATTTTATTAACTGTACTTTCAAGTTCCATTTTTACAAGCTGAGCTTTTGCCAATGGAAAGAATGTTTGCGTTTTTATATGTGGATATTCAATATTATATAAGCTTCTTGCTTCTTTTTTGTTGATGAGTAATTGTACTTCCCCTTTACTACTTTCTTCAGGAGGAGTAAGGGTAAATTGAATACTTTGCTTCTCTCCTTTATTTTTAAAATTAAAATCAATTGTTTCCGGTTGACTTTTCCAGCCATGAGGTAGTGCTAGACTAACCTTTCCATTTTCTTTATCTCTGTGACTTTCTAAAATTGCTTTAAGTTGAATCTGTTCTTTGTTTTTTGCCAAATAAACTTGTTGGGAAATATTGGCTGTTACTTCTGGTGTAATAATAACATCTCTATGCAACTCTCCATCTATTCTAGTTGACCATTTATAATCTAGAGGTTCTGAGAAAGTAATTTCAGTATTTGAAGGAGGGAAGCTTAAGGTATAATTAAACGATTGAAGCGGCTGGTTTTCTGCTCTGCCAATTAATTCTTGATCTTCAACATGAAATAAACCAGTATACGTTTTCCACAACCAATAAGGCTGAGAAATAGTAGGAGGTGCTTTTAAGCTAAAAGGAATTTTAATTTCCTCATTATTTTTAAAACTCTGCAACTCTGGCATCTTATTTATAGGTTGAATATTTTTCAGCTGAAAGTCAATAGTACTTCTTACAATGAGTTTGAACACACCATGAATACTATCATTTGGAGCATAACTATATTGCTCAGCTAAAGCTTCAGCATATATTCCTGAACTAGCGAGGATTATTTTCTTTAAATCCTCAAGTTTTTCTTTTACATAATAATTATCAGCTAAGGGCTGCATTAAATCATAGAGTTTTATAAGTTCCATGAGGATAGCTGATGGTTGGCTAGCATCGTATTTAGCAATTACTTTATGGAGTTGTTTTTGAATCTTTCTGCTTCCTTCTATTCTGCTCCAAGAAGTATTGATTCCATCAAATATATCATCCTTAGGTTCCTCCCCTAGAGTGTGTTTAAGGTATTCCGTTAGATTTCCTCTAGTGCGCTCTGTTCCAAAACCTTGGCTTTTATGCTTGGATCTTCCATCAGCAGCAATTTCTGAATAAGACAATCCCAAAACCTCATTGTAGGAGCCTATATTGGTTTCTAAGATTTTTCCAGAAGAAATAGCTTCATCTCTAAGCTTGGTATTCCACCAAAACACATCCCACAACAAGCGTTTTGCTTGCCAAGTATCAACATATTTAAGTTGTTCGGGAAATGCATTTTCATCAGCGGCCAACCGAAAAGCTTCTTCTGCCAATTTTGAAGAGGCGATATGATGTCCGTGTCCTGCTCGTTTATCAGGAGGAAACCGGGTAATGATAACATCGGGTTTAAAATTTCTAATTACCCAAACCACATCAGCAAGAATTTCATCTTTACCCCACTTTGAAAAAGTTTCATAATCGGTTTTTGAATACCCAAAATCTACAGCTCTGCTGAAAAATTGTTCACCTCCATCCAATTTTCTGGCTTCGAGCAACTCTTGGGTTCTTAATATGCCCATAGCTTCCCCAATTTCAGTTCCAATTAAGTTTTGGCCTCCATCACCTCGGGTTAAAGATAAATAGGCAGCTCTCATTAGCCTTTCATTTTCTAAGTAAGAGATTAGACGAGTATTCTCATCGTCTGGATGTGCAGCGAGATAAAGAACATTGCCTATAACATCTAGCTTTTTTATTTCCTGCAATAAATCAGCAGAGTTGTTAATAGGTCGTTGGGCATATAAAAAAGATATGCTAAAGCAAAAAGCGATGAAAAGAAGTTTTTTCATATAATTAAATAGTTGAAAATATTTTCAAAAATAAGATTATTAGATTTTATCAATGGTAGAAAAGCTATAATTAACGCTTATTAAGTTAGAGTTGATATTTATACTTAAAAAACATTCACTCTGCTTTCTTCCAATCGCTTTTAATAATACAATAAAAAAGGCTATCTATAAATTCTCCATCAAAGAAATAGTTCTCTCTAAAATGTGCTTCTTTTCTAAAATTATTGTTTATTAAAAGCTGAATAGAAGCTTTATTGTATTGGTCGACGTTTGCTTTGATACTATGTAAGCCTAGTTTTTCAAAACCAAAATTGACAATTGCTTTAATCGCTTCACTCATTATACCTTTTCCCTGATATTGAGGGTGCAATCCAAAACCTATCTCAGCATTAAAATGTTGATAATCTATAGTCCAATAGCCAACATAACCGATTAGGTTTCGACTAGACTTTAAGGAAATTTTCCAGCTTAAACCATTTTTTAATTGGTAGTTATAAAGCAGTTTTTCAATGTGTTCTTCAGCATCGCTTATGCTTTTCAGAGGGTAAATTCCTAGATACTTTATAAACTCTACATTTGAGCGTAATTGATAGAAATTCTCTGCATCTAAAAAACTTAGGCTTGTTAAGTCTAATCTTTCAGTTTGTATTACTGGGAATTTTTTAGGGAAATCAATACTTGGCAACATTATATAGGAAAATCTGATCGGTTATATCGGGGTTCTAATTCAACAGCCTTATCAAAGGTAATCTTAGCTTTTTCTTTTTGATTTGTTTCGTAATAGCTTAAGCCTAATTCAATAAATACCTTTGCTTCTGTAGCTTTAATTTGAATAGCTTTTTCTAATACCTCGATAGCTTCATAATACTTTTCTTGTAATCCATAAGTTGTACCTAGAGCACTTAATAAATCATAGGAGTTAGGGTTGTATTCTAGCCCCTTTTTTAAATTGTTTTCTGCTTCTTGAACATCTCCCACATCATGACCCAGTAATTTACCAATTCTCAGGTAAATTTCATCCTCATAAACATTGTATTTTAAAAGGTTTTGGTAAGTATTCAGTCTAAAATTAATTCCTGTGCTATAATCCATTGCAAAAAAAATGTTTTGCCATGCTGCTTCATTAAGAGGTTCTATGTCTAAAATTTTTTTATAAATCCCAACAGCTTGTTCGGGTGATTCATTAGTTTGCAATATAACATTGCCTTGTAAAAGAATCGCATCAATATAATTGGGATAAATATCTAAAGCCAACTCTAAATGTGCTAGAGCACTTTTTAGCCATTGTGAAGGAGCATTTTCGTTCTGTATAGCTGTATTCAATAAAATTCCACCAGCCAGCATGTTACTTTTAGCTCCATATACTGAAACATTAACATCGTGCATCACAAGAGTTTGATTGTTTTTCCAATAGGCATTTCTACTAATGGTTTTGGTACTGTAGGCTACTAATATAACACAACCTAAAATAAGCGATAGGTTTTTTGCGGTCTTTTTACTTTTTGATAGTTGTGGAATTCCATAAAGTAGTAAATAAGCAAAAGCAATACTAAAACCTACAGAAGGAAGAAACGTAAAACTTTCGCTCATAAAGTTTCCTGTGGGGTAAAAAATATTTGAAATTAATAATAGGCTGATTATTAAAAATAGAATGCCAAAGCCTAAGGTGTTTTTTTTATAAAATCCTCTAATACCTATTGTAAGTAAAATGACAAAAAAGAATAAACCTATTAACGCTAATGCGTCATCCCAACCTACAAGTATAATTCTTCCATAAGAATAATCAAATGTTAAGGGATGGGGGAAAATATGAAGTTGAAGGTATTCGCCTAAAATATAAAATATGGTAGCATATTTTTCTGAGATACTTGCATTGAGAAAAGGATTGTTGATGAGACTGTTTACGGTAATTTCAGATTCATAACTAACCACACTGCTTCGTATTCCATACCATAAAAGTGAAAGAGCAGCTAATCCTCCTAGTGTAGCAAGAGAAGATTTGAATTGTTTAGGTCGATAAAAATATAGAGCTAAAGGGAAAAATATTAAGGCAAATAAAGCTGTTTCTTTAGAGAGCAGTGCCAGGAAAAACAAAAGCAATGAAAAACTTAAATGTTTTATTTTTTTAGTATCTAAGTAGTTTAATAAAAAGTAGAAAGATGAAAATATTCCACTCATTGCCATAATTTCATCTCTTCCTTTAATGTTAGCTACTACTTCAGTGTGAAGTGGATGGAAGAACCAAAGCAGAGTTCCCCAAAGTGCAAGATTTTGCCAAGGATTTTTGTTAAGTTGTTTGGGAAATAGCTTTTGTAAGGTTATAAATAATAAAAAACCACTAAGAGCATACCAAAGAATATTAAATAAATGTCCGACAAAAGCCGAATCTCCAAATAATGCACGTTCAATACTAAAAACTATTAAAGAAAGAGGTTTATATCGATCAGAAGTAAGTACTTCTTTTTTTGCACCTAAAAAACCAGCATAAGAATCCTTACTGAGATGATCCCAAATTCCTGAAAAACCTTTTTTAGTAAACTGGTTTTCTGTAATAACTACCGCATCATTTAAGGCATAATCATTACTTAAAGTGTTGCCATACAATAGGAAAGATACTAGAAGAATAAGAATAACCAGGTGGTTCTTATCGTTTATATTAAACATTTGTTTCATACCCCTAAATTATAGAAATCTAATGGAATTTGTAAATTCGTAGAAAGAGGAAATAAGGAATTCTGTTTATTGGTTTTAGAACAGAAGTTTATTAAAAAATAAATAACTTCGCTTTTCTATGGAAAATAAGAAATATAGAGGGAATTTGTTGAAAATGCAAAGCGTTTATAAAGACCCAATTCAATACACTTTACCTTTAGTTGAACTGGCTCAAAAAAGGATGGATGAACCGGATATTCATCGTGGAGTATCTAAGGAACTAGTCGAAATGAACGATTTGATTGGGAAGAATATTCGTATGGTTTATGAAGAGAATATCAATTGTGTTCGCTGTGGGAGAAAGACAAAAAAATCCTTTTCTCAGGGTTTTTGCTATCCGTGCTTTAGAGATGCTCCAGAAAACTCTCCTTGTATTATTCATCCAGAACTTTGTGAAGCTCATTTGGGAAAAGGAAGAGACCCAGAGTGGGAGGAAAGGAATCACAATCAACCTCATATTGTTTATATAGCTTTAACTTCACATATTAAAGTAGGGGTTACCAGACAAACTCAAATACCTTACCGATGGATTGATCAAGGGGCTTGGAAAGCAATTGTTTTAGCTCAAACTCCTAACCGCTATCAAGCTGGTTTAATAGAAGTTGAATTAAAACAATTTGCTTCAGATAAAACTTCTTGGCAAAGAATGCTTAAAAATGAATTGGCTAAAGAAACCAAATTAATAGAAGCAAAAGAGTTATTGCAAGGAAAAATGGATGATCGCTTTAATGGTTATGTAACAGATAACCATGAGATTTATGAAATAAACTATCCAGTATTAACTTATCCAACAAAAATAAAAGCACATAGCTTAGATAAAGAGCCAGTGCTTGAAGGTAAATTAATTGGAATTAAAGCCCAATACCTCATTTTTGAAGGAGGAAAAGTTATTAATATTAGAAAATATGCTGGGTATTATATCAACCTAGAAATACTGTAATTTATTTCCACAGTACTTTAGTTTCTATACCGCTCATTTGTTTTTTAGGAATAGAGGGTAAATCTTTTTTTGGGATTCCAAGTTGTAAAAAACCCATGCATAAATCATCTTCCCCTAATTCTAAATATTGATGCATTTCTTTTGAAAAAGCAATGGCTCCAGTTCCCCAATAGCCAATTATATTTAGAGACTTCATGCTTAGCAACATATTTTGTACAGAACAAGCCACTGAGTACTCCTCTTCCTGTTTTGGAATCTTTTTGTCAGGGTCTCGCTTCATACAAATTGCAATTAAATGCGATAAGGTTTGCGCTTTATTTCTGTATTTTTCAATTTTTTTCTCATCGAAATTTTCTGTTGGAGTTGTTGCCTTATAAATTCTACCCATTTCTTCGAAAAATTCGAGCAGTTTATCCCCAGTAAAAACAATAAACCTCCAGGGTTCCGTACGTTTATGCGAAGGCGCATAATTTGCGTTTTCTAAAAGCCTCCAAATGTCTTCATCAGGTATTTTAGCACCTTTTTCCATTTGTGCAGTATATAGCGATTGCCTGCTTGTAATTAATTGATAAACATCTTTGTAATTCATGAATATACTCTGATTTTAAAGAAATAATAAATAAGGTTTTAACAGTTGCATACATTCTGATGTATATACGTTTCTAGATTTTTCTATAATCAATTTTTCTTCTACAACTTCACCTTCTTTTTTACTTAAACATACGATAAATCTTTTTGTTGCTGTATTTTCATTTCCTTGAATGAATAATATTTTTCTAACGAACAACGCTTTGGATTTAAAAATCGAAAATAGATAATCCTTTTCAAGAAGAGGGAATATTCCCCAAAAAAATCCTTCTTTAGAAAGAAGTTTGTCTACTCCTATAAATAATTTTTCAAAGGGGAGATTGTTATTTTGCCTTGCAAGAGTGCGACTGTCTTTCCTATTTTCACCTCTAAAAAATGGAGGGTTACAAATGATTAAATCAAAATTATTATTTTCTGTTTTTGCATAGATGATAAAGTCCTCTTTTATCACCTTAATTTGTTTTGGCCAAGGAGAGATAGCAACATTGAGTCTAGCCTCTTCAACTGCTTTTTCATCCAATTCTATAGCTGTTATTTTTGCAGAAGATTTTTGAGCGAGCATTAAGGACAATAGGGCAGTCCCACAACCGATATCTAGAATACTTTTTGCTCGCTGGATAGAGGTATATGCACCTAAAATTACAGCATCGGTGCCAACCTTCATAGCAGATTGCTCTTGATGGATAGAAAATTGTTTAAAACGAAAGGGTTTACTTTTAGGAATCAAGGTAAAGATCAATTAAGCCATCGGCTGCTGAAATATAAATGCTTTTTTCCTCCAGATCAATTTCTAGTATAGTTTCCTCATTAACGGGAATAAGAATTTCTTTCCCCTGATAAGAAATAGAGAGAATTTGTGAATCTTTAATTTCTAGAATATCTATTACATGCCCTATTTCACCCTTTTGTTGATCGATAATTTTAAAGTTGAGGATTTCATAAAGATGCAACTGGTCTTCTTCTACTGGTGGAAGTAATTCATTGGGTAAGTACAATTTTTTACCTACTAATTTTTTTGCTTCTTTTTCAGAATTAACATCCTCTATTTTACAATAAAGTAGGTTGTTGCTCCGCAATTGAGAAGAGTTAAGAAAAAAAGGGACAAGATGTTCATCTTCGGGATAAAATTGTATAAATACCATTGGAATATTCTTATAAAAAGAAGGGGAATTTACATTTAATTTAAATGTAAGTTCCCCGTTATGTCCAACAGTTTTAGAGATGTACCCTAAATAAAAACAACTACTGATATTCATCAGTTTGTTTTTTTATTCTGTTTCTTTAGTTTCATCGGCTGCCTCTGTTTTTTCTTCAGCAGCTTTTTCGTCAGACTTAGCTTCAGGTGTTGCTTCAGCTTCTACCGTTGTAGTTTCAGTGTTTTCAGCTGTAGCTTCTTCAGCAGCAGTTTCTTCAGCAGCAGTTTCTTCAGTATTTTCAGATAATTCTGCATTTTTAGCAGAAATTAATTCGGCTTTTTTCTTGTTGGCTTCTTTCTCAGCTTCTAAGCGAGCTTTAAGTTCTGCTTCTTTCTTAGCACTAAGTTTTTCACGTTTATTGCTAATTTTTGACTCTTTTGCTTCGAGCCATTCTTGGAACTTTTTATCTGCTTCTTCTTGAGAGAAAGCACCTTTACTCACACCTCGGTCCAGGTGCTTTTTGTAAAGCACACCTTTATATGAAAGGATGGCTCTAGTGGTGTCAGTTGGCTGAGCACCATTTTTTACCCATTTAAGTGCGCTCTCGAAGTCAAGTTCGATGGTTGCAGGATCTGTGTTCGGGTTATACGTACCTATTTTTTCAATAAATTTCCCATCTCGTGGGGCACGACTATCCGCGATCACAATGTGGAAAAAAGAATATTTCTTCTTTCCTCTTCTTTGTAATCTAATCTTTGTAGGCATATTACGTTTTTGTTAAATAAAACTTTAATTAAGGTGGCAAAAGTAACTCTTTTTTTGATAAGTTAAAAAGATGTTTAAAAGAAAGAATAGATTTTTTCTAAACTTAAAATCCATTACCATTGAATTGGAGTTTTATTTGTTTTAAATAAATATTGGTTGGCTTTGCTAAAGTGTTTGTTTCCAAACCAATGTCCCCTATTTGCACTCAATGGAGAAGGATGTCCACTTTCTAAAATTAAATGCTTGTTGTCGTTTATAAGTTTTGCTTTCTTTCTCGCTTCTTCACCCCAAAGCATAAAAACTATTCCTTCTGAATGCTCAGAAATCTTTTGAATAATGTTATTGGTAAAAATTTCCCAGCCTTTTTTTCGATGGCTTCTTGGCGTATTAGCTTTTACTGTTAAAACGGCGTTCAATAATAAAACGCCCTGCTTCGCCCAACGCTTTAATTTTCCACTTTCTGGAATTGTTCCCCCTATATCTTCTTGAATTTCTTTAAAGATATTTTTTAAAGAAGGTGGAATGGAAATGCCATTATTTACTGAAAATGCCAATCCATGAGCTTGTCCTTCGTTATGATAAGGGTCTTGGCCAAGAAGTACGACTTTTAAATTTTGAAAAGAACATTCTTCAAAGGCGGCAAAGATTTTGTCTTGTGGTGGATAACATTGGTCTTGCTTATAGGCATTTTCTACAAAACTCCATAATTTTTGAAAATAATCAGATTTGCTTTCTTGAAGAAGTATTTCCCTCCAACTGTCGTCAATTTTGTGAAATATAGAATCCATACAAATTCTATTCTGATTTTTTAAAATCTAGACTAACTGAATTAATACAATATCTTAGGCCGGTTTTATCTTTTGGTCCATCTTCAAAAACATGGCCTAAATGTCCTCCACAATTGGCACAAAGCACTTCTTCTCGAATCATTCCAAAAGAAAAATCCTTTTCAATTTTTATTTTATCTGTTTCAATTACATCCCAAAAGCTTGGCCAGCCACAGCCTGCGTCAAATTTGACTTTGGACTTAAACAAAGGAGCATGACAAGCTGCACAGCGATATATTCCATCTTCTTCATGGTGTAAATACTTTCCTGTAAAAGGTCGTTCCGTACCCTTTTCTCTTAGAACTCGGTATTGTTCCTCAGTGAGTTTTTCCTTCCAAAGCTTTTCCATTTTACTTTCTTTTTTTAAAAAATCTTTTTTTACCCTTGTAGGATCCTCTACCAGCATTTCTTCCTTCTACTTTTTTATATTCTGGACCCTGACCAATCTCTGGTGGGTTGGCTAACTTTGGAACAGTTTTATTGATAAGTTGTTCGATTTTTTGAAAATCATATATCCCTTGCTCGTTTATAAAAGTAAGTGCTACACCAGTAGATTTAGCACGGGCGGTTCTTCCTACTCTGTGCACATAATCCTCAGCATCGGAAGGAACGTCATAATTAATGACTAAATCTATAGAATCAATGTCTATTCCCCTAGAAACAATATCTGTACCCACTAGAATTCTAAGCCGTTTGTTTTTAAATTTTCTCAACACTTCTTCTCGATCTTCTTGAGATAAGTCTGAAGAAATCTTATCTGCATCCATTTCCATTTTCTTTAAATCTCTAACCAATTCACTCACAGTAGATTTTCTTGAAGAGAAAATAAGAATACTGCTCAATTCATCTTTTCCTTTTAATAAAGATTTTAACAAATCGTTTTTTTGATGATCATAAGTCATGTAAGCTGCTTGTAAAATCCCATCAGCGGTTTGAGAAATGGCAATATCAATTTCTTTTGGTTCATACATGATTGATTTTGCAAGCTTTCTAATTTTAGGCGGCATGGTTGCAGAGAACATGATGTTTTGCCTTTTCTTTGGCAAAAAATCGGCTATTTTTTGAATGTCATCAGCAAAACCCATATCCAGCATTCTATCGGCTTCATCCAATATAAAATATTGGAGTTTGTCAATATTTACATAATTTAAATTTAAATGAGAAAGCAATCGACCTGGTGTGGCGATAATTACGTTAGCGCCCTCTATTAATGCCGTTTTTTCATGTTCAAAAGAAGAACCACTTCCACCACCATATATGGCAATAGATGAAGTTCCAGTAAAATAGGAAAAACCCTCCATTTGTTGATCAATTTGCATGGCCAATTCTCTAGTAGGTGCAATAATTAATGCGGAGAGTTCATTGCTGTTATTCTTTAGGATTTTATCCAATATTGGCAGTAAAAATGCAGCGGTTTTCCCCGTTCCCGTTTGTGCTACTGCAATAACATCTTCACCCTTTTGTATTATGGGGATTGCCTTGGCTTGTACTTCAGTCGCTGTTTCAAATCTCATGGACTCCAATCCTTGAAGTATTTCTTCTCCAAAATTAAATGCTGTAAATTTCATAGTTTAGTGTTACTAAATAAGAAGGATTCTTACTTAAAATGAAATGGGAATTGTTAATTATTAATCGACCTTAAAAAGTATTCTTTTATTTTCCCAATCTAAAAAGACATAGTTATTTTCAATTCCATAAGTTAAGTTTTCAACTTTGTCAATCCGCTTAACATCGGTTTCTGTACGTAAAGCATCTTGACTGTTATCGTAACTAAAAGCTCCCCATTGATTGCTTTTGGTATTGAAGATAATGGTCCATTTTTCCGTTCTATTGGGAATCACAAAGAAGGAATATTTACCCGCATCAAGTTTTTTGCCATTGATACGAACGGGTCTAGAGAATTCTATGGTTGTTGCCTCATTTGCACCAGCTCTCCAAACTTTGGAATAAGGGACCAAATGACCGTATATTTCCCTATCGTTAACAGCAGGACTTGAATAAATAATTTTAAGCTTTACATCGCCTATTTTTTCTTCTGTTACTTTTATAGGACTTTTTCTTTTGGCAGCATCACTTTGTGCAGAAAGTTGAAAACCGATAAAGAAAAATACACTTAATAAAATTAAAATCTTTTTCATTCTAAGGTAGTTTTTAGATTGTTTTAATATCTACAAAGATACATCACTTTGTTTGGTCAATTAATTCTAGGAGAATTTTTAAAGCTGTTTTTATTTCATCCTCACTGATGGTTAGCGGGGGAGCTAATCGGAAAGCATAGGGTGTAGATAAGAACCAAAACAGCAAAAGTCCTTTTTTTAATCCTTCTAACACAACTTGTTTGACGACTTCCTCACTTTCAAGCTCAATGGCAAACATGAGACCTATTTGTCGAATAGCTTTGATTTTTGGATGTTTTAAAAGTTTCATAAATAAAGCTGCTTTGTCCTTGGAAGCTGCTAAAAGGTTTTCTTCTCGTATGTATTTTAAGGCAGCAGCTCCAGCCGCACAGACTACTGGGTGCCCGCCAAATGTAGTGATATGTCCTAAAATAGGTTGGTGACTGAGCAACAGCATATTTTCTTTAGAAGAAGCCATACAGCCAATTGGCATTCCACCTCCAAGTGCTTTCCCAGCCGTCATAATATCTGGTACTACGTCAAAATGTTCAAAAGCCCACATTTTTCCAGTTCTTCCAACACCAGATTGTATCTCGTCAAAAATTAAAAGCGCACCCACTTCATTGCATCGCCCTCTCAGAGCTTTCATAAAAGACTTTTCAGGAATCCTCACACCTGCATCCCCTTGAATTGTTTCTAAAAAAACTCCAGCTACTTCTTTAGTAATTGCACTTAAATCCTCTTCATGATTTAATCGAATAAAAGAAACTCCAGGGATTAACGGGCGAAAGGGCATTTTTCTCCATTCGTTATCACTAATACTCATAGAACCCTGACTATTACCATGATAAGAACCTTTAAAAGAAATGAATTTACTCCTACCTGTAACTCTTTTAGCTAACTTCATAGCAGCCTCATTAGCTTCAGTCCCAGAGTTTAAAAAATAAAAACTGTGCAATTGAGATGGTAAGGTTCGTTTTAATTCTTCGGCTAAAGAATTTTGAGCATCTTGTTCAAATTCACCATAGACCATAACGTGAAGATGCTTATCAACTTGATTTTTTATAGCGTTTATAACAGCTTGATTGCCATGTCCTAAAACACTAACCCCAATTCCTGAAATTAAATCAATGTAAGAATTACCATCTTTATCGTATAAATAACTCCCTTTTGCATGATCGACTTTAATGCCAAAAGGGTAAGGAGTAGTTTGTGCTAAATTTTGATGAAATGTATTTGACATTCTACAAAAGTAAGCAGTGAACCTTAGATATATTTTATTTTAACATAAATCTTAGTTAATCTTTTTCTTTCTAAACAATTAAAAGTTATAATTTAATACCTGTTGATTTATCTAAAAAAACAAACAGGTTCCTTAAAAATAATATTGATTTTTAGGCACATGTTATTTTGAATTTTTAATATTCTTTAAATTTTATATCAACCTTAGTAAACAAATACCCCAAGAACCTTGAAATTTCAGTGACTTCTAAGGAATGCTAAATATCTTTTGGTAGGATTATTTGGTTCTATTTGATGTTTTTTCCATTTATATTAAGTGGATTAGTCCCTTTTTTGTAACTATACTCTGACTACCAGAGATGCTGGTCGTTCGGGAATATTTATTCTTTTTTCAATTTCTATTTAAAGTACTTTTATTGCTTCACAATGCCAGATTTTCTTAACATTAGTCTATTTATTATCTTAAAATTCTCAATAATTAGTTCCGAATAGACTAGGACTATAATTTAATGGAGTTTCTTCCCTAGTAATTCAAACGGATTAATTATGACATAGTTAGATGTGAAATTACCTAAGAGTCAAGTTTGTCTTTAACTAATGTTCATAATTGTATAGAGGGAGGGAATCTAAATCTCTTAAATAAGTTTTATCTTTGGTCTTGTTTTTAATTTGAATCTATTAATATAAATGGCTTTTTGATGAATGAGTTAAAATTAAAGTTAGTTGCTATCTTTTTTTTATTTTTATTTGGTGTTTCTGTTTATGCACAATTAACTGCTGAGCAAATTGACAGTGTTGTAGAAAAAAGTATGAGGGTTTTTAATGTTCCAGGAATGGCGGTAGCAGTTATAGATCATGAGAAATTAATTATAAATAAGGCTTATGGTGTTCAATCTGTTAAAACTAAAAAGCCCGTAGATAATAAAACATTATTTGGAATTGCCTCTGTTACCAAGGGATTTACTACAGCAGCTTTAGCCCAATTGGTGGATCAAGGGAAAATAGAGTGGGATACTAAAGTGAGGACTATCATTCCTAACTTTACTTTGTATTCTCCCTTTGTTTCAGAAGAATTTACGGTTAGAGATTTACTGGTTCATCGTAGTGGCTTAGGTCTAGGAGCGGGAGATTTAATGGTTTTTCCAGGAAAAAATACAACTACCCTCGAAGAGATGATTCACAACCTAAGGTATTTAAAACCGGTTTCTTCTTTTCGATCTAAATACGATTACGACAACCTACTATATATTGTAGCTGGTGAAATTATCACTAGAGTCTCGGGTATAAGTTATAGAGAATACATAGAAAATAATTTCTTTAAACCCCTAGGGATGGTGCGAGCAACTATGGATTGGGAAAAGATTCAAAAAGATAAAAATCGCATTGACGGACATGTTCCTGAAGGGGATAAGTTGTTAATTGCAGAAAGAACTTTTACAGATATAGGAGATGCCGCTGCAGGGATATATGCATCTATAGATGATATGGTTAAATATGTTCAAGCTAGAATAAATTATGGGAAATATGGGAAAAACAATCAAGATAGCTTATTTAGCTTAAAACAAGCAGAAGAAATGTGGAGCCCTCAGACTGTACAAAAATTTGGTAAGGGAGACTATAATTCTCGTTTTACCACTTATGGACTAGGCTGGGTTGTATCTGAAATGGCTGGACATTTCCAAGTTTCTCATACAGGAGGATTGAATGGTATTGTGTGTGAGGTAATCATCCTACCTGATTTAGAAGTGGGAATAATTATTTTGACTAATCAGGAGTCAGGTGCTGCATTTAGAGCAATTTCAAATACAATAAAAGATGCGTATTTTGGTATAGAAGGTGAGGATAGAATTAAGCAATATCACGATAGAGTAATTAAAAATAAAGAATACGAAGCTAAGGTTATCGCCAACGTACAAGCAGAAATGGAAAAAAGCTTAGCTGAAGGATTGCTACCATTAGCCGATAAAGCCGTTGTGGGAACTTATGAAGACAATTGGTTTGGTAAAGTAGAAATAACTAGACTGGCTGATAATACTTTAGAATTTAAAGCTGAAAAAAGTCCTGACCTTGTTGGGGAAATGGAGTTTTGTAAGGGAACTACTTATGTGGTACGTTGGAATCAGCGTTGGTTAAGAGCAGATGCTTTGGTGAACTTTGACCTTAATTATAATGGAATAGCCAGAGGGTTTGAAATGGCACCATTATCTCCACTCACTGATTTCAGTTATGATTACCAAGATTTAGACTTTAAGAAAATCGAATAAATTAACTCTTGGCAATTTCGTCAAAATCATAGCCCGCCCTAGCTAAAGTTCTTTTTGTTACTTCAAGTGCATATTCTGCTTCATTGTGAGGATGAACAGGAACTTCGGTTATTTTTTCTAATTTATCTATTATTTCAGCAGTTTCTGCTTGGGTCAACTTTTCTAAAACCTCATATAAGCCTCCCTCTTTCTCTTCGGCAAAATCATGTACATCCATGACGTGACTTAAAACTTTAATAAGCTCGGGAGTTGGAGGGTTTACCATAAGAGAAGTCAAAGCACCATGTTCTAGCCTAAATTGTTTAACCATTGGAAGATGCTTACCTCCATTGGCTTTTTTAGCATATGGGAAGAGAATGTTTTCCTCCATTTTAATATGTGTTAATAGACCTACTCTAAATTGATGATATACTTCTTTAAGTACATTTTTGGGATCTGCAGTTGCCCGGCTAAATAATTCTTCAATTCTTCTATGATCCTTGGAAAGAAAATTATATATAGGAGTGCTCATTATTCTATATTCTAAGTAAGATTGATTTTTTCACAAACTTAAGTGTAAAATAAAGATTTTAAGAATGTACTTATTGACTTCATTTTATACAACTTAAAAAGTCTAGTATATTTGCTGGTCGAATTTAAAGCGATGATAGAGGGAAGCCAGAAAGAAGAAAGCCAAATTGAGTGTGAAGTCGAAAAA
This sequence comes from uncultured Flavobacteriales bacterium, assembly GCA_964552035.1. Classification (GTDB taxonomy): domain Bacteria; phylum Bacteroidota; class Bacteroidia; order Flavobacteriales_E; family Vicingaceae; genus CAZKFN01. Next base: position 19,304 of record CAZKFN010000003.1, read on the forward strand.
ACTACTCCAAAGAGTAAAGGAAGTTCAAGAAAACAACCTGCTTTTTTTAACCACATGAAACATTCACGCTTCTTATTAATCAAAGCATTGTATTATCTTTTCTATTCCGTTTGGATGGTTGTTGTAGTTATAGGTTTGGCATTAGTATGGATTCTTTCTTGGCTGTTGATATGAGAAAATTCCCTCTAGCTGTATTGCATACTTATTTTGTATTTTCTTTACTAATAGGAATAGCTGTTCTTTTTTTAAGGTATAAGGCTATAGCTGCACCAACTTGGGTTTATAGTTATCTAAATGATTTTTTAATTATCCCTATTGTAGGGACTATTGCTTTAAATGCAGTTTGGATTTTTAAAAAAGACAAAACCATTCGTTTAAGCCCATTTTCAATTCTTACTTTAGTGTTGATTTATAGCATATCCTTTGAATATTATTTACCCCAAATTACAAACTATTATGTAGCAGATGTCGGTGATGTTATTTGCTATGCAATGGGGGGAGTTGTCTTTTATATTTTACAAAAAATAGAAAGAGGGAAATACACATTTAGCTTTTTACGGAGCCGGGGTAATCATAATATGTGAACGATGAGTGTTGGGATCCATTAGCCAAGGCATACCTGGTTCAGAAGGTCTTGTAGGTAATCCAGTTTCTTCTGCTGTCATATAAGGCTTGTAGAAAACATATCTCAATTTAGTATTTTCCAATTCTCCAGTTTCCATATTATAATCTTCTTCTTTAGCAGATAATACATAAACAGCTGCTGGAGTTGAGGGCATCTTTAAAATTCCATCATCAATTTCCTTTTTTCGAATTTCTCTTTTTTCCTTTTCTGATTTTCCTTCGGCAATTAAGGCTCTTCCACGTGCCATATAATCCTCCAACTCTATACTATAGCAAGCAACATTGAACCCCTTTTTATTAGGATCATCAGCTAAGCAAACAATGCCGTTGTTACCTTCTCTTAGTGTGATTAACTCTCCATTAGAATTATATCCAATCACTTTTGCATCTGCTCTATACATTTCTGGAGCAGCTAATAAAGTAGTTTCAATTTGAATAGTAGAGGAAGGAATTGGACTTTGTGCAAACGTTAGGCTAGTATTTAAGACATAAACAAAAAGCAAGCAAATAATAGAAGTATAGGTTTTCATAGGTATGTGGGTTAAAAATCTCTTTACTAAGATACAAAAACTAAGTACAACATTTAAATTATACAATGCTTAAAAATCAATACATAGCTAGAAAATCAATACATATTAACATCTGTGCGATTAAAAGTTTTTCCTGTAAAAAGCAAGGGGCTTTAAGCTTTGGCCTTAAAGGGTTGGATAAGATTATATTCGCAGAGCGGTTTTTTGTTTCATTTTTTTGCAATGAAGAGAAGAAAACATTTACAAATTCTAAATACAAAATTCTTATATACTGAAAAAACGACAATAAAGTTTGATTAAACTTAAGGTAAGTCATAAGTATTCAGATTAATATACATTTAAATTTGCTTAGATTTATATTGTTTTATCCGACAACAATGATTATTATTCTTAGATCATTCTTTCTATATTCTCAAGAATCTTATTTTTCAAATCCTATATAGATAATAAAGCTACTATTTAGTATTTTATAATGTTTTTGGTGTTCAATAAAACTGCATTGTTTTTACTTTTTGATTGTATGTAGTAGCTTAAATACTTTTACCAAAAAGTAGATTTTTCTTTAAATAAAAAACATATAAATTCCTTAAACTACTTACTTTGTTGAGAGGGCTTGTGTAGGAAGAAGTTGTAGTTAAGTCAATACAACTAGTATTAATGCATCTTATTTTAAACGATATTTCTTTAGACAGTTAAACTCATTTTCTTGCTAGTTAGTCGAATATGCATATGGCGAATTTATACTTTACAAACTCTATAGCCTCTATAAACAACAGCTTAAATTAAAACCGTTGCTTTGTTTTTATAAAACTAACAATTTAAGGATAAATAAAGCTCATCTAACTAACAACAATAAAAACTGATCTGTGGTAATCCTAAAAATGAAGAAATAGTTATTCTGAAATAACCATTATTTTACTAAAAGAAGGTTGTTGAAAAGGAGTTTTCTTTAAAATTATTAATTTGTTCTTTTCAATTAAACCTTCAAACACAAGTTGAAGATTTCAAGAATTGTATAATATTCACTAAAATCAGAGAACATATTTATTTATCTAATTGAGCAATTGGTTGCATAAAACTATGACCCAGTTCGTCATTTCATAGTTGATATAATCAATCAAGTTACAAAAACCCACTCAAATAATTGTTATTCTTAAAAAAAACAATATATTGGTCATGGGTTTAAAAGAAAGCAGAAAATTTAACATTTTTAAAAGGCTGTCCTTTAAAGTTCATAGTTTATCATTCTTTTATTTTACTAAATCTATACTATTATGAAGACACTACAAAAATCTTTTTTGTTCTTGTTAAGCATTTTGTTTTTTATTTCCTGTGATACCCCTATTAAAGATAAGGAGGATCTTGAGGAAGAAGTTCTTATTTCTCTAGACGCCAATGCTGAGGAGGAAAAACACGATGAAGAAAAACACATCAGTAATTTTGATGCTTTTGAAATTGCTTATCTTAATGATGAAATGGAAGAGGTATTAATATCAGAGCAAGAACTTTTAAATTTTGTCAAAAGATGGATGAATGTTCCTTTAGAGGTGAAGGCGGAACGAATTGATGTTATTAATAACAGCCCCTATCATAAAGATGCTATCCGAATAAAGATTCCTTCACATGCTCAATTTGCTATATTTATTGAAAACTCGAAAGTACAAGAGGGGCGATATCTATTGACTCATAAGTTTGGAAGCTGTGTATTTAATGACTGCGAAAATTGTAGTTTAAAGATAAGAGAAGAAAGTATTCATTGTACTTCTTGTGATAAGGAAGAAGCAGATTGCTTCAAAAATCAATCCAATGAAGTTGATTTTAAAGGTTTTGATGCTTTGCTTTTTAGCTGAGTAGCTTAACGAATAAATGGAATTACAATTTACTTATTTGTATAGATGCATTTAATTTGCAGGCAATTATTATTTATGGCCATTTTGTTTTTAGCCTTTTAATAAATTAAACGAAGGAACAGCATGCATTTTGTTTCATATTAATCGCAAGGAAACTTTTTTTATTTAAGGATATACAATTTTGAAGCAAGCAAAATAATTATCATTCTTTTGATCAATGAAAGCTAGGTTAACGAAGAATAACCTATATTTTTTTTATTTTTGGACTAAATTCACACTCTCTAATCCTTTATTGGCGGCTTTTATAGTAAAAAGTAGCAGAACAAATAAAAAAAACTATTTTGCTACTTGAAATAATTAAAAAATCTTGTACATTTGCATCCCTAAAAAAAGGGACAAATATTATATTGATTTATTTTAGAACTTATGCCAACAATACAGCAACTTGTAAGAAAAGGTAGAACCAGAATAAAAGAAACGAGCAAATCTGCTGCTTTAGACTCATGTCCACAGCGTAGAGGAGTTTGTGTACGTGTGTATACAACTACACCAAAAAAACCTAATTCAGCGATGAGAAAGGTAGCTAGGGTTCGTTTAACAAATGGTAAAGAGGTGAATGCATATATTCCTGGTGAGGGACACAATTTGCAGGAACACTCTATAGTATTAGTTCGTGGAGGTAGAGTAAAGGATCTTCCAGGAGTAAGATACCATATTGTAAGAGGTGCTTTGGATACTGCTGGCGTTGCAGATAGAACACAAAGAAGATCAAAATATGGTGCTAAAAAACCTAAAAAATAAAATTGTTCTTAAGTAGAAAACATGAGAAAGAGTAAAGCTAAAAAAAGACCATTACTTCCAGATCCAAAATTCAAAAGTCAAGAAGTAACACGTTTCGTTAACAATTTAATGCTTGATGGTAAGAAGAGTCTAGCATACAGTATATTTTATGATGCAATAGAAATTGTATCTCAAAAAGTGGAAGAAGGTGGTTTAGATACCTGGAAAAAGGCTGTAGAAAATATTACTCCACAAGTAGAGGTAAGAAGTAGAAGAGTTGGTGGTGCAACCTTCCAGATTCCTCAACCTATTCGTGAAGATCGCAAGGTGGCAATGGGGATGAAATGGTTAATTATTTATGCTAGAAGGCGCAACGAGAAATCTATGGCTGAGAGATTAGCTGCAGAAATTATTGCTGCTTCGAAAGAAGAAGGTGCTGCTGTAAAAAAACGTGAAGAAACACATAGAATGGCAGAAGCAAATAAGGCTTTCTCACACTTTAGGTTTTAAAATTAGTTAGAAGGAGAATATATTATAATGTCAAAAAGAGATTTAAAATACACGAGAAATATTGGAATTGCTGCACACATTGATGCGGGTAAGACCACTACTACTGAGAGAATTTTGTTTTATTCTGGAGTAAGCCATAAGTTAGGAGAAACACACGAAGGTTCTGCAACAATGGACTGGATGGATCAGGAGCAAGAGAGAGGAATTACAATTACTTCTGCTGCTACTACTGTTTTCTGGCCTTATAAAGGAAATGAGTATCACGTAAACATTATTGACACACCAGGTCACGTTGACTTTACGGTTGAAGTTAACCGCTCTCTTCGTGTTCTTGATGGATTGGTGTTTTTGTTTTCTGCTGCTGATGGAGTAGAGCCACAATCTGAAACAAACTGGAGATTAGCTAACAACTACAATGTTGCTCGTATAGGGTTTATTAATAAAATGGACCGCCAAGGAGCAAATTTTCTAAAAGTTTGTGGGCAAGTAAAAGATATGCTTGGAAGTAATGCACTTCCACTTCAATTGCCAATTGGTGCTGAGGAAACCTTTAGAGGAGTTGTTGACTTGGTAATGAATAAGGCTTTAATCTGGAATGATGCTGACTTGGGAATGACCTATGAAGAAATAGAGATTCCTGAAGATATGAAAGCAGAAGTTGAAGAGTATAGAGAAAAATTATTAGAAGAAGTAGCCGAGTTTGATGATACTTTAATGGAAAAGTATTTTGAAGACCCTAATTCTATTACAGAAGAAGAAATTTTAGCAGCCTTAAGAGAAGCTACAATGTCTCTTAAAGTAACTCCAATGGTATGTGGTTCAGCATATAAAAACAAAGGAGTTCAGGCAATGCTTAACTATGTTATGGAGCTTCTACCTTCTCCTATGGATACAGAAGCTATAGAGGGTATTAATCCAGAAACTAATGAAGCCGAAGAAAGGAAGCCAGATGTTAATGAACCATTTGCAGCTTTAGCATTTAAAATTGCTACCGACCCTTTTGTTGGTCGTCTTTGTTTTGTTCGTGCTTATTCTGGAGTTTTAGAATCTGGTTCTTATGTTTATAACGCTAGAACCGGGAAGAGAGAAAGAATCTCTAGAATTTTTCAAATGCATGCCAAAAAGCAAAATCAAATTGACACTCTTCATGCTGGTGATATTGCTGCATTAGTAGGATTTAAAGATATTAAGACAGGAGATACATTATGTAAAGAAGGTTATCCTATAGCTTTAGAGTCTATGGATTTCCCTGATCCAGTAATTGGAATTGCTATTGAACCTAAGACTCAAGCTGATGTTGATAAATTAGGTATGGCTTTATCTAAACTTTCAGAAGAAGACCCAACCTTAACCATTCATACGGATGAAGATTCTGGTCAGACCGTGTTAAGTGGAATGGGTGAACTACATTTAGAAGTTATTATTGATCGACTTAAGCGTGAATTTAAGGTAGAATGTAATCAAGGAGCACCTCAAGTTTCTTATAAAGAAGCTATTCAAGGAACAGTTGAACATAAAGAAGTTTATAAGAAACAAACAGGTGGTAGAGGTAAGTTTGCTGACATTGTTGTTACAATCAGTCCTGTTGATGATCCAGAGGCTCAAGGTTTAGAGTTTGTTAACGAAATTAAGGGAGGAAACATCCCAAGAGAATATATTCCATCTGTTGAGAAAGGCTTTAAAGATTCTATGGCGAATGGAGTATTGGCAGGTTACCCAATGGATAGCTTAAAGGTTGTATTAAAAGACGGTTCATATCATGCGGTTGACTCTGATCAACTATCGTTTGAGCTAGCAGCTAAAATGGCTTTTAGAGCAGCTATTCCTAAGGCACAACCAATATTATTAGAACCTATTATGAAACTGGAAGTATTAACTCCGGAAGAAAATATGGGAGATATTGTCGGTGATTTAAATAAACGTAGAGGTCATGTAGAAGGAATGAGTGATCGTTCTGGATCTAAAGTTGTAAAAGCAAAAGTTCCTTTATCAGAAATGTTTGGTTACGTAACAGATTTACGTACCATTTCTTCAGGACGTGCTACATCAACCATGGAGTTCTCACATTTTGAACCGGCACCGAAAAATATTTCAGATGAAGTTATTGCTAAGGCAAATGGTAAAATAGAAGCTTAATATTTAAAAGCATGAATCAGAAAATACGCATAAAGCTTAAGTCATACGATTATAATCTCGTAGACAAATCAGCAGAGAAAATTGTAAAAACAGTAAAATCAACGGGTGCTGTTGTTAGTGGACCCATTCCATTACCAACGCATAAAAGAATATACACTGTTTTAAGATCTCCACACGTTAACAAAAAAGCTAGAGAGCAATTTGAGCTTTCTTCTTATAAACGTTTATTAGACATCTACAGTTCTACAACAAAAACTGTTGATGCGCTAATGAAACTTGAGTTACCAAGTGGTGTAGATGTAGAAATTAAAGTATAAATTATAATATTTATTTAAAATGCCAGGTTTACTAGGAAAAAAAATAGGAATGACCAGTGTCTTCAGTGCCGAGGGAAAAAATATTCCATGCACAGTTTTGGAGGCCGGTCCTTGTGTTGTTACGCAAGTTAAAACAGTAGATTCTGATGGCTACGATGCAGTTCAGATTGCTTATGGAGAACGTAAAGAAAAACATACTTCTTCTGCTATGCAAGGGCACTTCTCAAAAGCGAAGACATCACCAAAACGTCACTTAATTGAAGTGAAAGATATGGGTGATGTTAAGCTGGGAGATGAACTAAAAGTAGACCTCTTTCAAGAAGGCGACTGGGTTGATGTAAGCGGCAAAACAAAAGGTAAAGGATTTCAAGGATTTGTGAGAAGACATGGATTTGCTGGAAGTGAGCGTTCTCATGGACAACAAGGACAAGTACGTAAAGGAGGTTCTATTGGAGCAGGATCTGACCCTGCTAGAATCTTTAAAGGAAAACGTATGCCAGGTCAAATGGGTAATACCAAAGTTACTATCCAAAATTTACAAGTAATTAAAGTTTATCCGGATAAAAACTTGATAGTAGTAAAAGGATCAGTACCGGGAGCTAAAGGTTCTACAATTTACATTAGAAATTAAAATACCGGAGGAAGATAAAATGGAATTAAGTATTATAAATAGAGACGGTAAGGATAGCAAGAAGAAAGTAAAGCTTTCTGATAAGATTTACAGTATTGAGCCAAATGATCATGCTATTTACTTAGATGTTAAACAACATTTAGCAAATCGTCGCCAAGGTACTGCTAAAACAAAAGAAAGATCTGAAGTAGTTGGAAGTACGAGAAAGATTAAAAAGCAAAAAGGAACAGGTACTGCTAGAGCTGGAGATATTAAGTCACCTATTTTTAAAGGTGGTGGAGTAGTTTTTGGTCCTAAACCTAGAGATTATTCTTTTAAATTAAATAAAAAACTTAAAAGACTTGCTCGTAGATCAGCTTTTAGTTACAAAGCAAAGGATGGTTCCATACAAATCATCGAAGATTTAATTTTTGATCAGCCTAAGACAAAGGATTTTGTTGAGTTTTTAACGAATTTGAAATCCAACGATAAAAAAACACTTTTGATTGTTGCTGATTTAAATAAAAACTTATATTTGTCGTCCCGAAATTTGCAAGGGGTGAAAGTTATAAGTGCTTCAAGTGCAAATACTTATGATTTGATGAATGCGAAGAGCGTTTTGATTGCAGAAGGAGCTTTAAAGGAAATTGAAAATATTTTAAGTTAATTTATTGGCCATGAGTATATTAAAAAGACCACTTATTACAGAAAAAATGACCGAACTTACTGAGAAGTCAAATGTGTATGGTTTTATTGTTGATTATAATGCCAATAAAATACAGATTAAAGACGCAGTAGAAAAGATGTATGGTGTTGAAGTAGAAAATGTCAACACTATGAATTATAAAGGTAAATTTAGGACAAGATACACGAAGACCGGATGGGTTGAAGGTAGAACTAATAAATATAAAAAGGCAATTGTAAGTTTAGAAGAAGGCGAAACAATTGACTTTTTTAGCAATATATAAAGGATAGAGAATGTCAGTAAAGAAAATTAAACCATCTACTCCAGGGCAGCGCCATAAATATGCTGCAACTTTTGAAGAGTTGTCTCCAGCAAAGCCTACGAAATCTTTGTTAAAAGGTAAAAGTAAATCAGGTGGAAGGAATAGTTCTGGAAAGATGACCATGCGAAATATTGGTGGTGGGCACAAGAAGAAATATAGGGTAATCGATTTTAAAAGGGATAAATTTGATATTCCTGCTAAAATAGCCTCTATAGAATACGATCCCAATCGTTCTGCAAGGATTGCTTTAGCGGTTTATGCCGATGGGGAAAAAAGATACATTATCGCACCTAAAGGACTTGTTGTAGGGCAGGAAATTATATCTGGGAAAACAATTGAACCAGAAGTTGGTAATGCCTTACCTTTAGGAAATATTCCTTTAGGTTCTGTAGTTCACAATGTTGAATTAAAACCTAATCAAGGTGCAAAATTAGTACGTTCAGCAGGTACTCATGCACATGTAGTATCACGTGAAGGGAAATATGTTGGAATTAAGATGCCGTCATCTGAAATTCGCTTAGTGCTTGGAACTTGTATGGCAACTATAGGAACAGTTTCCAACTCTGATCACAGCCTTGAGCGTAGTGGTAAAGCTGGAAAATCCAGATGGCTTGGGCGTAGACCTCGTGTTAGAGGAGTTGCCATGAACCCAGTAGATCACCCTATGGGTGGTGGAGAAGGACGTGCTTCAGGTGGTATACCAAGATCTAGAAATGGTATACCTGCTAAAGGATTAAAAACACGTTCTCGTACGAAAGCGTCAAACAAATATATCGTTGAAAGAAGAAAGAAATAATATACTATGAGTCGTTCACTTAAAAAACCTCCTTTTGTCCATTATAAACTAGCTCAGCGAGTTGAAGATATGCAATCTTCGGGCAAAAAATCAGTTATAAAAACATGGTCTAGGGCCTCTATGATAACTCCAGATTTTGTTGGATTAACAATTGCTGTTCACAATGGAAATAAATTTATTCCTGTATATGTTACAGAGAATATGGTTGGTCACAAATTGGGTGAGTTCTCACCAACAAGGACATTTAGGGGACATAGCGGTAACCGAAAAAAATAATAGGAATAAAGAAATAGCATTAAGAAATGGGAGCACGTAAAAGAAATAGGGCAGAAGCCATAAAAGAAGCTAGACAGAGTCGCAGTTTTGCCACTTTAAAAAACTGTCCAACTTCTCCAAGAAAAATGAGATTAGTTGCGGATATGATTCGTGGCGAAGATGTTTTTTATGCTTTATCATTACTACAATATAGTCCAAAAGAAGCAGCAGGAAGAATGGAGAAGTTACTTCGTTCAGCAGTTGCCAATTGGGAAGCAAAAAATTCTGGTGAACGACCAGAAGAGAATAAATTAATTGTTAGTGAAGTAAAAGTGGATAGTGCAAGAATGCTTAAAAGGCTTAAGCCTGCAGCTCAAGGAAGAGCAAATCGTATTCGTAAGCGTTCAAATCACGTCACTATAGTAGTAGATAAATTAACAGAAGAAAATATAACAAATTAAGAATACTGTAGAATGGGACAAAAGGTAAATCCAATTGCAAATCGATTAGGCATCATTAAAGGCTGGGATTCCAACTGGTATGGTGGTCGTAATTATGTTGATAAAATCGCGGAAGATGATAAAATACGTCGTTATTTAAATGCTCGTCTTGTAAAAGCAGGTATTTCTAAAATTGTTATTGAAAGAACACTTAAGTTAATTACAGTCACAATCAACACAAGTAGACCTGGAATAATAATAGGAAAAGGTGGAAAAGAAGTTGACAAGTTAAAAGAAGAACTTAAAAAATTAACTAAAAAGGAAGTTCAGATCAACATATTTGAAATCAAAAGACCTGAACTTGATGCTCAATTAGTTGCAGAAAGTGTGGCTCGTCAAATTGAGGGTAGAATATCTTTTAGGCGTGCTACTAAGATGTCTGTTGCCTCAACAATGAGGATGGGTGCAGAGGGAGTTAAAATTATGGTTAGCGGTCGTTTGGCTGGAGCGGAAATGGCACGTACAGAATTTTATAAAGAAGGACGCATTCCCTTACATACTTTTAGGGCAGACATTGATTATGCTTTAGCTGAGGCTCATACTTCTTACGGAAGAATTGGAGTTAAAGTATGGATTTGTAAAGGAGAGATATATGGTAAAAGAGACTTATCACCAAATATTGAATCTAAGAAAGCTCATGGAAAGAAAGGAACTCAAAGAAGAGCAGGAAAGAAAAGAAAATAATTGATAAGTAGCGTAATATTATAGAAAGATGATACAGCCGAAAAGAACGAAATATAGAAAGATGCATAAGGGCCGCATTAAAGGTAATGCACAAAGAGGGCATCAAATTGCATTTGGTAGTTTCGCTATTAAGACATTAGAAACAGGAAGAATCACTTCGCGTCAAATAGAAGCAGCAAGGATTGCTGTTACTCGTTTTATGAAGAGAGAGGGGCAAATTTGGATTAGAATTTTTCCAGATAAACCCATTACTAAAAAGCCTGCAGAAGTAAGAATGGGAAAAGGGAAGGGATCGCCGGAATATTTTGTTGCTCCTGTAAGACCTGGAAGGATCTTATTTGAAGCAGATGGGGTTTCTTTACCAGTTGCAACAGAAGCATTGCGCTTAGCAGCTCAGAAATTACCCGTGAAAACTAAATTTGTAGTTCGAAGAGATTATAAAGCGTAAAAGCTAAACTGAAATGAAACAAATAGATATAAAAGACTTAAACGGAGAGGACTTGCAAGAAAATCTTGCTGAGCAATTAGATTTACTGACTAAGCTTAAAATGAGCCATGCAGTTTCTCCTTTGGAAAATCCAAGCCAAGTAAAAACAGTTAGAAGAACTGTGGCAAGATTAAAAACAGAAATAAGAAAAAGAGAGTTGACAACAACTCAAAATAAATAAGAATTCCGATGGATAAGACTAGAAATCTACGTAAAGAAAAAATTGGTATAGTGGTAAGCAATAAGATGGATAAAACAATTACAATTGCTGTAAGAGACCGCTATAAACATCCAATGTACGGTAAGTTTATGAATAAAACTTCCAAGTTTATGGCTCATGATGATAAAAATGACTGCAACATTGGTGATACCGTTCGCATTATGGAAACACGTCCATTGAGTAAAAATAAGAATTGGAGATTAGTTGAAATTATAGAAAGAGTTAAGTAATTATGATACGTCAAGAATCAAGATTAAAAGTTGCGGATAATAGTGGTGCTAAAGAAGTACTCTGTATTCGTGTATTAGGAGGTACTCGAAAAAAGTATGCTTCTTTAGGGGACAAAATAGTTGTTTCTATAAAGTCAGCTCTTCCTTCAGGAAATGTTAAAAAAGGAGCTGTATCAAAAGCAGTTATTGTACGTGCCAAAAAAGAAGTAAGAAGAGCAGATGGTTCCTACATTAGATTTGATAATAATGCAGTAGTGTTATTAAACGAAAATAATGAAATGAGAGGAACGCGTATCTTTGGTCCTGTAGCACGTGAACTTCGTGAAAAGCAGTTTATGAAAATTGTTTCACTAGCGCCAGAAGTGATTTAAAACAAGAAAAAGAATCCAAAATGATTAAGAAGTTAAATATCAGAAAAGGGGATAGAGTTAAGGTTATAGCTGGAGTCTCTAAGGGTGTCGAAGCTAAGGTGATTAAAGTATTGCCCAAAACTTCTAGAGTAAATTTAGAAGGAGATAATATTCGTAAGAATAAACGTCATACTAAACCTAATCAAATACACCAAGATGGTGGAATAATCAATATTGATGCTTCCATTCATATCTCTAATGTGATGCTAGTGGATCCTACAACTGGTGAAGCTACCCGTGTAGGAAGAAGACAAGTAGATAATAAATCAGTTCGATATTCTAAAAAATCTGGGGAGGTAATTAAATAATGTATACGCCGAGATTAAAAACAAAATACAATGAGGAAATCAAGTCTAACTTGATGAAGACTTTTAATTATAAAAGTACTATGGAAATTCCTCGTCTAGTTAAAATATCACTTAACCAAGGTATTGGTGCAGCGGTTGCAGATAAAAAATTAATTGAATCTTCAATTAATGAAATGTCATCTATTGCAGGTCAAAGAGCTATACCTACTTATTCTAAAAAGGACATTTCTAACTTTAAGTTGAGAAAAGGAATGCCTATAGGTGCAAAAGTTACTTTAAGAGGAGATAGAATGTACGAATTTTTGGATCGTTTAGTTTCTGTTGCGCTTCCAAGAACACGTGATTTTAATGGACTTGGAAACCGTGGTTTTGATGGAATGGGGAATTATACTTTTGGAGTAAAAGAACAAATTATCTTTCCAGAGATAGATATTGATAAAGTAAATAAAATAACCGGTATGGATATTTCTTTTGTAACAACAGCAAAGACCAATGAAGAGGCAAGAGCTTTGTTAAAAGAGTTAGGAGTGCCGTTTAAAAAAAATAAAAACGAAGAATAAGCATGGCTAAAGAGTCAATGAAAGCGCGTGAAAGAAAGCGCCAAAAATTAGTAGCAAAATATGCTGCAAGAAGAGCAGAACTAAAAGCTGCTGGAGATTATGAGGCTTTACAAAAACTACCTCGTGATTCATCAGCTGTTCGTCTGCATAATAGATGTAGCTTAACTGGAAGACCAAAAGGATATATGCGTCAGTTTGGAATATCAAGAGTTAAGTTTAGAAAAATGGCAAGTTCTGGGCTTATTCCAGGAATTAAGAAAGCAAGTTGGTAAATTAAATAAAGAAGAATGACAGATCCAATTTCAGATTACCTAACAAGATTGATGAATGCAATAGCTGTAAAACATCGTATTGTTGAAATTCCTGCATCTAATCTTAAAAAAGAAATTACAAAGATTCTTTTTGAGAAAGGCTATATTTTAAATTATAAATTTATTGAGGGAGAAAATCCTCAAGGTGTAATTAAAATTGCCCTTAAATATCATCCTACTTCTAAGATTCCTGCAATTAAGAAATTACAAAGAATATCTAAACCAGGACTTAGAAAGTATGTGAATTCCGATAATTTACCAAGAGTATTAAACGGATTAGGTATTGCAATTATCTCAACTTCAAGTGGAGTAATGACGGATAAAGAAGCAAGAAAAGAAAAAGTAGGTGGTGAAGTATTATGCCACGTATATTAAACAATAGACAAAGAGCGAAAAGTTATGTCACGAATAGGTTTAGCACCAATTACCATTCCTCAAGGAGTAGAAGTTAAAGTTTCCGATAATAACATAGTATATGTTAAAGGAGCTAAAGGTGAAATACAAAGAACAGTTGATCCAGTTATTACAGTGAACATTAAAGATAATGAAATTACTTTAGAGCGTCACACAGAGCAAAAAGACCATAAATCAAAACACGGTTTATATCGTGCCTTGATTCAAAACATGGTAACTGGTGTTCATGAAGGTTATAAAAAAGAACTAGAGTTGGTTGGAGTAGGTTATAGAGCTTCTAGCCAAGGTCAAAGATTGGAATTAGCTTTGGGTTTTTCTCATCCTATTATTTTTGAATTACCAAAAGAAGTTACAGTATCAACTGTATCTGAAAGAGGTAAAAACCCCTTAGTAACTTTAGAGTCTTTTGATAATGAGTTATTGGGATTAGTGGTATCAAAAATTAGATCATTTAGAAAACCAGAACCTTATAAAGGTAAAGGAGTTAAATTTGTTGGTGAATATATTAGAAGAAAAGCAGGTAAAGCTGCTGCAAAATAAAATAAATTATGGCATTAACTAAGTTACAAAGAAGACAAAGAATTAAAAGAAGAGTACGTAAAATTGTTAAAGGTACTGCTGAAAAGCCTCGTTTGTCTGTATATAGAAGCAATAAAGAAATATATGCTCAATTGATCGATGATACAGCTGGAAAAACAATTTTAGCTGCATCTTCTAGAGATAAAGAAATAGCTTCTGTAAAGGGAACAAAAGTTGAAATGTCTACGGAAGTAGGCAAATTAATTGCTGAAAAAGCAAAAAAAGCTGGTATTGAAACTATTCGTTTCGATAGGAATGGCTACCTCTATCATGGACGAGTTAAAGCTGTTGCTGATGGAGCAAGAGAAGGTGGATTAAACTTTTAATAAGAGAAAAAGAAATAAATTTAAATATGGCTAACGTAAGTACAAAAAGAGTTAAGTCTAGTGAAATTGAATTAAAAGACCGATTGGTTGGAATTCAGAGAGTAACTAAAGTAACCAAAGGTGGTAGACATTTTAGCTTTTCTGCTATTGTTGTGGTAGGTAATGAGAATGGTATTGTCGGATATGGTTTAGGAAAAGCAAATGAGGTAACTGAAGCAATTTCTAAAGGGATAGATAATGCCAAAAAGAACCTGATTAAAGTTCCTATTATCAACAACACTATTTCTCATCAGCAAGAAGCGAAATTTTCAGGAGCTCAAGTTTTTATTAAGCCAGCTTCTCATGGTACAGGTGTAATTGCTGGAGGTTCTATGCGTGCAGTTCTTGAAAGCGCTGGAATTAAAGATGTGTTAGCAAAATCAAAAGGCTCTTCAAATCCACATAATGTTGTAAAAGCTACTATTAAAGCTCTTGAAGAAACACGTGATGCATATACAGTTGCTAAACATAGAGGAGTGGATTTAGATGTTGTATTCAACGGGTAATTTAAAAAAAAATGGCAAAGATAAAAATCACACAAATTAGAAGTAGAATCAGTAGACCAGGCGACCAAAAGCGAACGTTAGACGCTTTAGGGCTTAGAAAAATTAATGGTACTGTTATACATGAGGATACTCCTCAAATACAAGGAATGATTAATAAGGTAAAACACTTGGTTAGCGTAGAAAAAGTCTAACCTATAATTTAAGAAACACGATGGATTTAACAAATCTAAAGCCTGCAAAAGGCGCAGTAAAAGGAAGACGTATTAGAGTTGGACGTGGTGAAGGTTCTGGAAAAGGAGGAACTGCAACTAGAGGACACAAAGGGGCTAAATCTAGATCTGGATATTCCAAAAAAATTGGTTTTGAAGGTGGACAAATGCCTATACAAAGAAGAGTTCCTAAATTCGGATTTACAAATATAAACCGTAAGAACTATAAGGGAATTAATCTAGATACGATCCAATACATCGCTGAAAACAATAAAATTGATAAGATTGACATAGATGTTTTGATAGAAAAAGGCTATGTAAGTAGAAATGCTTTGGTAAAAGTTTTAGGAAGAGGAACTTTAGATGCTAAAGTGGATGTTGAAGTACATGCATTTTCAAAAAGTGCAAAAGAAGCGATTGAAGCTAAAGGTGGGAAAGCAGAAACTCTATAAAACATTATGAAGCGATTTTTTGAAACATTAAAGAATATTTGGACAATTGAGGACTTAAGGGTTCGTATATTAAATACCTTAGGTTTACTATTAATCTATAGATTAGGTTCCTATGTTGTGCTTCCAGGTATTGACTCTTCAGCATTGGAAGTTGCTAATGCTGGAAATACTGGTGGAATTGCTGGATTGTTAGACTTATTTGCAGGGGGTGCTTTCTCTAGAGCGTCTATTTTTGCTCTTGGTATTATGCCTTATATCTCTGCATCTATTGTTGTTCAGCTTTTAGGTATTGCTATCCCTTATTTCCAAAAATTACAAAAAGAAGGTGAAAGTGGAAGACGTAAGATCAACCAGATAACCCGAATGTTAACCATAATAATTGTTGCTTTTCAAGCTCCAGGTTATATTGCTTCTCAAATCCCTTCTCATACCGCCACTGGAATGCTGGTAAGACCTGATACCTTTGTATGGTGGTTATCTACTGTAATTATCCTTATTACTGGAACTATGTTTGTGATGTGGCTTGGAGAAAGAATTACAGAAAAAGGATTGGGTAATGGAATATCACTAATCATTATGATTGGAATTATCGCTCGACTTCCCTTTGCATTCGTCGCAGAATTTGCATCAAGAATAAAAGGTGGTGGATTAGTTGTATTATTGATAGAATTAGTAATTTTGCTGCTCGTAATAATTGCGACTATTCTTCTAGTGCAAGGAACAAGAAGAGTACCAGTGCAATTTGCAAAGCGAGTTGTGGGTAATAAACAATATGGTGGAGTAAGGCAATATGTGCCTTTAAAGGTAAATTCAGCAGGAGTAATGCCGATTATCTTTGCCCAAGCCATAATGTTTATTCCAATTACTTTTGCTGGTTTTGCCAGTATGGATAATTTAAGCGGTTTTACTGCTGCTCTAAGTGACTATACTGGATTTTGGTATAACTTCATTTTCTTTTGGATGATTATACTGTTTACATACTTCTATACAGCGGTAACGGTAAACCCAAACCAGATGGCAGAAGATATGAAGAAAAATGGTGGTTTTATTCCTGGGGTTAAACCTGGAAAGCGAACTGCTGCTTTTCTAGAAGATATTTTATCTAAAATAACACTTCCAGGGTCTATATTCCTTGGAATTGTTGCAATTTTACCGGCATTTGCCATAATCCTTGAAGTAAACTCAGAGTTTGCTCAATTTTATGGTGGAACTTCACTTTTAATTATGGTTGGAGTAATACTGGATACATTGCAGCAGATTGAAAGTCATTTATTGATGCGTCATTATGATGGATTAATGAAAACAGGTAAAATTAAAGGGAGATCTAGCATTAATTTTTAGCTAGTAGGGGTTATGATTTACTTGAAGACAGAAGAAGAAATTGAATTAATAAGAAAGAGTTCTTTACTTGTTGGAAAAACTTTAGCTGAAGTAGCAAAAAGGGTAGCACCTGGAGTTACTCCTTTAGAATTGGATTCTATTGCTGAAGAGTTTATTATGGATAATGGCGCCACTCCTGGATTTAAAGGATATAACGGTTTCCCTAATACACTTTGTACCTCTGTTAATGAACAAGTCGTACATGGTATCCCCTCTAATAAACCCTTAGTAAATGGCGATATTATTTCCGTTGATTGTGGAGCTGTTTTAAATGGCTTTTTCGGAGATGTCGCTTTTACCTTTGAAGTAGGTGAAGTAGATGAAGAAATAAAGGAATTGCTTCAAACAACTAAGGATTGTCTGTATGCGGGAATTGATGCTGCTTATGCAGGAAGCCGAATTGGGGACATTGGTTTTGCAATACAATCTTTAGCAGAATCCAAAGGTTATGGAGTGGTTCGTGAATTAGTAGGTCATGGACTGGGAAAAAATTTACATGAAGCTCCAGAAGTGCCTAATTACGGACGAAGAGGAAATGGAATGAAGTTAAAAGAAGGTTTAGTTTTGGCAATTGAACCTATGATTAACTTAGGAAAAAGAAATGTTAAGCAAGCTTCAGATGGTTGGACGATTGTTACAGCAGATAAAAAGCCTTCAGCACATTTTGAACACAATATTGTGATAAGAAAAAATAAAGCAGAAATTCTTTCTTCACATGAATTTGTAGAAGAAATATTAAAAAATAAATAAGTATAAATGGCAAAGCAAGCATCCATTGAACAAGATGGGACAATAACAGAAGCATTATCCAATGCAATGTTTAGAGTTGAATTAGAGAATGGGCATGAAATAACTGCACATATCTCTGGAAAGATGAGGATGTATTATATTAAATTATTGCCAGGAGATAAAGTTAAAGTAGAAATGTCTCCTTATGATTTAACAAAAGGGAGAATTACATACAGATATAAATAAGAAAAAGTAGGACTATGAAAGTTAGAGCATCAGTTAAAAAAAGAACTGCAGATTGTAAAATCGTAAAACGTAAAGGTCGTGTTTACGTAATAAATAAGAAAAATCCTAAGCTTAAACAAAGACAAGGTTAATAGATAATAGATTAAACTTATGGCTAGAATAGCAGGTATAGATTTACCGAGAAATAAAAGAGGTGTCATTGGATTGACATACATCTACGGAATTGGCAGCAGTACAGCTGCAAAAGTTTTAACTCAGGCAGGAATAGATTTGAGTAAAAAAGTAGGTGACTGGAATGATGAGGAATTGACTAAAATTCGTAAAATCCTTAACGATGAATATCGTTTGGAAGGCGCACTTCGTTCTGAAGTTCAATTAAACATTAAACGTTTAATGGACATTGGATGTTATAGAGGTGTTCGTCATAGAACAGGGTTGCCTTTACGTGGTCAGAAGACTAAGAATAATTCACGAACAAGAAAAGGTAGAAAGAAAACTGTTGCTAACAAGAAAAAAACTACTAAATAATAAGGATTTATAAGAAAATGGCAAAGTCTACGCAAAAGAAAGTAAAGAAAAAGAGTGTCAATGTTGAGTCTGTTGGACAAGCGCATATACATGCATCGTTTAACAACATCATAATTACATTGGCAAATAAAAATGGTCAAGTTATTTCTTGGGCTTCTTCTGGGAAAATGGGATTTAGAGGTTCTAAAAAGAACACTCCTTATGCTGCTCAAGTTGCAGCTTCAGAATGTGCTAAAGAAGCATATGACTTAGGTTTACGTCGGGTAAAGGTTTATGTTAAAGGACCTGGTTCGGGAAGAGAATCAGCTATACGAACTATTCATAATTCAGGTATTGAAGTAACTGAAATAGTAGATATTACTCCTATACCTCATAATGGATGTAGACCTCCAAAGAGGAGAAGAGTTTAAAAGTACAATCATTAGAAAAGACAAATACATAAATAATGGCTAGATATACAGGACCAAAGTCGAAAATTGCTCGAAAATTTAGAGAACCAATTTTTGGAGCAGATAAAGTTTTAGAAAAGAAAAATTATCCTCCAGGACAACATGGTCCAAATAAGCGTAGGAAAAAACAATCTGAATATTCTCTGCAGTTAATGGAGAAGCAAAAAGCAAAATATACTTATGGTATTTTGGAAAAACAATTTGCTAATCTATTTAAGGAAGCAGTTAGAATAAAAGGTATTACCGGTGAAAACTTACTTCAATTGTGTGAGTCTCGTTTGGATAATGTTATTTTTAGAATGGGAATGGCCACTACTAGAAGAGGTGCTCGTCAATTGGTAACTCATAGACATTTTACAGTAAATGGCGATATTGTCAACATCCCTTCCTATAAATTAAAAGAGGGTGATGTTGTTGAAGTAAGACAACGTTCAAAAGCATTAGAAGTAATTAATGAAGCAGTAGCAAATCGCGAAGTTAATTATGACTGGTTAGAGTTTGATGCTCAACAATTAAAAGGAGTATTTGTACACTTACCGGAAAGAGCTCAAATACCTGAGAACATTCAAGAACAGTTAATTGTAGAGCTTTACTCTAAGTAATAGTAATAACACTTAAACAAGGAAAAATATTATGGCGATTTTAGACTTTCAGAAGCCTGATGAAGTAATTATGATTGAATCAGACGACTATAAAGGTCGGTTTGAATTTAGACCTTTGGAACCTGGTTATGGTATTACCGTCGGTAATGCCATAAGAAGAATTTTACTTTCTTCTTTAGAAGGGTTTGCTATAACTGGTGTAAGGATTGAAGGCGTAGAACATGAGTTTTCTACAATTGACGGCGTGGTTGAAGATGTGACTTCAATTATTCTAAATTTAAAACAAATTCGTTTTAAACAACAAATAGAAGATACAGATTCTGAAAAAGTTACCATAACTGTTTCAGGTCAAGATAAAATGACTGCTGGAGATATTGGGAAATTCACCTCGGCTTTCCAAGTATTAAATCCTAATCATATTATCTGTCAAATGGAACGTTCGGTTAAAATCCAAATGGAGTTAACTATCAACAAAGGAAGAGGGTATGTTCCTTCTGAAGAAAATAGAGTAGAAGAGGCACCTATAGGTTTTATTCCAATGGATGCTATTTTTACTCCTATTAAGAACGTTAACTTTGGGGTAGAAAACTTTAGAGTTGAACAAAAAACCGACTACGAAAAGTTGATTATGGATATTGAAACCGATGGTTCAATTCATCCTAAAGATGCTTTAAAAGAAGCTGCCAAAATCTTAATTCATCACTTCATGTTGTTCTCTGATGAAAAGATAACTTTAGAAGCGGAAATCAAATCTGCTGTGGAAGAGTTTGATGAAGATTCTCTGCATATGAGACAATTATTAAAAACTAAGCTTATTGACCTTGACCTATCTGTAAGAGCATTGAATTGCCTAAAAGCTGCTGATGTAGATTCATTGGGAGAATTAGTACAGTTTAATAAAACAGATCTTCTAAAGTTTAGAAACTTTGGTAAAAAGTCATTGGCTGAGCTTACCGAATTAATAGAAAGCAAAAACTTAACTTTTGGAATGGATGTTTCAAAATATAAACTTGATAAGGAATAAGCGAAATGAGACACGGAAAGAAATTTAATAGCCTAGGGAGAACAAAGTCGCACAGACATGCTATGTTAGCAAATATGTCTTGCTCTTTGATTCAAAATAAAAGAATAACGACTACTGTTGCTAAAGCCAAGGCCTTGAGAGGGTTTGTAGAGCCGTTAATTACAAGATCAAAAGATGACTCAACTCACTCTCGACGTGTGGTATTTAATCAACTGAATGATAAATATGCCGTAGCAGAACTTTTTAGAGAGGTTGCACCAAAAATAGGTGATCGTCCTGGAGGGTATACAAGGATAATCAAAACGGGGAATAGATTAGGTGATAGTGCAGAAATGTGCCTTATGGAATTGGTAGATTTTAATGAAATTTATACCAGCGAAAAATCTTCTTCAGCTAAGAAAACTAAAACGAGAAGAAGTAGAAGAGGTGGAGGAGGAAGCAAAACTACAGCTTCTACTGAAACAAAAGAAACTACAAAAACGAGCAAAACGGATAAAGCTGAAACAACTAAAAAAGAATCATCTACTCAAAAGACTGTAGAGAATATAAAAGAAGAGACTCCTCAAAAGGATGTTGAACCTAAAGTGGAGGCTAAAAAGAAAGAGTCCTCTCCTTCAACTGAGAAAAAAGAACCTAAAAAGGATGCAGATAATACAGATAAAAAAGAGGATTAAGAATTGATTGAAGTTGATACACAAAGAAGTTAATTTTAAAAGGATAAAACATGCTTGTTTTATCCTTTTTTTTTTTTAATAATTTTGTAATATGAAATATAAAACTAAAGCTAAAGGAATAGTAATGCTTGCCGATGGTACTGTTTTTCATGGTATGTCTGCAGGAATTCTTGGCACTGCAATAGGAGAGATTTGCTTTAATACCAGTATGAGTGGATACCAAGAAACCTATACTGATTTGGCATATACTGGACAAATATTGGTCAATACTACAGCACATATCGGTGGATATGGAGTAAATGAAAATGAAAATGAATCTGATAAGGTGGGTATTTCAGCCTTGATATGTAAGAATTTTTCGGATAACTTTTCTAGAAAAAATGCTAGTACTTCTTTACAAAATTATTTTGAATCCAATAATATAGTGGTAATTACGGATGTGGATAGTAGAGCTTTAGTTCGGCATATTCGCGATAAAGGTGCTATGAATGCCGTTGTTTCTTCTATAGAGTTTGATTTTGATAAACTTAAAGAAAAATTGGAAATGTATCCTTTGTTGGAGAATTTAGAGCTCGCTTCTAAGGTGTCTACTAAAAAAGCTTATATCCTTGGAGATGAAAAATCAAACTTAAAAGTTGCTCTAATTGATTATGGTGTAAAAATGAGTTTAATACAAGCATTTGTTGAAAGAGGGGCAAAGGTTAAGGTATTTCCAATGCAGACAGAGGTGAACGATATTTTGGCCTGGAAACCCAAAGGAATTGTCTTGAGTAATGGGCCTGGAAATCCTTTATTAATGAAAGAAAGTATACAAAAAGTGAAAGATTTAACACATGGGAACATTCCTATTTTAGGCATATCTTTAGGGCATCAATTGTTGGCCTTGGCTGCTGGTGCTGAGACTGAGAAAATGGCTATTGGACATAGAGGTAGCAATCACCCTGTACATAATTTATTGACTGGAAAATCTGAGGTAACTGCTCAAAATCATGGCTTTGTTGTTACTAAATCTTCCGTAGAGAAAAACGATACCTTAGAAATAACTCATATTCATCTTAATGATAATACGATAGCGGGGCTAAGATATAAAAATAAATTTATATTCTCTGTTCAGTTTCTTCCAGAAGCATCGCCAGGTCCCCATGATTCAAAATATTTATTTGATAATTTTATAGAAACCCTTAATACTGCTAAATAAAATGAGTTTAATAGCAAAAATTCACGCAAGACAAATATTGGATTCTCGTGGAAATCCAACAGTAGAAGTTGATGTAATCACTCAAAATGGTGTAAGAGGTAGGGCAGCTGTACCATCAGGAGCCTCTACAGGAATGTATGAAGCTGTAGAACTAAGAGATAATGATTCTTCAGCTTATATGGGTAAAGGAGTGCTAAAGGCAGTACAAAATATCAATGGTAGTATTAATGAAGCTTTAAATGGTTGGAGTGTTTTTGATCAGGCTGAAATAGATGCACAGATGATAGCATTGGATGGAACACCTAATAAAGCAAATTTTGGAGCAAATGCAATTTTAGGAGTATCTCTTGCCGTAGCTCAAGCAGCTGCACAGGAATTAGGTATGCCTTTGTATCGATATGTTGGAGGAATGACGGCGAAATTACTTCCAGTTCCCATGATGAATATTTTAAATGGAGGCTCTCATGCTGACAACAGTATAGATTTTCAAGAATTTATGGTTATGCCTTATGGAGCTCAAGATTTCTCCCAAGCCCTACAAATGGGGACAGAGATTTTCCATCATTTAAAAGCGGTATTAAAATCCAAAGGACTTTCTACCAATGTAGGAGATGAAGGAGGTTTTGCTCCTAATTTAAAATCCAATGAAGAAGCCATTGAATACGTAATTAAAGCCATTGAAAAAGCTGGATTTAAGCCTGGGGAAGAAGTGGGAATAGCTATGGATGCAGCTGCTTCAGAGTTTTATAAAGCTGATGAAAAAGTTTATCACTTACATAAGTCAACAGGAGAAAAATTAACTTCAGAACAAATGGTTGATTTTTGGAAAGATTGGGTAGATCAATATCCTATTGTGTCTATTGAAGATGGTTTATGGGAAGATGATTGGGAAGGTTGGAGAAAATTAACTGCTGCTGTTGGAGAGGATGTTCAATTGGTTGGGGACGACTTATTTGTTACCAATGTTGAACGACTTCAAAGAGGAATTGAAGAAGGTATTGCGAATTCAATTTTAATAAAACTTAACCAAATAGGAACACTTACTGAAACAATAAGTGCTATAGAATTGGCTAAAGAAAATGGTTATACAGCTATTATAAGTCATCGTTCTGGAGAAACAGAAGACACTTTCATAGCTGATTTGTCAGTTGCCTTGAATACAGGCCAAATTAAAACAGGTTCTGCTTCGCGTTCCGATAGAATGGCAAAGTATAATCAACTTTTGAGAATTCAGGAAATGTTAGGCGATAATGCAACTTTCCCAAAATTATAAAAAACTGATTTATGCCGTTTATGTGAAAGCAATCTTATTCTATAAAGGGCATCTTAGTTAAAATAATACTAAGGGAATTATAAAGAGAAAAATAAGAAAAAACCATAAAAAACATTAAGAATAACATTTGTATAAAAGGCTACTCTTACTTACTTTTGCAATGCTACAGATTGAAAACAAATTTTTATAATTATTGTTATAATTTGTAGTAAAATATTCACCATAAAAATCTATTAAGAAATGTCAGAAAAAGCTGAATTAAAAGTTGGAGATAAAACATATGAACTTCCTATAATTGTAGGTACAGAAAATGAAAAAGGAATAGATATTAGCAAGTTGAGACAAGAAACAGGTCTGATAACTTTGGATTATGGCTTTAAGAATACTGGATCAACAACATCGGCAATAACATTTTTAAATGGAGAAGAGGGGATTTTACGTTACCGTGGATATTCTATAGAAGATTTAGCTGATAAAGCATCTTTTTTAGAAGTTGCTTATTTATTGATTTATGGAGAATTACCTGATGCTGATACCTTAGGAAATTTCAATGAAGAAATAACCATGCACACTATGCTGCATGAGGATATAAAAAACATTTTAGATGGATTTCCTTCAAATGCACACCCAATGGGGGTTTTATCTTCTTTAGTTTCTTCTTTAACTGCTTTTTATCCCGGTTCTCTAGATCCTAATCGATCTGCGGAAAAAGTAAATAAAAGCATAATTCGATTATTAGCTAAGATTCCTACAATGGCAGCATGGGCTTATAAAAATGCTTTAGGTCATCCTGTAAATTATCCAGATAATAAACTGAATTATTCGTCTAATTTTTTAAAGATGATGTTTGCTGTACCAGCAGATGATTATGAGGTGGACCCAGTTGTTGCTTCTGCAATTGACAAGTTGTTAATTCTACATGCTGATCACGAACAAAACTGTTCCGCTTCAACAGTAAGAATTGTAGGTTCTTCTCATGCTAGTTTATATGCATCTATAGCTGCAGGTATTGGTGCACTTTGGGGTCCTTTGCATGGTGGGGCGAATCAAGCAGTAATTGAAATGCTCGAAGGAATTAAAAATGACGGAGGAGATGTTCAAAAATATATGGACAAAGCTAAAGATAAAAATGATCCTTTTAGGTTAATGGGCTTTGGACACCGAGTATATAAAAATTTTGATCCTAGAGCTAGGATTATTAAGAAAGCAGCAGACGATGTTTTAAATAAGCTTGGAATTAATGATCCAATTTTAGAAATTGCTAAGGGATTAGAAGAAACAGCTTTAAGAGATGAATACTTTATCGAAAGAAAGTTGTATCCTAATGTTGACTTTTATTCTGGAATTATATATCGCGCCATTGGAATTCCAACTTCCATGTTTACTGTTATGTTTGTAATGGGTCGTTTACCAGGTTGGATTGCTCAGTGGAAAGAAATGAGAGAAGAAAGTCAACCAATTGGACGTCCAAGACAAATATATACTGGATATAATTCTAGAGAATTTGTTTCTATAGATAAGCGATAGAAAAACAAATTGAGATATACAAGGGAGGCTTTTATTGCCTCCTTTTTTATTGGCTTCAAAAGAAAAAATTAACTTTTCTACTTATTTTTGGTGGAAATTGTTCAAACGTTTGATGAAAATTTTCAAATAGAATCGTAATGGGATATAAGAGCATGGCTGCTTGTGTAGCTGATTTAGAAAAAAACGGACATTTAGTAAGGATTAAAGATGAAGTAGATCCTGATTTGCAAATGGCTTCAATTCATCTAAGAGTATATGCTGCTAATGGACCTGCAATACTCTATGAAAATGTGAAGGGGACTCCATTCCCTGCAGTTTCTAATCTCTTTGGTACGCTGGAAAGAAGTAGGTTTATCTTTAGAGATACTTTAGAGAAAGTTAAAAAAATTGTACAGGTAAAAGGGGATATCTCTAAAGCAATTAAACAACCGTTAAAACACCTTGGCCTACCTTTTTTTGCATTAAATGCTCTACCTCTCAAAAGTATTGGTAAACCAGCTGTTTCTTATGGAGAAACACAAATCGACCAATTGCCTCAGCTAAAATCTTGGCCTATGGACGGTGGGCCATTTATTACTTTGCCGTTAGTTTATACTGAAGATGTTGAGAACCCTTCTATAATGAATTCAAACTTAGGGATGTATAGAATACAAATGGCTGGCAATGAATACATACCCAATAGAGAAGTGGGTTTACATTATCAAATTCATAGAGGAATTGGGGTGCATCAGGCTAAAGCAAATGCTATAGGGAAACCCTTACCTGTATCTATATTTGTAGGTGGCCCGCCTTCACATACTTTTGCTGGAGTAATGCCTTTGCCAGAAGGACTATCAGAGCTAACTTTTGCCGGTGCTCTAGGAGGTAGAAGATTTAGGTATAAGAGGGAAGGGGATTATGTTTTATCTTCTGATGCTGATTTTGTAATTACAGGTAAAGTTTATCCTAAAGAAAACAAACCAGAAGGCCCTTTTGGAGATCATTTAGGATATTATTCACTTGTGCATGATTTTCCCCTAATGAAGGTTGAAAAGGTTTACCATCGTAAAAATGCAATTTGGCCCTTTACTGTTGTAGGTCGTCCTCCACAAGAGGATACTTCTTTTGGTAACTTGATTCATGAAATCACGGGTACTATAATTCCCAAAGAAATTCCAGGCCTAATAGCAGTGAATGCAGTAGATGAAGCAGGAGTTCACCCATTACTTTTTGCCATAGGTAGTGAAAGATATACACCCTTTTATCAAATTGACGAACCTTCTGAATTATTGACAATTGCCAATCATATACTGGGTTATGGACAAATGTCATTGGCGAAATTTTTATTAATTGCTGCCCAAGAAGATAATAACAACCTTAGCGTAAATAACAAAGAGGATTTTTTTAAACACATGCTTGAACGATTGAATTGGGAGAGAGATTTGCATTTTCAAACCAATACCTCTATGGACACATTAGACTATAGCTCTATGGAATTAAACAAAGGTTCTAAGGTTGTTATGGCAGCTGTAGGATCTGTAATTAGGGAGCTGAATACTACTTTACCAGCTGTAGATTGGCCAGAGGAAATCAAAGAGGTACAATTGGCTTTTCCCGGTGTTTTATCTGTAGAAATAGGAGTTTTTACTTCTTATGAAAAAGAGGAAGATAAAATTGAAAAATTAACTCAAAAACTTAAAACAATTCAAGATAAATTACATGGTATTGCTATGATTATCCTTGCAGATGATGCAAAATTTATAGCTCAAAGCTTTTCTAATTTACTTTGGGCTACGTTTACTAGAGCCAATCCTTCTCATGATATTTATGGTGTGGATTCTTTTATAGAATTTAAACATTGGGGATGTAAAGGCCCCTTGATTATTGATAGTAGAATCAAAGGACATCATGCGCCTATATTAGAAACAGACCCTACGGTAGAAAGATTGGTAGATGAGCTAGGAAAGAAAGGAGGACCGCTAGAAGGAATTATATAATTTAACTTTTTAATAAAAAATCACTTTACAAAAGCATCATACATTCCATCAACAAATTCGAAGGCAAAGTCTTTGAGGTTAGAATCGGTAATTACCATTAAAATGATATCACAGTTTTTGATTTCCTCTTCATAAGTGGTCTCCCATCGATATCTTAATCTATCTACCGTGGAATGAATTACATAATTATAATACCAATAGTATTTACTGCTAAAAGCTTGATTGATGATATCTTTCTCAAAAATATCCCAATAAAAACTGTCACCCATTAACAATATCTCTGGGACTTTACATTTTGGATTTAATGCTTTAAAAGAATAGGTGGGGTAGGCTAATTTTATAGAAGGTAGGTCTATCAATAGATTTAAGTATTCCTCAATATCGTTGTCTCTTCCAATTGCTGTGTCTGAAATAATAATTTCATCTCCAATAATAAATTCATTTCTTTGCGCATACCCCAGAGAAGCAATATATTTAATCAAGGAATCTACAGCTAAGGTTTCTCCATATGTTGACCAATGCGTTCCATTATTTGGGAAAAGTGGGTACTTAGCATTAGGTTTTAATTCCTCAAACCATTTTTTAAAGTCCACTACTTTTATATCGGTTTTAGACAATTCTTTTAGATAAACTTCGTAATTTGTAGTAGTTTTTACCTCAGGATTATAGCGGTCGGGGATATATTCAGGGTAATAACTTCCTTTACCTGGAGCTAATAAAAGTATAATTTCTTTGTCTTGCTTTTTTAGAGCGGAATATACAGCACTCAGCTTTCTAACCTTAGTTTGAATGAGTTCATAACCGACAAAGCTTCTACCTAATGCTTCTAAGATATAAGGTTCTTCGTACCACATATTATTTTTGCCTTTTACCTTACTCTTCGTATCGTTAAAGAGGCTATACTGAGTTTGATTATAAAGCCTCACAAAGAAGGGTCTAAAGCCAAAATGTTGATTTAGATGTCTTTCTTGCTTTTCTTGATAATCTCCTTCTAACCAGGAGTTCCAAATGAATTTGGTATTCTTATATATTTCATAAGCTCCTTTTAAGGGCTTTTCTTTAAAAATGTGAAGATATTGCTGAGAAACAGGAATAAATAGGAGTATCAATAGGAATATTGCTAAACTCTTTTTTATAATATATTCTCTTCTTTTATCCATTAGAATCTAAAATAAATAAAAGGGTTAAATCCTGAAGCAGTTATTGAGCTTAATGATAGGATAAATAATGCTAACATGATTGGGGCTAAATAGGCATGTTGTTTTAAGTTATACTTTTCCTTTTCTAAAAAGAAAGTTTGTAATTTTTTACCCCATTTAAAGGATACGAGAAAGGAAAAGAAAATAGCAATAACAAATAGAGTGTAAAAAGCTGGAATAGTGTTCCATGTCCACCCGCCTTCAAAAACGAACATTTTTTGTAGGTAAAGAGTAAATTCTTCCGCTGTTTCCAGTCTAAAAAGTACCCAACCTACAACGACAATAAAAAAAGTAATAATCATGGCGGGAATTTTACCAATCCAATTTAGAAATTTAAGTAAAAATAAACGATCTAGGATTAAAAAGAATCCATGAAAAGCCCCCCAAAAGACAAAATTCCAGGAAGCCCCATGCCATAAGCCTGATAGTAGGAATACAATCCAAAGGTTAAAAAATAACCTCCACTTAGTTTTTACTCGATTTCCACCTAATGGTATATAAAGATATTCTCTCATAAAATCTCCAAGAGTAATGTGCCATCTTCTCCAAAACTCACTAATACTTTTTGAAGTGTAGGGGGAATTAAAGTTTTCAGGGAATTTAAAACCCATGATTTTCCCTAAGCCTATAGCCATATCCGAATAACCAGAAAAATCAAAATAAATTTGAAAAGTATATGCAAAAGCACCTAACCATGCAGTAGCCGTGGATATATCTTCTAAATCGTTATTAAAAATAAGATCAGCTTGTTCAGCCATGACGTTGGCTATTAGTACTTTCTTTGCTAACCCTATACAAAAACGATAGGCTCCACTGAGTTTGTCATCAACTTTTTCATCCCTTTCAACGATTTGTTCGGCAATGGTTTGAAAACGTACGATAGGTCCAGCAATCATTTGCGGAAAAGACATGATATAAAGTAAGTAATCCGTTACTTTATTTAACGGTGGATGAACTTTTCTATAGACGTCAATAGAGTAAGTGAGTGTCTGAAAGGTATAAAAGGAAATGCCGATAGGTAAGGCAATTGCTGTCCAAGACACCTCCTCAATTCCTATAGAGTTTAATACGGCGTTGACATTTTCTATAAAGAAGTTAGCATATTTAAAATAAGCTAACATTCCTAGATTGATAAAAATAGAGAGACTAAGAAATTGTTTTTTTATCTTTTGAGTTTTACTTCTATGGATTTGCTGGACAATAAAAAAATCTAGGACCGTAACAGGAACTAGCAAAAATACAAATGATGGAGCTCCCCAAGCATAGAAAAAAATACTGGCAATTAGTATGATATAATTTTTAAGCTTTTTACCAAGACAGTGATAGAGCAGTAAAAAAACAGGTAAAAAGTATAAAAGAAATAGGCTACTACTAAAAACCAAGTACTAAAGAATCTAATTTAATTGAAAAATTTTAACAAATATAATACATTCATTTTATCAAAAGGAAAAAACTACTTCGATAAAATACAACTCATTAATACCTTTTAAAAAAGTATAATATTAATGGTTTTATAAATTGTGAACATTAGATTGTTAATACAAAAAAAGACCTGCAATAGAGCAGGTCTTCAAAGGATTATCCACCTATCATTAATTCTCCAGAGCCTGCTCCTCCGTCTGTACCTGGAGTAACATTGGCTTTAATATTTAAGATGGTTGTAGCCGGTTCTGTATTTGCAGTAATGGTTACAGTTTTTTGTTGTCGATTGCTTTGTGTACCTGGATTATATACTACTTCGATTTCACCTGTTCCTCCTGGTGGAATAGGCTCTCTTGGATAGTTAGGAACAGTACAACCGCAACTTCCTTGAGCATCGGTTATGATTAAAGGATTTTCACCAGTATTGGTAAAGGTAAAAACCGTTGGGTTATGAGAATTTTGTTCAATAGTACCAAAATCGTGCTCTAGGCTTGCAAATTGGATGTCTGTTTTTGGCCCTGTTGGAACGTTTCTTTGCTCCAAACCTTGTGCTCGCTGATTGTCTTGTGTCATTGAAGCTTCAATGCTTTGTCCTTGTTGGTTAGGTGTTGCAACAGCATTATTTATTCCTTGAGAAATAGGGGTTTTTTCATATTTAATTCCCTTATTACTTCCTAAAAGGATTATAGTGTTTGCAATGGTTGCAACTGCAACAAGCACCAAAAGTCCATTTTTTAAATTGTCATTCATGATGATAAAATAGTTTTTAGTTTAATAATACAAATATAATTAATCATGTTCAAGTTTTGCCTTCATATACTCACCACTTTCCAATAACTTAATTGCTTCGGTATAAGTGTTACTTATGTTGTTGATTATGTGAAAGTAAGAAGAGGTGTCAAATAGTCCTCTAGCAATAAGTGCTTTGATTTGAACGTGAATTAGTTCTTTAGAAACTTCATACTCCTCTTCGTTTTTCTCCACTTTTTTCTTTTCAGCCAACTTAAAAAAATCATTTAATAACTTTTCATCTACTTCAAAATTTTCTTCAAAATCTTTAAAAGTAGGATAGGTCTTTTTATATTTCTTTCTGTTCTTGTCGAGATAGGTAATTGAGAATTCATTATACACTCCCTTTTGAATCAGGTTTTTATTTAATTCAGAATTAAAAGAAGTGTCTAAGGGAATAAAAATGTCAGGCATAATTCCACCACCTCCATACACTAATCTATTGTTTGGAGTATAGAATTTTAGAGAATCTGGGAAATTGATGCTATCAGCTTTAAAAAGTTCTCCATGTTTTAGTCTTCTATTAATTTCATTATAATAATCTTCTTTGCCTTTCTCATAAGGCCTTTGAATTGATCTTCCTGTAGGAGTATAATATCGAGCTGTAGTTAAACGCACCACAGAACCATCAGACAGAGGGAAAGGCTTTTGTACCAAACCTTTACCAAATGACCTTCGTCCAAGAACTAAGCCTCTATCCCAATCTTGAACAGCTCCAGAAACAATTTCAGAGGCGGAAGCAGACCCTTCATCTATTAAAATAATAAGTTTTCCCTCTTTAAAGCTTCCATTTGATGTTGCTTTAAATTCCTCTCGTCTTTGTTTCATACCTTCCGTATATACAATCATTTTATCTTTGTCCAAAAACTCATCGGCTAAACGAAAAGCGGTATTTAAATACCCACCACCATTTCCTCTTAAATCTAGGATTAAACTTTCAGCTCCATCGCGTTTGAGTGTGTCAAGAGCTTGCTTAAACTCATTCATTGTTGTTCGAGCAAAGCGATTGACTTTTATATACCCAATGCTTGGAGTAGCCATATAGGAAGCATCTACACTGTATATTGGGATTTTATCTCGGGTAATTGAGAAGTCTAATAATTCTTTAGCTCCATATCTCTCAATTTGGACATTTACTATCGTCCCTTTTTTACCTCTTAAAAGTTTTTGAACATCGTTGTTAGTTACGCCAGTACCTGCAACATTTTCTCCTTCTACCGTTACTATTCTATCTCCAGGCAAAATTCCTAGCTTTTCTGAAGGACCTCCAGAGATTGGGGAAACGACAATAATAGTGTCGTGGAGTATATTAAATTGAATACCTATTCCTTCAAAATTCCCTTCTAAAGGTTCATTCATTCTTTCTAATTCTTCTGCAGGAATGTAAACCGAATGAGGATCTAATTCTTTAAGAAGGCCCACAATGGCATCTTCAGCCATTTTTGAATTGTCCACTTCATCCACATAAGCATAATTGATAACTGAAAGAAGGTTTTCAAGTTTTATAGTAGCCTTATTCTTTTCATTAATAATGCTATCTGATTGTGCGTAAGCAATACTCCCGCTATAGGTAAGTAATAAGATAATAATTAAAATAAAAGTTTTCCTCATAGTTTTTCAAAAGTAATCAAATGCAAGAATGAATTGAAGTTAATAGAAGTTAATAACCTCTTCTTTTTAAAACATTTTAGTAAATCTTAGCTTCAATTTCAATATGTTGGGGCAAGTTTTTTAATTTTATTTGTCTTTAGCTGGTATTTTAAACATGATTATAGGCTAAGATAAGTTATTAAAAAGAAAAGATGATTGTATAATTTTTAAAACAAGAATTACTTTTTTAGTAAATTCGCTTAATTGAAATGAATGATAACTTTTATGAAACGCTTAAATGCTCTTAAAATCAATATTCCTCGCTTAATCCTTACCAATAAACTGGGAGCGCTTACCATAATATTAATTACTCTTTTCTTTGGCATTTCTTGTGGCAGCACTGCAAATTCAGAGGAAGTTTCAAACAAAGAACCATCTGAGGAAAACATAAAAACTACTGAGGCAGCTGCTCATGATGGGGATTATCAATTGCACGATATTTGGAATACAACTCATATTTTTCAGGAAGAACTTGTAGGAGTAGAAAATAGGCCTACACTTGAAGTTAATCTCGCTGATTTAGAAATTATGGGAAGCAACGGATGCAACCATTATAATGGAAAGATTACTAGATATTCTAAAAATAGAATCAACTTTGGGAATATAGCAGTTACCAATAAAATGTGTTTAGAAATGGAAGTCCCAGACTCCTTTGATGATGCTTTAAATAAAGTAGCGTATTATAGTAGAGAAAATTTGATTCTCTATTTTTATGACGATGCTGGAGATTTGATTTTGCAATTTGCTAAAGGAGATTAATTGTATTAATAATACAATATTCTAGCTGGTTGTAGATATATTATCATTAGAGCATTTTATAAAGGACGTTTTTATCCGTTATATAGATTTTCCTTATATTTGCTTAGTAAAAATTTTGTAGAATCCAGCATAAGAATATGGTATTATGAATCAGGCACAAAAACATGTAATAATTATTGGTGGGGGTTTTGGAGGTATTTCTGTTGCAAAGCAATTGAGAGGTAAGAACATAAAAGTTACTTTAATTGATAAATCCAATCACCACCTTTTTCAACCTTTATTATATCAAGTTGCCGCTGCTGCATTATCTCCAGGTGATATTGCAACTCCAATAAGAAGAATAGTTGGAAAAAACTCAAACATTAATGTTTTACTTGGAGAAGTCGTTTCTATTTCATCTAAAGAGAGCAAGATTTATTTATTAGATGGACGTGAAATAGCTTATGATAATTTAGTTATAGCAGTAGGAGCACGTTATAATTATTTTGGACATGATTCTTGGAGTGAATATGCTCCAGGATTAAAGTCTGTAAGTGATGCCTTAAAAATTAGAGAACGGATTTTACTTTCCTTAGAAGAGGCAGAACAGATGGAAGATAGAGAAGCTAGAAAGCCTCATTTAACCTATGTACTTATTGGAGGCGGACCAACGGGTGTTGAAATGGCTGGTGCAATTGCTGAAATTACTAAAAAAGATATACAGTCAGATTATCGAAATATTTCTCCTAAAGACAGTAGAATTGTCTTGATCGAAGCATCTAATGGTATTTTGAATGGCTATCCAAAACCCTTACCAGAGAAGGCTAAAAAAATGCTTAAAAAAATGGGTATTGAAATAATACTAGGTAAGCCTGTTACAGATATAGAGAAAGGAAAGGTGTTTTATGAAGGTGGAGAAATAGAAAGTTATAATATTATTTGGGCTGCGGGAATTGTTGCAAATCCTATAGTTAAAATGTTAGATGCTGAGCTGGATAGAAATAATAGAGTAATTGTAAAAGAAGATTTAAGTCTTCCTAAACATGAGAATATTTATGTGATTGGGGATGCTGCACATACCAAAAACAAACAAGGTCAAGTTCTTCCTTCAATTGCTCCAGTTGCTACACAGCAAGGGCAGTTTGTTGGAAAGTTGTTGGCTGGAAGATACACCAAAGGAAAGGATGTGTTTAAGTATAAAGATAAGGGCTCAATGGCTACAATTGGTAAAGCTAAAGCTGTAGCAGATATAAGAGGATTCAAATTTAGCGGATTTACAGCCTGGATGTTGTGGTCTGTAATACATATTTTATATTTAATCGATTTTAGAAATCGATTTCATGTATTTATAGAATGGATTTGGTATTACTTCGCAGGTAAAAGGGGAGTGCGTTTAATTACCGACCGTTCTTCATGTGAGCATTGTTCAATAAAGGATCCCCAAGATAAAGAAAGCGTCAATGTTCAAGGTGTTAAAAAATAGAGGAGAGTTTAATAGAATCATTTTAAGTGTGAATAAGGATTAGTTAATAAAGCAAAATAATAAAGTAAACACTAAGAGGATTTATTAAGTTGAAAATAATTAAGTTGAAGAGTGGTAAAAAGAGGAGAGGGAAGTGTTAGGTATAAATAGTGAGCCAAGTAAACATTTATTAAATTGAGATGTAAATAAGTAGTAGTTATTTTTATATATAATATTCTTAAGACTTAATTATTTGACTTCGATTTTTTCAATTCATTGAAAAAATCGAAGTTTTTATTTAAATATTTCCAGTCTAAGTTAAACGTTATTATATAAGCTGTTATCTTTGAACAATAATGGATACTAAAGAGCGAAAGAGGTTTTTAAATTCACTTCTATTTCCCAGTTTATTTGTTGCTTTGCTATGGATAATCAAAGGGATTGAGTTAGCAAATGACATTAAGTTTACTCAATATGGAGTTTTGCCAAGAGATTTAAAAGGCTTGAGAGGAATTATATTTTCCCCTTTAATTCATGGAGATTTAAAACACCTCTTTAATAATACAGTTCCCTTATTGGTCTTAGGTTCTACTTTATTTTATTTTTATAAAGAGGTAGCTCCAAAATTAGTTATTTGGTCCTATTTATTAGCTGGTTTATATACTTGGATATCAGCTAGAACATCTTATCATATTGGTGCCAGTGGATTGGTTTATGCTCTTTTTGGTTTCCTTTTTATAAGTGGATTTATAAGAAAGTATATTCCTCTAATTGCGATTTCTTTTTTGGTTGCTTTTTTATACGGTAGCTTAGTTTGGGGAATTTTACCTTTTGATGAAAGTACTTCTTTTGAAGGGCATTTTTGGGGGTTGATTGTAGGAATTATTTTTGCTATCTATTATAGAAAGATAGGGCCACAGCCTAAAAAATATTCTTGGGAACTGGAAGAAGAAAAGTTGGGTGAAGAAGAGGAAAAGATTGAGGAGAATAACTTACCAATGAATAATTACGATAAAGAGGATGAGGTAAATATAGTTTATCACTTTGTACCTAAGAAAAAACCGAATCAAGATCAATAAAATTCAAAACTTAAACCTTAGTTGTACTCTTACATCACTTTTAGTTCGTCCTGAAATCATCTCTCTTCCACTACCTATGTTTTCTCTATCCGTATAATAAGTTTGAGCATATCGCAACCATAAATCAATCCCTCTTGAAATATGGTATTTGGTATTGATATAAAATCTACTTCCCTTTCCGTAATATGCAGGAAAGGAGTATGCGTATAATACATCATTTTCGTAAGCATAAATACGACTTTCCCAAGAATCCGTATCAAAAATTGCATAACGCAGAGAAAAGGAGAGTGGGAAGCTTAGCATTTTGAATTGTAAGTCTTGATAGATTAAAATCCCATTTTCTTTTCTGCTTTTTCCTAAATTATAAGCTGTAAATTCGACTCTATTTTTTAGGGTGATATTTTTGGTGATTTGATAAGAGAAATTTAATCTATAATCCGATTTTACTTCATCTGTTACTTTAGCTGCTCCAGTAATAACATCACCTTCATTTTTTTCTTTTTCCCTTTTCCTAAACCTAATATAGGCTTCCATTTTTCGGTTAGGCCTATACTTAAATTCACTCATCAAGCGCTGTCCTTTACTTGGAGCATCTACTTGAAATCTCAACCATGGGAAAGAGAAATAATCTACATACGCAGAAAAGGAAAAGTTAGAGTTGAGGTTGATATTAGTACCCATGAAAGTTCCGTTCTCATTATAATTGTTTGAGTTTTCACCTATAGCATTACTCTGAATGGCTATAAAATTTCTATCAAACTTTCTGTTTTGTATAGAAAATGAAACGTTTGGGTCTATAGCTATTAATAAACCATTGGTATAAGCTATTCCACCATTAATGCTGTGGCTTATTTCTCCAAAAAGATTAAAGTTTTTATAGAGGTAGCTGTAATCCACCCCTAGATTACTATTAGAATTTTTTAGGTGGTTAAACTTATTGTAAAGTTGCTTTCTAGGTCTATAAATAGCTTCAATTTCATTGTGAACAGCTGTAATACCAAGTTTTAAACCTTTATTATCATAACTTAAGTGACTTCCAAAATACTTGTCTTTAATGGCGTTTTTATTATTGATTTCAGAAAAGGTTCTATGAAAACCAGTTTCTTGAAATGATGAGATTATAGTTTTATTTTGAAGACTATCAAACCCAATAACATTAGCATCTATCATTTTACTAGAGCAAAATAAAGTCAATTCCCAATTTTTATAAGCTAATGTTGTTCCTCCGCCTCTTAAGAATAAAGCTTCTTGAGCGGAGGTATGCGGTCTTAATTTTTGAGCATTTCTTTTTAAACTAAAAACATGAGGAGAACGTCCAAAAGCCATGCCCGACCAAAAGGTTAAGCCTTGCCCAAATTGAGCATGGAAATCACCGAGAGCAAATTGTTTTAC
>CAZKFN010000004.1:0-6394 GCA_964552035.1 uncultured Flavobacteriales bacterium
ATTCTACTTTCACCATCTTGTATACTAATTAAGTATAAACCTTTAGCTTCATTTTTCAAGTCGATCCGCTTTTCAAAAACATTATTATTATTATTATGATAAAGTAGCTTTTTATACACTAATTTCCCGCTTCTGTCTCTAATGCTTATAACTGCATTATCACTTGATAATCCTGAACTATGAATAATAAAACTCCCTTTTGTAGGATTAGGGTAAATACTTATGAGGTTTTGTTCTTCATCATATTCTGGTAGTGCTGTAATAGCGTTACAAGCTTTAAAATCTTTAAAAAACATGGGTATAATCTCATAGCCCTTTAAATAAGGAGGAGTGCTAATCGTATCGTTTTGACTTCCTATTCCGACTACACTGCAAAGCGTATCTCCTACCTTAAGACTATTCCCTAAACTCTTTAAGTTAACTCCCACATTGGTTTTCTCATGAATTTTAATGGCTACGGTATCTTTTCCACTATACGCTTGTAAAATATAACTTCCGCTTTGTTGAGCAAGTGGTGTAAGTAAGATCAAATTTTTAAGTTCTAGGTATTTTGATTCTGTACTTTCATCTAAGGATTTTACTTCTAAATAATTAGGTCTATTTTTCCCATGATCAATCAACACTATAGAATCTACATCTATTTTATTTAATCCATTTATCTGACCTACAATACCCCTGACCTTAATGGAATCTCCTTCATTTACATTAGAATAAGCACTAAGCAGTTTATCACTGAAAATATGAATTCCTTCTTGTTTGTCGTTTATCTGGTCGATAATTGTAAAACTCAAACCATTTTCTGTATGTAAGTTCACTCCTGCTACTGTACCTGAAGTCCACACAAAAGCACCTAATGAGTCAGCCTCACCTAGATTATTGGAAGTATTTATTTCTCCAATTGAATAAAAATTAGCTGTAGGGCCAAGCTCTATATCATCGATTGCCATTTCCCCATAAGGCCCACTACCATATCCTCTAAACTTCAATTTAACAAATTGCCCTTGATAGCCGGTAAGAATAACTGTCTGTTTTTTCCAGGGCTCTGCAGGAGCAGTCTGTTGTTGTCCTCTTATGGTATGTACAAGCTGATCAACACCATTTCTACTCACTAAAACCTCAAGTCTATCAATGGTACTTCCATAAAAATGATACCAAAAGGACAGTTCTGCCGTGTTTTGATTTTTCTCGATATAAATTTCCGGTGAAATTAAATTAGTCCAAGCACCAGGTGCGCCTTCTGAAGTAAAATAAGCATATGTTCCAAGTGTTGTTCCTAAAGTATGGTCAACAACCGGTCCAGTATTTGCTGTTGTAGTAGGACCAGCTTGAGTTCTCCATTGTGGATTAGCATTGTTGGGTGAACTTCTAAAATGTTCCCAACCATTCTTCCATATATCGCTACTTCCCAAGTTTAAATCTTGCAATTCAAAATCTTCTAGAAAGGGTAGAGCATAAGGAACCACAAAATTATGAGGTCCACTCCAAGTACTGGTATCCCCACTTCCACAAATTGAACGTACAAAAAACTGATACCTTGCTCCAGAAACCAAAGAGTCAACTTTTATAGGTTTTGAATTTACAATTTGCCTATTGGTGACATTCGCATAATTAAGTGTTGTATCATAAGCCAGCTCCCAAGTAGTTGCATTTCCGTTTTCATCCCAATTAAGTTCAATGGATCCAACCCCTTTATTTGTTCTCCTCAACTGAGTAGGAGGGGCACAAGTCAAACATCCTTTAATCTCAACCAGATCTACAGCAAACTCTCCTTCATAAGAACTTCCAGGAATTACAGAAAATTCAATGAATATCTTTTGCCCTATAAAATCTTCTAAACGAACGCCTACTTGATAATAGGAACTATCACTGGATTCTTGTATAGAACCATGTTCACCTGACCACTCCATAATGGGCACAAAAGGACCTTGAGCAGAATTGGCAACCCCAACGCTAAACTCTCCAAGTGCTGAACCATAAGCATGAAACCAAAAACTTAACTCAGCCGAATCTTTAACTTGAGATAAATCAATCATAGGAGAAACTAAACTTAATCTCTTATTGTAATTATTCACGACGAAAGCATACACATTGCTGTTGCCGCTATGTGCCATTCTTGGACCTGTTCCCCTAAGATTAGAGCTTCCATTACCATAATTCCATGATCCTTGAACATTCCCTGTAATAAGATGCCCCGTCCAACCACTAAGAATAGGATTATCAAACTCCTCCATAAAAATTGTTGTAGTGGAAGCTATACTACAATTTACACCTGAAGGAGCTCTTGGTTGAGTTAAAACGGAGTATGGCCCTCTCCAAATGGAAGTGTCATTTCTATCACAAATTGAGCGAACATAAACATCATAACAGCTGCTTGGTTCTAATCCATTTAATTCTATACTATCTGTAGAAGAAAAGTACTGCCTTCCCCTACCAAGGGAATCTCCACATTTCAAAACTTCAAATTGATAAGACAACCCGTTAGAAGGCTCTACATACTTTGCCAAAATAGAATAAGTGGATTCCTTTAATTCAAATCTTGAAGGAGGAGGACAAGAAGGAGGTGTATATTCATCAGCTCCAACATCGACGGCAAGAGCTCTCGGAGCAGGCCGAGGTTCTAAATCAATATCAAATGCTACGTTAACCCTATTATCTCCAACATCATTGGCTAAAGTCCCAAGAAGATGTAAATCTAAGGGTGAAACAAATTCAGGATCTCCCTCTAAAGAATTTACATTCCAATTTTGATAAGCAGCTTGCAGAGCGGCTATATCAGCATAATTTGTTGATCCTATTCTAATTAATTGACTTCCCTGGGTATAAAAAATATTATAATCAAAATTTGTTATAAGGGAAGATGAAGTAATGTGAAAAGCTTCTGCACCTTCTGAATAAAAAATATTATTTCTAATATCGTATTCTTGAATTGAAGTTGAAGAAGTTCCTTCAATATACACAGCTGCTCTATCAAGAGATTTTCCATAAATCGTATTGTGATAAATATTTATAGAATCTACATAAGCTAGGTAAAGCGGATAAAAGTCTTTGGAATAAACCATGTTGTTAATCAACAATTTCTTTTCTTTCATAGGGGTATAACGCGTATAATTATACCAGTAAATCCCATAGTTAATAGATTTTACATCGTTCCCTATCACCTTTGCATTTTCCACAAAAAACAAATGAATTCCATTTGATGTATTACTTCCTTTACTTAACATTTCAATTTTATTGCCTTCAACTTCTATTAAATCTGCATAGTAAGCAAACACCCCATAATGAATTGCAGAATCAACTTGATTGTAGGCAATTTTGTTTCCTGTGGGGAATATAGAGGTGCTTCCATAAATATGAATCCCATAATTTCCACCTATTATTCTACAGTGTTCTATGGTATTATAATTTGCATTGGCTTGCGTAGAAGCAGCAGTAGCACTTCCAGAAAATAGTACAGAGGCATATGGGCCTGTAGAGTTCGTTCTTACTTTTGATACACAAGAGCTTATTATATTTGAATCCGAATGATGAATCAATATAGCACTCCCAGTAGTAGAAGTATTTTCAAAGGTCATATTTTTAAGTGTAATGTGTTTTACACCACTCAATGTTAAAGTAGAAAAAGTAGAGCCTTGAGAAAGTTTGGTTGCCGAAGAATCCTTTCCGTCTATTACTAGTGTATTGGTTGAGCTTAAGCCAAGAACTTTAGTTAATGGAAGTGATTCATGATAAATACCTGTAGCTACATTTATGATAGTTGGTCCACAAAGTCCAGAAAATCTTAAAATTTGATTTAGTTCATAAAAGGTCTGAAAATTTGTATTCGAAGAAGGCAACATGGGATTTAAGGTGTAAAACCCATTTAAAGCAGGCCCAGTTACCAACGTAGATAAGGTATCGTTAAAGTTGGTGGTATCTGCAAATCCATTCACATTGGAAACCCATGCTTTAATTTCATAAGGTGCTTGGCCGGTTAAAATCTGCTTTCCCAACGAAAACTTTTGAACGCTGTTGCTCGGTATATTTCCATTATAAACATAAGGAGTTTGAGCAATGCCATTAATACTCCAGTCAATTGTTGCGCGTTGAATGCTGTTAAATCCCCAATTTTTTAATTCTATCTTAACTTCGGCAGAATCATTTAAACAATACGGTGGCACATCAAAACCAATTATTCCCCCATCATTGTATTGATCTTGAAAATGCTGTAAAGTAAAATCATCATAATATGCCAGTGGAACACAACCTAAGGCTTCACAGTGGGCATATAAATCTAGACCTGCCATTACTTTTGTTCCAGCAAAAGAAGCCAAAGCCTGAGCAGAAAAATCTTCGGATACTACCCAACGTCCGTCATAAAAAAAATCATGAATATCTCGATCTAAATCAAACACGTGGGTTATCGTCACCCACTCATCCATTTTTTCTTGAAAATAATAATTCCTACCCTTGATTTGTATATACGAATCATTGGGATTCATAAACACTTGAAAGCCCCATTCCGATCCAATATAAGAAGAGTTGATAATATGTTGTAAGTTCCAATACCCTCCTGTAGGATTATTATTCCCGTCCGAGGAAGGAAGAAACATCTTAAAACTTAAAATGTATCTACCCTTTATAGAGTCACCAAGATCCAAAAGGATATCTGATAAATTGGCTTGAGCGCCCGAGGGAAACCCATTCCATATTTTCAAAGAATGTATCCCACTAGAAGCTTCATCGGTAGAAACTAAAGCTGAACAATCTATATTTCCCCAACTGTTCCATCTAGAACTTTGAGGTGCTATAATAGCATTGCTCGTATAGGACTCTAAATCATCGTGAAAGATTACTTGTGAAAATGCTGTTATATCAATCAATAAAAGCATTACAACAAACACTACCCATCGTACATTGTAAGCTATTTTATTCATCTATTTTAAGAGTATTGAACGATTAACTTATTTAAAATTACAACTTTTTTAGCACTTCGCTAAAGATATTAATAAAAAAGGCAAAATTGCTTGGGGTAAGAAGTTGGAAGAAATTAATTTAATGGGAGAACAATTCTACCTAATTCTGCCGCCAATATTTTTTTAGCTTCATTTAATCGTTTAATTTCCTCTAAGGCTTCCTGGTAATTATCCGGCTGTCTTTTTAATTGATTTTGAAGATTTTCCAACATTTCTTGTACTTTAGACAATCTCCAAGAACACAACCCCTTGTGAACTTTTTTATATAAATTTTCTTCCTCCATTATTGTGATGATTTGATGCTTTTCTTCCCAATTAATACTCAAGGTATATTTTTCCATCAAACATTCTATAGCCAAACTACTTACATCTTTATCTTCATTGGAAATAAAGTAATTGTCATCCAATACCTTCTCCTGATCTACTGCATTCTTAAACACCTCGTATATCTTTTGATAAAGGGGATGCGTAAATCTTGCTTTATCTTCCTCTAACTCAAAAACTATAAAATCTGCGACGGTTACTTTCACAAAATCCTCTCTATTGCTCTCTTCTACTTGTACCGGCACTTCAATTTCATTAATCCCATATTTTATCAAACTTCTAATAATGTCCTTTTCCTGAATTTCTAAGGGTTTTCCTACTTCTTGCTTTTCTCCTTCTATTTGTTTTACCAAAGGATCATCTGCAATTTGTTGTTCTCTTTGATGCTTTCTAAAGTGTTTAGAAGCTTTTTTTCTACGCACCTTATTCAATTCACTCATCAAAGCATCTTCTGCAATATTCATTAACTCACTACATTCTTGA
The DNA here is from genome assembly GCA_964552035.1 of uncultured Flavobacteriales bacterium. GTDB lineage: Bacteria > Bacteroidota > Bacteroidia > Flavobacteriales_E > Vicingaceae > CAZKFN01. The sequence continues at coordinate 5,760 of CAZKFN010000004.1, forward strand.
ATATAAACAGAACGTGCAATAGGGTCGGGAATCAAGGCAATACTTTTTACAATATCTCGAATAACCTCAGCCCTTTTTATGGGATCATTCCCCGTTTCTTTTAATAAAGTATTGGTTTTATATCGAATAAAATCATGGGCATTTTCATTCAAATAGGTTTGCAATTCTTCTGCACTTTTTTTCTGGGCAAAAGAATCTGGATCTTCACCTTCGGGAAAGCTTAATACCTTAACATTCATACCCTCTTCCAAAATCATATCCGTACCCCTCAAGGCTGCTTTTTCCCCAGCAGCATCTCCATCAAAGAGCAAAACGATGTTGGGAGTATAGCGCTTGATTAGTCGTATTTGTTCTTCTGTTAGAGCTGTACCAGAAGAAGAAACGACATTTTCAACTCCTGCTTGATGCATGGAAATAACATCCGTATAACCTTCTACTAAATAGCAACAATCATTTTTTACAAGAGCGTTTTTTGCTTGATGTAAGCCATAAAGTACTCTGCTTTTATGATAAATTTCTGATTCTGGAGAATTTAAATATTTGGCGGTTTTCTTTTCTTGTTTTAGCGTTCTCCCACCAAATCCTATTACGCTTCCAGATATGTTTTGAATCGGAAACATGACCCTACCCATAAA
>CAZKFN010000004.1:6404-52775 GCA_964552035.1 uncultured Flavobacteriales bacterium
AACTATTGTAAGTCCTGTTGATTCAAGAAATTCTAATTCATAACCCTTTTCTAATGCATGATTAGTAAATGCCTGCCATTCATCGGGGCTATATCCCAATTTAAAATGCTTAATGGTTTCTTCTCTAAATCCCCTTTCTTTAAAGTAACTTAAACCAATTGAACGCCCTGCTTCAGTTTCAAATAATTGTTCCTGAAAGTACTCCGCAGCAAATTTGGTAACAATAAAAAGACTTTCTTTTTTATTAGCGGCAATTCTTTCTTCTGGTGTAATTTCCTTTTCTTCAATTTCAATGTTATACCTGTTGGCTAGAAATCGTAGGGCTTCAGGATAACTAAGGTGTTCATGATCCATTAAAAAATTAACAGCACTACCTCCTTTTCCACAGCCAAAACATTTGTATATTCCCTTTGCTGGAGAAACTGTAAAAGAAGGGGTTTTCTCATTGTGGAAAGGGCATAACCCCAGCAAGTTTGCTCCCCTTTTCTTAAGCATAACAAAGTCTCCTACTACCTCTTCTACACTTGCAGCAGTTAATATTTCATCTACGGTTTGCTGTGGAATCACGAAAAATAATTTTATAAACGAAGTTACAAAAAGATTAAGTTCTCTGTGCTAATTTGAAGACTTGAAAATCAATTCTGGTTTTGTCCTTTATTAATCGGACAATTTAATTTTGATAAACAATATTAATGAATTTAGTTGATAGCTTAGTACCACCTGAGACAACCAACGATGATTTTTTTATACCCTATGTTGTTTGAGATGTTGGAGCCATTCATCTCTTTTGTATTAGTTAGAAAATCTTCCATCAGGGAAAAGATTTTACTTTAAGAAGAGTTTATTTAGCATATAATACCTCATAATCTTTTGATAAACTAAACATTTTATTACTTAAAGGCTTTAAACTAATTCGTTTTGAGTTTATATTGTAAAGGAGTGGCTAAATGCGAAAAACCTCTCTTAAATCCAAAGACTTAATTTTAGTTATCAGGAACCTCTATGACCATACTCTTTACTGCTTCAAAGTTTATTTTAAACCCAAATGAACAGAATCACTGGCTGTAAGCAGGCTATCCAAATCAATGATTTTAACTAGAGACCCATCGTCGTCCCATACCTTCCATTCCCCAACCCTAAGATCATTTTTATATTGTCCTTGTATTTTCTTTTTCCCATTTTCATAATAGACAATAGAACGTCCCTCTCTAACTCCATATCGATAGACCCCTTCACTCCATAATATCCCGTCTTCATAATAGTAGTTCCATTTTCCGTGGCGTTTCCCATCAACTTTGAGTCCTTCTATTTTTTTAACTCCATTATCATAATGTTCTATATAACTTTCTCTTTCTTCAGCTTGATAATTTTCAATAATTTCCTCTCCTTTATCATTGCTTTTTGAATTTGGTGAACAGGCCATAAAAGGTAAAAAAGCAAATAATAAAAATATTTTATAATCCATTTGTCTTACTTTTTTCGTTCTGTAGTAAATAAAACTAAATCCCTCAAAGAAGTCCTAGCTTCATTATCTGGAAATTCATTTAAAATAGCTAATGCCTCGTCTCTATATTCATACATCTTCTCCGTAGCATACTGAATTCCTCCTGATTGAATAACGAAATCAATTACTTCTTGTACTTTTTTATCGTCGTTATTATTATTTTTAACAGTATTAATAATTTTTCTTCTTTGGTTTTTTGGGGCTTTTGTCAAGGCATAAATCAGAGGTAAAGTCATTTTCTTTTCTTTAATATCAATGCCACTAGGTTTGCCTATATCCTCTCCAGACCCATAATCAAATAAATCATCTTTTATTTGAAAACAAACTCCCACTTTTTCTCCAAACAATCTCATCCTTTCCACCATTTCATCCGATTGACTTACCGATTTTGCTCCCGTTGCACAACAAGAAGCTATCAAAGTTGCTGTTTTTTTGGTGATAATATCAAAATAAACCTCTTCATCAATGTCTAGTCTTCTGGCTTTTTCTATCTGCAATAATTCTCCCTCACTCATCAATTTTACTGAAGTACTTACAATTTTCAACAAATCAAATTCCTCATGATCTACAGACAACAATAATCCTTTGGCCAACAAATAATCTCCAACCAATACCGCAATTTTATTTTTCCAAAGTGCATTGATGCTAAAAAAACCCCTTCTTTTATAAGCTTCATCTACCACATCATCGTGAACCAAAGTAGCTGTATGCAACAGCTCTATTAAAGTTGCCGCTCTATAGGTAGATTCGTTACCATCTGAAAACAGCTTTGCAGAAAGAAAAACAAACATTGGGCGCATCTGCTTTCCTTTTCGTTTCACGATGTAATTCATAATTTTATCGAGTAAAGGAACAGAAGAACGCATACTGTCTCGGAAATGCTTTTCAAACGATTGCATCTCTTCCTTAATCGGTGCTTGTATTTGTTTTAATGTGATTCCCATGTGGAAAACAAAAATAGGTTAATCCTTGATAATTGCACCGTTTTTATTGGCCAATTGTCCACAAGCTGCATCTATATCTTTTCCTCGACTTCTACGAATGTTAACCACTATGCTTTTTTGCTCCAAATATTCGGCAAAAGCATCTACCTTTTTGGGATCCGCTTGTTCAAATTCTCCATCATCAATTGGGTTGTATTCAATGATATTTACTTTACATGGAATTATTTTACAGAATTCTGCCAACTCTGCTGCATCATTTAAATCATCGTTAAAATCTTTAAAGATGATGTATTCATAAGTTACCCTTGTTTTAGTTTTTTTATAGAAGTGTTTCAATGCTTCTTTGATTACTTCTAAAGAATTGTCTTCATTAATCGGCATAATTTTGCTTCTCTTCTCATCGTTTGCTGCATGAAGCGATAAGGCCAAATTAAACTTTACCTCATCGTCTCCTAATCGTCGAATCATTTTGGCTATACCTGCTGTTGAAACTGTAATCCTTCTGGGCGACATTCCCAATCCATCAGGAGAAGTAATTCTTTCAATGGATTTTAAGGTTTGTCTATAATTAAGAAGCGGCTCCCCCATTCCCATATAAACAATGTTAGTTAGCGGCTGATTGTAATGCTTTTCTGCCTGTTCTTTAATAATTGCAACCTGATCATAAATCTCATCAAATTGAATGTTTCGCATTAATTTTAGCCTCCCTGTAGCACAAAATTTACAAGCTAAACTACATCCAACTTGAGAAGATATACAAGCTGTCATTCTATCATTTGCTGGAATTAATACGCCTTCAGTAATGTTTCCATCCGCAAGTTCAAAGGCATTTTTAATGGTTCGATCAGAACTAATCTGCTCTTCAGCTAAAACAACTGAAGGCAAAGAAAAATACTCTTTTAGCAGCATTCTCAATTCTTTGGAGAGGTTGGTCATCTCATCAAAGCTTCGCGCAGATTTCATCCACAACCACTCATACAATTGTTTCGCACGAAAAGCTTTTTCTCCATGAGATGAAAAGAACTCCTGCATCTCTTCAAGAGAAAGTTCACGAATATTTTTCTTTTTAGTCTGCAATACCATAGGCTGCAAAGTTAATCTTTATTTTTGCGCCTAGATAGCACAGTTAGAATAGTTTTTTATGAGCAAAAGATACCTTAAAGCAAAGTATATTCATATAGGTAACGGCACAGTATTAAAAGATGCTGGTTTAGTAGTTAATCAAAACGGTATAATTGAAGAGATTGGAGAAAAACTAAGTATTCCTAAAGAAAAAGTAGAGCATTTTGAGGGGATACTTTGTCCTGGTTTTATCAACACCCACTGTCATTTAGAGCTTTCTCATTTAAAAGGAAAAGTACAGGAGCATACACAGCTAAATGGTTTTATTCAAGAACTTCAATCTATTAGAATGGCTGATAAAAACACGATTGAAGCTGCTTTTTATGCCGCTGATAAGGAAATGCAAAACGAAGGAATTGTTGCTGTTGGTGATATTTGTAATGATCCCTTTACCTTTAAATGTAAAAAAGAATCCCCTATTTTTTACCATAGTTTTATAGAGCTTTTTGCCTATGACCCTGCTAAAGCTCAAAGTTTTTTTGATAAAGGTTGGAATATTAAAAAACAAGCTAATAGAATAAAAATTTCCGCATCCATTGTCCCACATGCTCCTTATTCTGTTTCTAATATGCTTTTTAAAATGATTACTGCTATTGAAGGTCAAGAGCCTATTAGTATTCACAATCAAGAGACTGCTTCCGAAAATGAACTCTTTCAAAAAGGAGGTGGTAAAATGGCAGAGATGTTATTACAATTTGGAAATAAAAAAGAGAATCTTCATGTATCAGGAAGGAATTCTTTACCTACATATATTTCTAATCTACCTAGTGACAAGCCGCTCTTATTAGTCCACAATACATTTACCACAAAAGAAGATGTCGAATTTGCTGAAAAGGCACATTCTAATTTATTCTGGTGTTTTTGTCCCAATGCTAATCTTTATATTGAAAATAAACTTCCCAATATTCCTATGTTTATTAAGTCTGGAGTGAGAATCACATTGGGAACAGATAGCTTAGCTTCTAATTATCAACTTAGCATTTTAGAAGAGATGAAAAGTATTCAAAAAGCTTATCCAAGCATTCCTACTTCTACATTAATTCAGTGGGGAACAAAAAGTGGTGCTGAATTTTTAGGTTTAAAGGATTTTGGAGAACTAAAGGTGAATACAAATCCCGGTATTGTATTTATCAATGCCATTGAAAATGGTAAATTTTCTGAAAAAAGTAAGGCAAGAAGAATTGTATGATTTATTGAGTCATTTATAAAATAGAAAATAAACCCCTATCTCGTCTATATGGACTTTCATTTATTAGGCCCTTGTGTTACACAAAGACACCGCTTCGCTTTGAAATTATAGCACTATTTTTAGCAACAACACAGCTTTCCAATTGCCGCAAAAAACTCACAAAATGTGTGTTGCCCTAAAAACCAAGTAAAGATTATTCCCCTATCTTAATAAGGTAACTGTTCCTTTATACTCCTCACCTTCTTTGCTGGTGATAACATAATAATATACTCCAGCAGCCTGCCCTTTACCATCCCAGCCATCATTGTCTTTAAACGCAGCTACTTTATTGCCATAGCGATTATAAATAGTAGTTTGCAGCTCCCTACCAAAAGCATGACGGTATTGAAAAACATCATTAATTCCATCTCCATTGGGAGTGAAAACATTGGGTATTATTAAGTCACAATCGCCTAATTGTATAGATAAAAGGCCTCTTTCTTTGGAAACACAAGCCTCTTTTTCACTTTCTAAATAATAGTTAGTGTTTTCTTGAAAATTAACTTCATAGCTTGTTCCTGTATGAAAAGGATATTTATCTGATGCTGTGGAATACCAATTGAGTTTGATATCCTTAGCCAAACTATCCAATTCTAAGCGCTGTTTCCCTGCATCACAAAAGTGAAATTCAGCATAAATTGCTTGGGGCAATTCATTGACTTTTACCAATAAGGTATCCGTATAAAAACCACAATATGCGATGCGGAAATAAGTGTCAGATAAAGGCTGAAAAATGAATGAGGAAGAAGAAGTTCTATTTTCCCATGACTGTAAATCTGTACTGGATTGCCAGATTGCATTAACATTAGAATTTGATCTATAAGTTAGTTCAACACTTTCTCCTTTACAAATTGTATTTTTATTTACAAACAGAGTATCTATTGGTCTTGGTTTATAAAAGGAAGTATCTATTAAATTGTTGGTACTGTCCCCATCTTCAGCCATAATAGCTTGTATGCTTAGGGTATAATTGCCATTGGGTTTAGGATAATTAAGACCTGTAAAATAAACCCATATACTACTGTCCACTTCCAAAGGTTCCCCAGCAATAGGATTTATCCTGTTGTCATCAATGGCTTTTTGCAAGCGTTGCCGTACTATACCATCTTCCTTTAATTCTAATTCTAAAGTAAAAGGATGTCTTTTAAAGTTTAATGCTGAATCTCCACTATTGACAACCCTTAGCCCAACACTATCCTGACATTCTCCCAAAATAGCAATGGAATCTAAACCTATATCTTGAGGGATAATATCTATTTCATATAGGGATACATCATCTATTAAGTAATATGAAAATGGATATGCTCGAATCGAAGAATTATTTACTATTTGATAAGATGTGTTTATATCGTCATTAAAATTACCAATGGTTATATACTTCTCATCACCAAGAGCTTTATAAAAAAAAATAATTTCCATCCAATTGATTGTATCTATTAAAAACCCTGTTGTATTATGAGCTTTAACAGATGATTGAAAAGGTAAAGACTTAAAACCATGAGATTCAGGCATGGCAATGCTATCCTTAGAAAAATATATTCCAACATCTTGTGCTGATATAGCAGCATAACTTGTATCAACTAAACTTAAAAAAAAATTTAATTTATATAACTTATCCTTTTTGAGTTTTTGTTTTAATTTAGCTGATGCGTATTCACGATAATCATAATATTTTTCTTCATTACTCATATTTCCAAAGACAAATCCAATATAAGCTGTACCACTTCTAGGAGTCTGAAACCCCATACCGTTCTTTGGTGTTTTATAATGCCATTCTACAGCACATTCATCATACAATTCTGATGATTTATTAAAAGTAGGTTCAAACCATCCATATAATAATCCTAATTGGCCGTGATCATTTGGACATCTTTTAAAATCCTCAAAATCCCCATTTGGAATTAAATTTTGCTTTTGAGCAAAAGAAACCAAGCAACAAAAGAAAAAAATAGAGGTTAATAAAAACTTTCTCATAAACTTAAGCAAGTTACTTGTTCTGTAATAAAGACGCTGTAACTCACTAATATGTTGCATGACAAACAACTTAATAATCATTAATAATATATTGATATTTCAACCAATCTCTGTTATTAAAATATCTTATTGTCAATAAAGGGGTAGCGTGTTTTAACGCTACCCCTAGAGTATAAAAAATTATTGAACAATTAATTTATCGGTTTTGAGGTATTCTCCTTTATCATTTATGATATGGTATAAATAAATTCCAGAAGGCAATTCTTTTAAATCAATCTTATTATTTGCTTGATTTAAAGTAGTTTCTAGAACTAAACTACCTTTTACATCAAAAACTTTAAATTTAACTTCGCTCTTTTGACCAATCAAATTAACAGTTAAGTCCTCTTTAGTTGGATTTGGATAAACTTCTATTCTATTTGATTCAGTTTCTGCAGCCTCATCCATTTCAAAACTCTTCATTTTGTTCTGAGGTTTCATCTTAGAAATTGAACGCTTCTCACAAGAATTAAAATACATCTCCCCAGCGTAGCGCAGCATCATAGCCCTTGCCTTATATACTGCCGGTCCTTCAATATATGGACAAGCCTTAGCTATAGGTTCCAAAATAGACCGAACAGATGAAGGCAGGGTATCCAAAGAATTTAATTTTAAAACAAGTTGTTGCTCGATGACCCTTTTCAACAATACCTCTTGTGGAATAATCGTCTTTATGTTATTTACATCTGTCAACTTAACCTTATTCCCTTTTAAAATTTGTTTTTCTATAGCCAACAATTGTCCCAGTGCACTAGCATCAATTGTGTATATAAAATTTTCAATTTCTCTATTAATAATACTATCGTTCTCTAATGCACGATAATACATATATTTTGCCATCCATAACGCAGTATCCGAACTATAGCTTTTCAAGTCAAAAGAAGGCATAATATCTTGATTCACCCTTAACTTATTCGTGAGAAACTTCTGTTTTTTAGCCCTAGTAGCTGAGCAGTGGTACTCTTCTAGTGGCGTAGTAGGAATAATGTTAATCAGTGCTGCAGGTGGCTGATATCCAGATACCCAATTATTCACAGGCTCATAGGGTAAACCCCCAGGTCTTACATAAAGGTTCGTTAAATTACCATTAGAATATGCAGAATGAGTATGATAATTTAGATTGCTCCAATCAAATATATTATCAGAAGGAAGATTTGGATCTCCAACATTACCTAATTCAGTTCCATTATCAATTACAAAACAATCAAAATTGTTTTCCATATTATTTTTTAATGCATAAAATTGAGGAGAGAAATTAATAACATTCCCAAAATATAAAGCAGTACTAAAGTTCTGTATATCATTACACATTATAGGATAATTCCATCCTATAATATTAGCAGCTATCCCTATATCAATACCTAAGTAGCCACTATTCATATTATAAATGTTATTTAATTCTATCACTGGATTAAAGGCTCCTGGTAGTAGATTACTAACATTTGATACAGATATTCCCACAACTGGAATACTTATAAAAGAGTTATCTTGTATCCCAATTGAATTCATAGCTATATTAGGAGCATGTCCTTCTTGAATATTTATTCCAATATTGGAATTAAAAATACTATTGTTAGAGATTTCAAATGAAAAATTGGGCGAATATATATTACTAGTAGATAAATAAACTTGAATAAATTCAATTCCAGAACTAAAGCTTCCATTATCTCTTAAGCTTAAGTTATTATTAGCTACATAAACATGTCCAACATCATCCATTTTAAAGAATAAAATTCCTCCTAATACTCCATCAATATTGTTATTTTGTATTATATATTTTGATGAAGCTGTTGAAGAAAAATCTCCCAAAACACTTATAGCAAACCCTACTGTATATGGAGGATTAGGAATTGCAGTGCTAACATACAAAATATCATTTTTCTCCATTTTAAGATCTTGTATTCCTTTTACAATTACAGCTGATGTTGTTTGATTAAATCTATTAATTTGATTGCTATTTAGGCTATTGCTTCCTATTTCAGCAACTGGGATGTATCCCCCAGGAAAATCGCTTTTAGTTTCTATACCTTCAACATTAATAGCGCTAACCATTCCTGCATAAATTTCATTATTAAAATTTTCAAAAATGGAATTTACTACTTTAAAAGATGAGTGCTTTGAAAATATACCATATAATATCCTACTTTTAGAATAGGAGTGTAAATTATGATAATCAGGATTGCCATTAAAATAATTGTGGTTGCCATTTATACCCCCAATTTCAATTTCACCTGTCAAATTTAAGTTAGCTACATCATTAAGGTAAATTCCTGCTTCTGCTGTTGTGTCTGTACGATTTTGAACGTGATAAAGCAAATCATGCATGGCTTCAAAAGTTGTCCCCTCAACTGTTCCTGGGTGTTTACCCACAGTATAGGTGTCCACATAAATTCCATAATTATTAGAATTAAAATAGGAATCTCTAACCGTAAATTTCCCGCCATTTGTTGATAATATTCCTTTTTGTGCATCCCATATTTCAGAGTTATTTATCATTATAACCTCAGGATTATTACTACCTGTTTTTATAATCTCAATTCCTTCCCACATGGTATCACCACAAACTTTTAGTTTACTATTATCAATAGTAAGAGTTGCATTTTGGTTTACAATAATTTTAGCATGCGGCTCCATAAAAAGGTTTACATTTTTAAGAGTTAAATCTTGATTTACTATAAACGTTCCATTAACTTTTAAATCTATATTCTCTAAAGTTATACCATTTATATAAGGAGAAAACTCAGAGGAACTTAACAAATGGCTAACATGCCAATTATCTTCTATTTCAAATGAAGTACAACACCCAGCAGGCAATACTTGAATATGATCAATAAAAAAATAGCTTCGCCAATCAGAATTCCCTGCTGGGCCGTAACCCGAAAGGCTATTAGGCAAGAAATTTGCAATCGTAACAAAATGTTCTCCACCTTGAGCATCATAAAATCCTGATACAGTATGCCAAATAGTGGTATCGGTTATAATATTATTATCTTGAATATCTGCATCTAAACTCAATAAATGTGCTTGTGTTACATGCCTTGTATTCATTATTGTATCTGTAAATAATATCCCAGGTGGAACTGAAGGTGAACTATACAACGCTTTATTAGATAATCGAACTTTCATGCTTACATAATATCTCTGCCCAGCTACCATTCCTCCCCACATTTGGCCACATATCCATTCCCTAAATTCTCCTGTAGTAGGCCTATTTTCGAGACCTCCAAAAACTGTAAACAACCCCGCATAAGTTGAATCCTTATTGGGATGATTTAATGCATATATTCCATTACCTAGTAAAGTAGAAGGTGGACTAAAGTTTAAATTTCCAATCGGTGAAAAGTAATCACCCCTATTTAGCCCTGAATTAAGTTGTGAAGGGTTATGGTCAAATATTTTCAAATATCCATGACTATAATGAACAAGTTGATTTAAATTAATATTATTTTTTGGAACTCCTGCAGGTATCTCTTTTATTTCAAAACTCCCATTATACATTATGTCATCACATCCTTTTGGAGCAGTTCCACCATTAGGATCATCATTGTATGGAAATTCGTCATCTATATTAAATGACTTATAAGTTAAATAAATTTCCGTTGCACTATTTTCATTATTTTGTAGTATTTCAACAAGATAGTAATTTGGCGCTAATTCTAAAGCACTTAGTTCTAAAGATTTATTGTATAGTGAATCTGTATTTAATAAAGCTGATTCAACTAAAGTACCATAACAATCATTCTCATATAAATTAATTTGTGAAGGGTAATGATTTTCATATGCAGAAAAAACATCTAAGTAAAAATCAGGATCTGACGTTGAAAAAAGAAGATAATAGGCATTTAGGGAAGTCATGTCAATTTGTATGCCTTGATAATGGCTCTCTAATATAATTGAATTTGGATTAGAACAACTACTACCTTGTGATGCTTGTGAATAAGCAGTTATTGATAAAAAAAGAAAGCATAGAAAAAACCATAGTAAAGAAAAGGAAAACTTTAGGTGTCGACTTTTGTTCGATGTTCGATGTTCGATGTTCGATGTTTCTGCTAGTTTCATTAAAGTTTTCATAATAATAAGTTTAAAGTAATATTTCATGTAAGACATATTGAATAGAATTGTTAAATTCTTATACAAAATATTCAACAAATGCAATATTATTGAAAAATTTTATGCTTATTAAGAAATACTGTCCTAAATAATTTTAGAAGAATTTAAAATTATTGTATTTATTGATATTTGGATGTATTTGAGGTACTTTTTAAAATAAGACCCCCTGATATAAATTATTCGGTGGTGGTTTGGGTTCTATAAACGGATAATCGAGCCATTTTTGAAATTTTATTTTCACAAAAAGGTTCAGTCTGATAAAAGCAACTAAATTTGATAAATACCAAGCATGTTTTCCTATTACTTTAAGTGCTTTTAATATCAAAATGGTAATAAGAGCTGTCCATATTTGTATCATAACAGCATTTTCTGATGTTCCAATGAAAGACTTGATGTTCAAGAACTGTTTTATTTCTCTAAAGAATATTTCTACCTGCCATCGAGCCTTGTAAAACTCACTAATAGTGTTTGCTGTCCAAGGCACTGATTGGCAATCAGTTCTATTTCATGTTCATTCTCTTCATCCCAAACAGCTACTCTTCTCATATGTTTTGGATATTTCTTTTTTAACTCAACACCAGTGAATTCAATGATTTTGTCCTTTAAAATATGCTGATGACGATTATCAAGGAGTCCATTCTCCTTTATACTTTTAAACTGAATATTTTCTTTATGTCTAATTACAAAGAACACCTGGCTGCTGTCTCAAATATTAAGTAAAGAGAAATCATTATAAAACCTGTCAGCAACAATAACACTTTGCTTTAATAATGGGATATAGTAAGCTTATTTGTTGTCGGCTGTTTTCCCATCAGCGATATTAACATACGCCGGCAAATGTCCATCATAATCCAATAATGTATGCATCTTGACTGCTCCCTTTGCTGTCTTATATTTTGCCCAATCAAATAAGCTTAAGCAAAGACTAATCGTGGTAGAATCTAAAAGAAATATCTTTGATTTGATTCTGAATTTTACTCTCTTGCGATAGGCTTGCTGTCCTAAAGTCTCAAGCAATTTGTAGTAATAATCTCTAAAGAGCTCTCAATCTCGTCTTTTGTTTTGGTAGCTAACCGTAGATTTGGAAGGTGCTTTTTAAACGCCTAAATGATTTAAATTCTCTGTAGCGGAACGCAACCCATTGCTGATGTCTCGAACTGATTGACTTTTGGCAAACTGACAAAACAACATTGAAACAAGATGCGACCAACTATTAAACCCTTTATTGTATTTATCGGTTTTTTGTTCTTTGACCAATTTATTGAAAGATGAACGGTCAAGTTTTTGAATAATTTGAGAAAACAACGTTATATTTACCATCGAGAGGGTGTTTTGTTGTTCAACCTAAAATTAATCTTTTAGGATAAATTATATCCTCCTATTTTTAAACGTTTAGGACGCTATTGCTTATTAAGCAAATATTTTCACAGTAGCCTTGTATTATTCAAAGGTACAACTTCGCTTTGACGCCCTAATATTGTTGTTTCAAAAATGTAACAGTTGCCAAAAACCACTCATTTATTGAAAAAATTAGGCTGAATTGATGCTATAACATATTAATGGCTTAATAATAAAATTTCTATAAAACGAAATTGATAAGCTTATAGAATCTTGTGGAATTCAATAGAAAACTAATTAATTTACCTCATCAATACCTCGGCAATTTTCAAATCTTTTACAGTAGTTATTTTAATATTTTCCACATTTCCATTAATCAATTGGACGGAATGCCCAGCCGCTTCAAAAACAGATGCATCATCCGTAAAAGAGGGTGTATAATCTACCTGATAAGCTTTTTGAAGCAAATCATATTTAAAGCACTGAGGTGTCTGCACCAAGCAATAAGAAGTTCTATCCACAGCTCTAGAATTTTTTCCTTCTATTTTTCTAATGGAATCATTTAAGGGAATTACAGGGACTGCCGAACCCCGCTTTTCAGCTGTTTTAAAAGCATTAATAATGGTAGACGGACTCACGAGAGGTCGAACAGCATCATGGACGCCTACCACTCCTTCCTTTATAAGAGATAATCCAGCCTTTACTGAATCAAAACGACTATCTCCGCCTAGGGCAATAGGAATAGCCTGATAAGCTGTATTTTTACTTAGGTTTTTCCAACGTTGAACCTCATCTTTAGGTAAGACTAAAATAATTTTCAGATTGGGTATTGTCTTCTTAAAAATCTCTAGGGTATGAAACAAAATAGGTTTACCATGAAGTGGAAGAAATTGTTTGGGAATTTCTTTTCCCATTCTCAATCCTTTTCCTCCAGCAACTATGATTACCGAATTCATAGATTTTTAGATAATCAACATTGCATCGCCATAGCTAAAGAAGCGATATTTTTCTTTAATAGCCACTTGGTATGCATCCATAATCATATCATATCCTCCGAAAGCTGAAGCCATCATCAACAAGGTAGATTCAGGAGTATGAAAATTAGTAATCATCATATTGGCAATATTAAAATCATAAGGAGGGAAAATAAATTTATTTGTCCACCCTTTAAATGGTTTTAAAAACCCGTCTGTAGAAACGGAGCTTTCAATGGTTCTCATTGAAGTTGTTCCAACGGCACAGATCTTTCTTCCTTCTCTTTTTGCTTTGTTAATGATTTCTGATGTGGACTCTGTGATCTCAATTTCCTCAGAATCCATTTTATGTTTAGTTAAATCTTCTACTTCTACAGGTCTAAAGGTTCCCAAGCCAACATGAAGTGTAAGAGGTGCAAAATGAACCCCTTTAATTTCTAGACGCTTTAATAAGTTTTTACTAAAGTGCAATCCTGCAGTTGGTGCAGCAACAGCTCCTTCATTTTTTGCATATACTGTTTGATAGCGTTCCGCATCCTCGGGTTCTACTTCTCTTTTGATGTATTTAGGAATTGGAGTTTCTCCTAATCTATTGATAGCTTGTTTAAACTCCTCATGAGTTCCATCGAATAAGAATCGTAGGGTTCTACCTCTAGAGGTGGTATTGTCAATTACCTCAGCGACTAAATCTTCATCGCCAAAAAACAATTTATTCCCAATTCTTATCTTTCTTGCCGGATCCACTAATACGTCCCACAATAAATTTTCGCTATTTAGTTCTCTCAATAGAAAAACTTCAATTTTTGCACCTGTTTTTTCTTTCTTCCCATAAATTCTTGCTGGAAACACTTTGGTGTCGTTCATAATTAACACATCTTCTTCATCCAAATAATCGATTAAATCTTTAAACATCTTGTGTTCAATAGTTCCTTTTGCACGGTTAATTACCATAAGGCGTGCATCATCCCTATTGTCTGCAGGATATTCGGCTAAAAGTTCTTTTGGTAAATCAAATTTAAATTGGGATAATTTCATCTTACAATTAGGTTAAAAACAGTTCAAAAATTTGAGGTGCAAAGTTAGTGATTTTTGCAAAAACTAACTAATCTTATTCCATAGTTCCTAAAATCAGGTGCTCAACTTCTTCTATGTCGTATGCATTGGATAAACAATACTCCCCAATTTTAGTTCTACACAAGCTATTCAAGTATGCCCCAACACCTAGGTTCTGTCCAAAATCATGAGCTAAAGAACGAATGTAAGTTCCTTTGCTACAATTGACTCTAAATCCTACTTCGGGTAAATTCATTGAAGTAATTTCAAATTCATTGACGAAAAGCTTCACCGGATTCATCTTAACTTCCTTGCCTTTTCTAGCCATGATGTATGCCCTTCTCCCATCAATTCGCTTGGCTGAAAATTGAGGAGGATATTGTATAATTTCTCCAGCTAAAGGCTCTTTTGCTTTTAAAATATCTTCTTCTAGAAGGTGCTTTATGCATTGCTCTTTTTCTACTGGACTTTCTAAATCATAAGAAGCTGTTTGAGCGCCAACGACAAAAGTTCCAGTATATTCTTTATCTAATTCTTGAAGTTGAGCAATGCTCTTAGTCTTTTTCCCAGTACAAACAATTAAAAGTCCGGTTGCTAAAGGATCTAAAGTGCCAGCATGACCCACCTTTATCTTTTTTACTGATAACTTCCTTTTCAGTAAATACTTTATTTTTTTTACAACATCAAAAGAGGTCCAATTTAAAGGCTTATTAATCAGAAGAACCTCTCCTTCAAGGAAATCAGGCATGGGCTTCTTTATGCTTTTGCTGTTTTTTTATTTGATTTTTTAGCTTTATCTACTAGGAAGATAGGCTCATCATTTTTGGGTCTTTTGACGATAGCATAGAATGCAAGGCCTATTCCTATTAGGATAAGTATGGGGGATAAAATTATCCGCCTAAAAGAAAATAATTTATCGGGATCAAATACTGCAGGATCTTCTGTTGCTCCTCCTACCATTAACAAATAACCAATAATCATAACAGCAGCAGAAATTCCCAAGAGCATATAATTCTCTTTTTCAAACGGCATTACGTCTTTTACCTTAAGCTTACTCATAACTAATTCTTTTAATATAAATCACCACTTTGCATTCTTAAAAATTTGCGAACTGCAAGCGAGGTAGATATCCACGAAATTAATATTCCCAATGCAATTATTGCAAAGAAAAGCAATAAATAATGATTATAGTCTTTCAATTCCACTAAATCAGGAAAATTTCGCTGTGCAGACCAAGCAACTCCAACCAATAAGCCCATAGCAACAAGACCACTAATGACTCCATTAAGCACACCTCTAGCAACAAAAGGCCTTCTTATAAATCCTCCAGTAGCACCAACCAACTGCATGGTTTTAATTAAAAAGCGCTTGGAATAAATAGCTAATCGAATAGAGTTATTAATTAAAGCAATCACAACAATCAAAAGTAAAACACTAAAACCAAGTAAAACAATACTAATACGACGAATATTTTTATTGAGTTCTACAATTAAATCTTTCTGATATTCTACTTCTTTTACCGTTGGGTATTTTTTTAAAAGCTCCTGTATTTCACTCATTTTAATTTCATCTGCATAAGCTGCATTCAAATACACATCAATGCTTCCACTTAAGGGATTAAACCCAAGAAAGCTCACAAAATCTTCGCCTAATTCTTCAGCTAAAATTTCAGCAGCCTTCTCTTTGTCTACATATTCAATCCTATTCGTAAAATCCTTTTCCAATAAACTTTTTTGAAGTTCCTGAATTTCATCAGAAGACAAATCATCTCTTAAATACAAAGAAAATCCAATATTTTGCTTTACATGCTCTGAGATTTTTTGTGCATTTAAAATAATCATTCCAAGTAAACCAAGCATAAAAAGAACCAAGGTGATGCTAATGATAGTACCCACATAATTAGATTTAACCTTTACACTAGATTTATGACCTTCTGCTTTCATTTATTTTTTATTCTTAATTGGGCTAAAATTAGTAGAATAGAATTTTAAACACAAATAATTTTTTACCTTAAAACCCCAAGTTTTATTGCCAAATTCTTACCAAATTCTCGAATTTCTTCAGCAATTTCTTTCTCACTTGTAGAACGATCAAACGTATCTGCTAAAGTAATAATATTTTGGCAGGTAAATTTCTTCATTTCATCTACGGTCATTTCCTTAGTCCACAGATCTATTCTTAAGGTATTATTTTCATCATGATCCCATAAGGCTAACATGATTGCATCACTTTTATTTTCTCCTTCTTTTTCCGAACCCTCAGCATTCCAAACAATTTGCTCAGGAATATTATTCTCATCCATTTCCACCGTTAAACTAATGGTTGACTTTCTCTTCATGTTTTATCTTTTAGGTTTATATCTAGATTGCTGTAATATTTTATCAGCGTTTTCTTCATTCATTAAGTCCTTTAAACTTAACTGTTCATTATTTTTCATATATGACTCTACTATTTTATATCCTATCCACTCTCCCACTCTACCTGGCGAGCCTTCTGGGAAGCCTGTAATAAAAGGAGCATCTCCCATGTATTTTTTTATTTTTTTGGCATCATTAGTGTAAAAAAGCTCTGCATCAATAAAATGATACCAAATATCTACTTCATTTTTTTCACACCATTCAAGATCTTCTGCATCATAATTAAAAGCATAATAATCTTTAGAATTGGGCAAAAAAGCTTTAGTTAAATATATTATCTTCCCATTAAAAATCATTCTCTCCAAAAGATTTTTACCTATATTTTTTTCAAATTCTGAAGTAAGCCATCCCTTTATAGCATCAGAAGGCAAATACTCAATGTCATAATTTTTAAACTTGTATTGTGGAATTCCTATTCTCGGGTAAAGTTCATAATCTGCACCCATATACATCTCTATACAAAGCCCCAAAAGTCCCTCTGCGGCAACAGTCGAGTAAGTGAATGCCGAGACTAAGGTTCGAACAACGGGAATTTCATTTTCTGCAAAGTGATAATGGTATCTTTTAAAGGCATTCGTGATTTCTTTTTGTTGTTTATCTAAACTCCCTTCTTTATATTTCTCTGCCACATCTCTTAACAAACCCTTTATATCTTCATTTGAAAGGAATTGCTTCAAAGTATTTTTTGAGGCTGGGTCGTTAATTGGCCCAAATTGCATCACCTTTTCTACATAAAGCGGCAAAAGGTTGGGAAACTCTTCTAACAAGTCGTTCCAAGAAGAAGCATTAAAATCACCATGTGAGTTCTTATAAAGTGCTAAATCAAAACGTTTCCAATCTAACTCCAAATCAACTTCATTGAGGTCAACCTTCCATGGATTAGAGTCACAAGAAAAAAGGAACAACAAAAACGTTAATAAAATAAAAGTGTTTTTTTTAGGCATGAATTTAATAAATAACTTACTTTTGCTTTTGTACAAAGAAGCCCCAAAATTATGAAAAAGATAGTATCACTAGCAATTGTTTTATTATTTTCATTCTCTACCTTTTCACAAAGCAAAGGTTTTCAACTAGGTTTACAACTTTCACCCAATTTAAGCTGGTTTAAACCAGTCGTTAACAAAGTAGATAACGATGGACTTAAAGTAGGCTTCAGTTATGGCCTTACAGGAGATTTTAACTTTTCAGACAATTATGCTTTTTCTACAGGTCTATTTTTATTGAACTCTGGAGGTAAATTAAAATATGCAGTAAACCATCTTAATTCTGACTCTTTAAAAGGGAGTACAGAATCTAATATTCGTTTGAAATACATTCAAATTCCTATCACTATAAAACTTAGAACCAATGAGATTGGCTATATGAAATACTATGGTCAGTTTGGACTAGGAGCTGCCTTTAATTATGGAGCAGTTGCAAATGAATCTTATCGATATAGTGATCATGACAATACAGACAAAGATTTTAATAAAGGGAATGTTGTTTTTTTCAGACCAAGCTTAATTATTGGTTTGGGTGCTGAATATAATCTTTCTGGCAATACATCTTTGGTATTTGGAGCATCTTTTGACAATGGCTTCCTAAATATTTTTAAGAAAAAATATGACGCCGATCTTAATGGAAACACCTTTAAATTGGACGAGGGCAAAAAAAGCAAAGACTTTAATGCTATCAACAACTCCATCGTCCTTAATCTTGGAGTAATTTTTTAAAAAACTTTCAATTTAAGATATATGCAAATTGCAGTTGCTCAACTGAATACTCATCTTGGAAATTTTGAGAAAAATGAGCAAAATATTATTGCATATATAAAGAAAGCTGAAGCTAAAAATGTTGATCTAATTGCTTTTCCAGAACTTTCTATCCCAGGCTTTTCTCCAGATGATTTACTTTTTGACCAAAAATTTTTAAAAACCGTCCATAATTCTATAGAAAGAATTGCACTCCACAGCAAAAATATTGCAATTATTATAGGTGCACCTTATCTGCTAAAAGATAAACTCTACAATGCTGCCTTTTTTATGGCAGAAGGAAAAATACAACAACAACATTATAAAACCACCAATTGCAACCATGGTGTTTTTCAGGAAAGCAGATATTTTCATACAGCTCAAGAAAATAAGCTTATCCAATACAAAGGGAAAAAAATAGGAATTGCCATTGGCAATGAACTTTGGGAAAATCAAGATGAGTTTAATTTTTCTTTTAAAAAACTTAAAAAACAAAATATAGATTTTCTTTTTAATCTCTCTACTTCTCTCTTCTCTCTATCGACTCTCGAAAAAAGAAACAAGCTCTTTTCTTCAATAGCTAAAGAATTGCAAACTACAGTTTGTTTTGTCAATCAAGTTGGAGCTCATGCAGATATTATCCTAGACGGCGGGGCTTCTATTTACAACCCAAAAGGGGAATTATGCCATCAACTTCCTTACTTTGAAGAAGGATTACTGCTCAGCAATAAAGTCTCTACCCCTCTTAAAACACCAACAATCAACAAATATGAATTTATTGAAAAAGCAATTGTTCTAGGTATTCAAGATTATTTTAAAAAATTAAATTTTAAAACGGCAACTTTGGGTTTAAGTGGTGGAATAGATTCTGCACTAGGAATGGTTTTAGCCGTAAAAGCTCTCGGCGCCAGAAATGTAACCCCCCTTTTAATTCCATCACAGTTTTCTTCTGAACATTCTATTACTGATGCTATTCAGCTTTGTAAAAATTTGGGTTGCAATTATCATATTGTTCCACTAGAGCCTATATATAATACGTTTATTCAGCAAACAAAAACTTTATTTAAAGGAAAAGATTTTGATACCACCGAAGAAAATATACAATCTAGAATCAGGGGAACACTTTTAATGGCTCAAAGCAACAAGTTAGGACATATCTTATTGAATACCTCTAATAAAAGTGAAATTGCTGTGGGCTATGGCACTTTATACGGAGATTTGACAGGTGGGTTATCTGTAATTGGTGATTTATACAAAACGGAGGTATATGAACTATCGAAGTATATCAACAGAAATCAAGAAGTTATCCCTCATCACATCATAGAAAAGCCGCCTTCAGCCGAACTAAGACCCAATCAAGTCGATGCCGACTTTCTCCCCCATTATGAAATTTTAGATAGTATTTTATTTCAACACATTGAACTTCAAAAAGGTGTTCAAGAAATTATAGACTCAGGAAAAGAAGGACAATTGGTTAAAAGAATTCTAAAACTAGTTCAACAAAACGAGTATAAAAGAAACCAATCTATGCCCATTTTAAGGGTTTCTAAAAAAGGATTTGGAAGAGGAAGAAGGATGCCCCTAGTAGCTTCACCCCAATTATAGAAACATACTATTTCACAAGCTTTAAGCTTATAGAAATAAAATCTCATCTTAATTCATTAATTTTATTTTCATTTTATAGAAAATTTTGAGCAAGGGAAATCACATAATAAAACTTTTTTTAATTTTGTTATTTATCTTTATAAATCAGCAAGATGTATCTGCACAATTTTATAATGGAACCCAAACTTCTTTTGGGAAAAACAAAATACAATATCAAGATTTTCAATGGCAATTTTATCGTTTTCAAAAGTTTGAAACTTTTTTTTATACCGGAGGCCAAAAAATCGCCGAGCATACAGCTTATTATGCTAATAAAAGAATCAATCAACTCGAGCAATTTCTAGATTATTATGTAGCAGAAAGAATCGAGTTTGTCATTTTCAACAAGCAATCGCATTTTAGGCAAAGTAATATTGGTTTAGCATCTAAGGGGAATCACAATATTGGCGGGTACACCAACATCATAGACTATAAAGTTTTCATCTATTTTGATGGAGATTATCAAAACCTAAAAAATCAAATCGACGAAGGAATTTTACGAGTTTTAATCAATCAAATGGTTTATGGAGGAAATTGGAGAGAAGTACTAAAGAACTCTGCTTTGATGACCCTACCCAAATGGTATGTAGAAGGGTTAATATCCTATCTAGTTTATCCCAATGATCAGCTTATTAAAGCCCAAATTAAAGATGGAGTATTAAACGATGAATTTAAAAAATTTAACTCATTAAATCATGAAAAATCTAGGATTGCCGGTCATGCCATGTGGGAATACATCGCTAATACTTATGGACAAAATATGATTTCTAACATTCTTTACATGACTAAGATTAGTAGAGAAATTGATGATGGATTTCTCTATGTAATTGGTGTTTCCTTTAAAGATTTACACAAAGAATGGTCTAGTTTCTATAAGGAAAAATATACGGCAACTCCAGCTGAAGAATTGGGGGAGTCTTTGGATTTAAAAATAAAAAAAAGGAAACGTTATCAAAATTTTAAAATTTCTCCAAATGGAAGGTATTTCACCTACACAACAAATCATTTAGGAAAGTATAAAATTTATATTTACGATAAAGAGACCAAAAAAAAGAAAAAAATATTTAGTGGTGATCATAAGTTAGAAAGAATCCAAGATTATAGTTATCCTGTGGTTAACTTTCATCCTACTAGTGAGGTCCTTGCTTTTTTTATTGAAGCTAAAAATGAAATTTACTTATATCAATACAGCATTAAAAATAAATTTTATAACTCAAAAATTATTCATGGATTAGACAAGGTACTCAGTTTTGATTACAAAAAAAACGGACAAGAAATGATCTTTTCTGCAGTTTATGAAGGTCAGTCTGATTTGTATTTATACAACCTTATTAGCAATTCACAAAAAGCGTTGACAAATGATGTTTATTCTGATTTATCTCCTGTTTTTAATGAAGATGATAGTAAAATTTTCTTCACTTCCAATCGTCCTCATCCAAAAGCAGAAACTCTTAACTCAAACTCTCATTCTGCAGAATTTATCCACCAAAAAGATATTTTTGTTTATGATTTAAAAAATAAAAAAGAACCCATTTCTTCTGTGACAAACACCCCCAATAAAAGTGAATTTCTACCCACTTTTAACAATGACTACCTACATTATTTAACTTATGATGAAGAAAGAACTTCTAGAATAAAAGTTAAATACGACAGTACAGTTAGTCACATCGACACTATAATTCATTATAAACACTTTTACAAAACAATAGATGAACAGAATTTTGGAAATACCATTTTAGAATACAACAATAGTTCTTATTCAGATTTAGCTCAATTAAGCTATCTAGACCAGTCTTATCAGCTATATTTTCAAGAAAAAAATTATTCTGCATCTCAACAGGAAAAAAACTCAAAACAGGTAGATTATCCTACAGATATTCCATCTTTAGATGATATTCAACAGCGAACCATCCTTCAAGCTTTTAAAAAGGGAAAAGATGAAAACAGCATCAACTTTAAGGATTACAGTTTTGAGAAAAAGGAAGAAAAACACCCTAAGCCTCAAGGTTTAGCTAAAACTGAGATCGACGATTTTCAAGAATTAAAGTTTCCAACTCAAAGAATGTATCGTTTAAATTTTAGACCAGATAACTCCATCATACAATTGAATAATATGTTCATCACGGAACAGTATCAGCAATTTAATGGCGGCCCCTATATCAATGCAGGCTTAGGAGTCAACACTAAAATTGGAATCGTAGATTTAATGGAAAATCATAGGATTTATGGCGGCTTTAGATATTCTGGAGACTTAATTGAATATTCGCTCAGTTATCAAAATCTAACCAAAAGATTAAACAAAGAATACAGCGTTAGTAGAAGAAGACTTAGAGAAACAAACACCCCTTTTCCTTTTGATGTAAAAACTCTTCAAGCTAATTTGAGCTTAACATGGCCATTTAATGAAGTAGCGGGCTTATCAGGTGTTATCTCTGCGAGAAATGACAAAAATATTCCTCTATCAAGTAATCAATTTAACTTAGAAAGGGACATAACAAACAACTATTGGGCAAGTGTTAAAGCAGCTTACATATTTGACAACACTAGGGATATAGCTTTAAATATCATGCACGGAACACGTTACAAGGTTTTTGCCGAGCAATACCAATTGGTTTATGCTGAAACTCCTGAAACCAGTAAAGACTTAACTGTATTTGGATTTGACTTTAGACATTATCAAGAAATACACAAGGAGTTAATTGGAGTTTTTAGATTCGCAGGGAGCAAGTCCCTAGGTACGAATCCGTTGATTTATTATATGGGAGGTGTAGATGAATGGTGGAAGTCTAACATTTTTGATAGAAATACCCCTATAGATTATGGAATGAATTATGGATTTCAAGCTTTAGCGGCAAACATGCGTGGTTTTCTTCAAAATGTAAGAAATGGAAACAATTTTGCAGTAATTAATACTGAACTTAGATTTCCTGTTTTTTCTTATTTGATCAATCGACCAATACAATCTAGCTTTATTAGAAATTTCCAAATTGTAGGATTTGGGGATGTTGGAACAGCTTGGGTAGGGAATTCCCCTTTTAGCAAAGACAACCCTATTGTCAATGAATCTCAAATCACGGGACCTATAAAAGTTACGTATAAAAACATCAATCATCCCATTGTGGGCAGCACGGGTTTTGGATTAAGAACTACTTTATTAGGTTATTTTGTAAGACTTGATTGGGGCTGGGGAATAGAAAACGGTAGAATAGCGGATAAGCCTTTATTTATGTTCTCCTTAAGTTTAGATATCTAAAATACATAAGAGTTTAAAAATATTTTGCATTAAGAAATTCAATTCATTACTTTTCACAATACTATGAGTGATTTAAAAACAACAGTAAAAAAGCTTGCAGCCAACTATGCTCAAGAAGTGATAGAAATAAGGAGGCATCTTCATCAAAATCCGGAACTTTCCTTTGAAGAATTTAAAACTTCTCAATACCTACAAGAAAAATTAAAAAGCTGGGGACTAAATATAGATGCACAGTGGATTAAAACTGCATTTACAGTTGTTATTGATAGTAAAAAAGAAGGTCCTACCCTTGGTTTAAGAGCCGATATGGATGCCTTGCCCATTATCGAACAAACGGGTGCAACATACCAATCAAAAAACAAGGGCATAATGCATGCATGTGGTCATGATGTTCATTCAGCCGCACTCATGGGCGTTACAAAAATTTTAAAAGAAACTAAAGAAAATTGGAAGGGTAAGGTTGTTTTAATTTTTCAAGCAGCTGAAGAAAAGTTTCCTGGTGGAGCTTCGTTAATGCTAAAAGAAGGATTGTTGAAGAAATATAAAATCGACCGCATGCTGGCTCAGCACGTTTATCCTGAAATGGAAGTTGGCAAAGTAGGATTCCGTTCAGGAATGTATATGGCATCTGCTGATGAGATTTACCTTACTGTAAAAGGAAAAGGTGGTCATGCTGCTCTACCTCATAAAAATATAGACCCCATTATAATTGCAGCCAACATATTAATTAAACTTCAACAATTAAGCAGCCGTATTGCACCACCTACAATACCCACAGTGCTTTCTTTTGGAAAGATCGAAGGTTTAGGAGCTACCAATGTCATTCCTGATAAAGTTAAAATAGAAGGAACTCTAAGAACCTTGAGTGAAGAATGGAGAGCGATTTACCATAAAAGAATTAAAGAAATCTGCCATGCAGAAGCAAAATCAATGGGTGGAGAATGTGAGGTTGATATTAAAAAAGGATATCCTTTTTTAGTTAACGATGAAAAAACTACAATCTTCTCAAAAGAAGCAGCTGAAGAATTCCTTGGCGTTAAAAATGTAGAAGAATTAGCCTTAAGAATGACTGCGGAGGACTTTGCCTATTTTTCTCAAAAATTACCAGTGTGCTTTTATAGATTAGGTGTAGGAAACAAAAATAAGGGCATCAAGTACAGTGTTCATCACCCAAAATTTGATATTGATGAGGATGCACTAGAAATCGGCTCAGCATTAATGGCTTATATAGCAATTCAACACCTCAATCACTTCTAATACTTATTCAATTAAAACAACCATATATCTACTAGCATCCCAAAAAGAATCTGGATTCAATATTATTAGGCTATCCACACCCTTTTCTCCTACAAACTCATATGAACCAGAAGGATGATGAGTAACTAACTTAGCTTTATCGGCATAAATTAAAAAAGAGGTTTGCTCTCTCATATCCACTTCCGTAAAATATTCTTTATTAAAATCTTCTTTTAGAGTTTTACTTTTACCAATTCCTAAGAATCCTCCTTCCTTTGTAATTACATTTTTATCTCTTAACTCTTTAAAAGTTCCATAAGTAAAATAAGCTTTATTTGCCTCATCTATTATGGCTCTTATTTCTTTTTCTTGATTTTTGCTTTTAATATTTAAAGAATCAACTTTTGAGGAAAGCTCCACCAACATAAACTCCTTTTCATCTAACAACCTATTCAAACGCTGGATTTCTTTGTTTTTATTTTCAACCTCCTCATTAAGCTCAGCTATTAATCGTTTAAATTCCTTTATCTCAATTTGAGAAGAACTTAACCGTTTATTTAATTCTTCGATTAGCTGATCATTTTTTTGAATCAATAAATTAATCCTTCCAACATCATTATTAATGGCATCTCTAGCATCTTCAATATCACCCTCTCGATTAACTTCCAATTGAATTGCCATTTCACTGCTTTGAATTTGCTTAAGGTTATTTCTAATAGCATTAAAAGAACCCAACATATCATTAATAATGGAATCTTTCATAACCGCAACATTTTGCAGAGAATCAGCATATGCCACATTTACTTTATCTGATTTTGTTGCCGAGGTATCGCAAGACACTACTACATATGACAAAAAAATGATAAGTATAAAATTATAAATTTTCATTCTATAGGATTTTAGAGTAGAAAGTTACAAAGTTTTTATTTGCCATCAAATAATTTTCCCTATTTGTTAAATTATTATTTTAAAAAAGATTATCTTTTACATCTTTTATTAGCAATGATAATGTATTAATTCAACTAATTTTATAACCTTGCAAAAAAAGATTAACAACATGAGAAAACCGATATTGTTTTTACTTTCTTCCTTATTCTTTTTTGGTTATTTTACCAGTTCCGCACAACTTAGATGGAGCGATATTCAAGGACTAAAGAATGGTAGTTTAAATATACTTTATTCAGAAAACAAACCATTTATTTATACTGAGGATAAAAAATTAAAAGGAATTGAAGTGGAAATTTTAGACTCTTTTGTTCAATGGCTAAAGGACAAGAAAGGGATTCAATTAAAATTAAATTATAAAGATTATAATAGTCCTAAAGATGTTTATGACAGAATAACTATCGCTGTTGATAATACCCTTGCAGCTGGTGGAATATCATACTCTCCTCAATTCTCTTCTAATTCTCGTGTAAATTTTGCTTCCCCTTATATGAAAAATCCTCTGGTACTAGTAACTATTGGAATAATCCCCACCGCATACAGTCAAGAAGATTTTGAAACTTTATTAGGTGGACAATACGCAGCGACTATCAGCAATTCTATTCAAGAGCAACACTTAAAAATATTTAGAGAAAGACATCAGCTGAGTTTTGGGAAAATTTTATTTTTAAAATCTGACCAAGAAATTATAGATGCCGCTGCTGAAAGTGAAAGGTATTATGGGTATGTTGACTTTATTAATTATTGGAAATACACCCAAGACAATGACAAATTTGTAAAAACTCAAAACTTAGCTAGTATTGAGAGTAATTATTATAGCTTTAGTTTCCCAATAGGCTCAGATTGGCATTTTGCAATTAATGAATTTTTAGAATCCGGCTTAGGGTTTACCTCAACCATGGAATATAAAGAAATATTGAAAAAATATTTACCACAGGAAGTATACAAAAAAGTAAATATTGATTAAAAATCTTATCTAATCACACTTAGTGTTAGTTAGCTAATTAATATAAAGATTTAAAATAAAAACTATTAAAATTATGTACGGGAAAATACAAGAACACTTACAAAAGGAACTTCAACAAATTAAAGAAGAAGGACTGTATAAAAAAGAACGAATCATTACCTCTCCACAAGGAGCGGAGATTCAACTGGATAGTGGACAAAAAGTAATTAACTTTTGTGCAAATAACTATTTGGGATTATCCTCACATCCAAAAGTTATTCAAGCTGCAAAAGATGCTCTAGATAGTCATGGCTACGGAATGTCTTCTGTGCGCTTTATTTGTGGAACTCAAGATATCCACAAAGAACTTGAAGCTAAGATTGCTGAATTTTGTGGAACAGAGGACACCCTATTATACGCTGCTGCATTTGATGCTAATGGTGGAGTATTTGAACCTCTACTCACTGATCAAGATGCCATTATTTCTGATTCGTTAAATCACGCTTCCATTATTGACGGAGTTCGCTTATGTAAAGCTGCTCGATATCGTTATGAGAACAATAATATGGAAGATTTAGAGGAACAATTAAAAAAAGCTAAAGCACAACGTTTTAAGATTATCGTAACCGATGGAGTTTTCTCTATGGATGGGTACGTTGCCCAATTAGATAAAATCTGTGATTTAGCTGATAAATATGATGCTTTAGTAATGGTAGATGATTGTCATGCGCATGGATTTATCGGTAAAACAGGAAGAGGCACACCAGAATACTGTGATGTAATGGGAAGAGTAGATATTATTACCGGCACCTTAGGTAAAGCACTTGGTGGCGCAATGGGTGGTTTTACAACAGGCAGAAAAGAAATTATTGACATGTTACGTCAACGATCAAGGCCTTATTTATTCTCCAATTCACTTACTCCTTCTATTGTTGGGGCTTCCATTGCTGTTTTGGACTTATTAAAAGATTCTACTGAACTAAAAGATAAATTAATGAGCAATGTAGCCTACTTTAAAAAAGGAATTTCCGAAGCAGGATTCGAATATAAAGATGGAGATTCAGCTATTGTACCCATTATGTTGCATGATGCACAACTCTCACAAGACTTTGCGGACAAACTTTTAGAAGAGGGAATTTATGTAATAGGATTCTTTTATCCAGTAGTACCTAAAGGTGAAGCTAGAATAAGAGTGCAACTTTCAGCAGGCCATGAAAAAGAACATTTAGACAAAGCCATAAAAGCTTTTATTAAAGTTGGGAAAGAACTTAAGGTTATTTAGTTCCAGACCACAGGAATTAAGTTATTAGTAGTTTTAAGAAAAAATCCTAATAAAAAAAGTAGCTGTCTCAAAACTGAAACAGCTACTTTTTTATTTTTATATAGTTTTAATTATTAATAAAATACCGTTCTATTGTCTTTAATATCGGCCCTCTTTTCTAGTGCTTTCAAAAACTCTCTTTGCGAATATCTTACATGAATTTCATTAGAAGCTTCTATTCTAACCGTTTCTATATCTAGATTATCTGAAGAACTTTTGGAGTCTACTTGAACAACAAACACCCCTGTCTCTCCTTTAATAGGTACGCTAAGTTGTCCTTGTGAAAGGCTCATTACTTTCCCAACAACTTTGGGCTCAACCCCAGCCTCAGGAAGATAAGGATTAGCAAAACTAACATTCGATGCAGTATGAACACTTAAGTTTAATGCACTAGCTATCGAACTAATCTCTGAAGCGTTTACTCCATTAAACTCCTTAATAAAATTCTCCGCTTTCTTTTCTTGTTTAGCAAGATGTTCTACTCTATTTTTCACTTTTTCAAAAGGAGCCACTCCATCATCACTTACATTTTCTATAGCTACTACTACAAAAGCATCTCCTACATCATAAGCTTCAGAAACTTGACCTTCTTTTGCCTCTTTTGCCCACCGAACAATATCTCTAGATGCTACAAGTCCTGGTATTGAAGAAGATTTATCATCAATAGTCACTGACCTTCTTTGAATATTCTTTTCATTTACAACGGAATTAAAAGACTCTAAATCCCTCACTTCAATAGAAAAACTATTGGCTTTATTAAATATATTAGCATAGGTTTCATTTCCAGGAGTTGCATTAACCACCAACTTGGCAATCTGCACTTTTTCAATAAGTTTTGTTCTATCCGTTACTTCAATTATATGGTATCCAAACTGGGTTAAAACTTTAGTAAAACTCCCTATTTCACTAGAAAATGCAGCATCATTAAAAGGTTTTACCATTATTCCTTCTGTAAACCAGCCCAAATCACCACCTTCTCTAGCCGAAGCGACATCGTCAGAATTTTCTTCTGCCAATTCTTCCATTGGGGTTCCATTATTTAACATTTCCAATAAACTATCTGCAATGTGCTCTGCTTCCTCGAGGCTTCTATCTTGAGCATTAATTAAGATATGACTTGCTTTTACAGAATCCGGGACTAATTTTCTATCGGATAATTTATATACAGTATAACTATTTTGTCCTTCAATTGGTCCAAGCATATACCCTATGTCTTCTGTCCAAAAGGAGGAATCTATACCCTCAGGGGCATTTTCAAAACTATAATAAGTATCGTCAAACCTCTGATCAGAATTTGCACTCACAAATAAAGAATCATCTGATGTTTCCCCAAACTCTTTATATAAAGCTTCAACAGTCTTTTTTATTTGAGCGATATCTAATTCAGACGGATCAACTGGGAAGTAAGCATAAAGTAACTTTTATTAGCGTCATAATAATTGCGCATATCTTTATCACTAACTTCAACATCTACATCATCAATGGAGGCAAAATCTTTATATAAATATTTAAAAGACATCAATTCTTCATTTTCTAAAGCTGCCATCTTTGCTAACTCTGTAGGTAAATACATCCCTTTAACAATTAAGTTCGCAAACTTCTCTGAACGTTGTTCCTTTTTCAATGCCTGTTCAAACCTCACCCATTGTCCTTTTAATTGAGGATCTTGATTTAAGTTTTGTAAAAACAGCAAAACAGAGGTTTTGTCAAATTGGCCTGTCTCAGGATTTCTAAATGCTTGAACAATATTGGGGTGAGGGTTATCTCCCTGAACCATATCAAACAGTTCTTTAGATGTTACATTAACTCCTAATTTATCCATTTGTGAACCAATGAGAATTTCAGTTAAAAAGTTATTCCATACTTCTTCCCTTATCTCACTTTTAGTATCCTCATCAAGAATATCTTCT
Organism: uncultured Flavobacteriales bacterium; assembly: GCA_964552035.1. Lineage (GTDB taxonomy): Bacteria > Bacteroidota > Bacteroidia > Flavobacteriales_E > Vicingaceae > CAZKFN01. The sequence continues at coordinate 36,093 of CAZKFN010000004.1, forward strand.
TCCATATTTGCTTGATAATTATCGTAAGCCTCTTGCAAACGCATATCAAACTCTGCTGGTGAAACCTTTGTTCCATTCACTTCAGCTATAGTTGAAGGTCCCATTTGCATACCTTGAGAACTAAAAAGATCAGTAAGTACAAAAGCCATAATTGCACCTCCAACTATTATTAATACAAGGGTTGAACGCTCTCTAATTTTTCCAGTAATTGCCATTTATATCATTAATTTTTAGGTTTGCGAATATACGATTGTAAAATGAATAAAAAAAGATGAAATTTATCCTTATTTATCAATCAATCTTCTATAAGTTATAAATTTTGTTTAGAATTTAAATGCAAAGGTATAATAAAAGCCAGTAATATTGATTATTTAATTTTCTTTAGCAAGTTGTAAATGGACTAAATCAATCTTATTCTCAAATACCTTCTTAATGGTAAAGGTCAACCCCTCCAAAGTAATTTGGTCATTCATCTTGGGAATATTCTCAAAAGAATCGATAATTAAGCCTGCTAAGGTTTTATAATTTTCCGAAACGGGTAGCCCAATATTGTATTCATTATTTATATAATCTATTTCTAAACGAGCTGAGAAAAGAAACTCATATTCATTGATCTTATTTTCAACCAGTTCTTCTTTATCATGCTCATCCTCAATCTCTCCAAAAATTTCTTCAATTACGTCTTCAATGGTAAGTACTCCTGCTGTTCCTCCAAATTCATCGACAACCACCCCTATACTTTTATGTTCTTTCATGAGCAAATGTAGAATTTCAATTGCCGACATAGATATGGGCAAAATAGGAATTGGCAATAGAATCTCTTTTATGCTCTTGGGTTGCTTAAACAATTCAAAAGAGTGAGTATATCCAATAATATTATCAATGGTATCTTTATAAATCAAAATTTTAGAAAACCCCGTTTCTATAAAACGCTCTTTTAAAAGCTCAATATCATCTTCAATATCTAAAGCAACAATCTCTGTACGAGGAATTAAACATGCTCTTGCTTTTATTTTAGAAAAATCTAATGCATTTTGAAAAATTTGCACCTCATGATTTATTTCCTCTTGATTCTCTATATATTCTGTTCCCTCTCTAATAAAATATTCCAAATCTACTCTACCAAAATCTAATTCCTCTGCCGTAACAACATCTGAAGAAAATAATTTTAATAACATTTCGGAAATACTAATAATTATCAACATGGGAATAAGTAAAATCCAGTAAACTATTAGTAGTGGAATAGCAAAAATATTTAAGACATTATTAGGGTTGATTCTAAACAGCATTTTAGGCAAAAATTCAGCTGTAACTAAAATTATAATGGTTGATATTATTGTTTGTAACAACAACAACAAAACATCGGAATGAATAATGTTTCCAAGGAAAGGTTCCAAAATTTTAGCCATGTAAATACCATAAATTACTAAAGCAATATTGTTGCCTACAAGTAGAGTTCCAATAAATTTTGAAGGCTTTTTTAAAAACTTGGAAAGAATTTTAGCCATAAAGCTACCTTTTTTCTCATCCAATTCAATTTTTAATTTATTAGCTGAAACAAAGGCTATTTCCATTCCAGAGAAAAAGAAGGAAAATATTAAAGTAATTCCTATGATACTCCAATAAAAGCTACTCATACATCAAAGATATTAAATCCAAAGATATTCATTTATCTGATGGCTTTTCCCTTTCGTAAGCTTTTCTCTGTTTACGACGAATTACAAATAAAATTATAGAAACTACTGAAAATAAATAAAAATAAAGTGCATCAGGCCCAACATCTTGAAAAGTCCAATACAATGCAATTATAAATGTAATAATGCAAAGCATTAACCACATCTTTTCCATAAACTTAAGTACTCTAATCATCTTTTATACTAATTACCCCTTTAGGTTTTAATATCTTATATTCTGTAAAGTCTTGATTAGACTCTAACCCTTCTCCTGTTATAATCTCATTTTGAGTAGTGATTTTTACAAAAACATTAGAAGTTATTTTTGCTGTCTTTTTATCCCATATTAAATGCTCTGTATTTAGTTGTTCTCCTTTATTATTGATTACCACTACGTCTTCCTTAGCCTCCATTCGATCAGCATATTTTAAATCTATAGCATAATTTGCTGTTAATTGAGAACTAACTTCCATTAAAGAATCGAAAATCTGTATTTTCACTCCTTTAGGCATCTCCATATATGGTTCTTCTCCTTCATATTGATCCATTACAGGAGCATTTAATTGAAAATCAGGCCTACCAGAAGTACTGTATATAATTTCTACATCTTCAGTAGTTTGAATAGGTAATGCTTTCTCTTCTAATTGTATAATTTCAATATCTTTATTTTCACAAGAAAAAAGCATGCTCAAAAGAGCCAAAATAATCAACTCTACAAACATGCTTTTAGGCGTCATATACCTATTGAGTAGATTCAAATTAAAATCTAGCTTTTGTTGATTCATTAATCCAACATTCAATCTTTATTGAATCCCCTTCTTTAATTCCTTCAAAAAAACAATCTCCTTTTTCAGGGAAGTATTTCTTATACGTTGCAATCCTACTATTAGCCGCTTCAGCAACTGAAGGGTCTATGCTCTTAGCTTTCATAAAATAATCTTCTGCTAACCAATATACTGCTTTAGAGTAACATGCGCTTTCTGCTTTACACACATTTTCAGAAGAGGCAATCATATTTCCTATTAGTATGTATGGGCGCCCTTCATTAGGTCGAATACTCGCAGCTTTTAAAGCTGCAGTTTTCCCTTGAGTATAAGAAGCCATATTGCTATATGCCTGAGCTAAAATAATATAATTCCTATAATTGGCTGCCTCGTTTTCTGTTAAGTCAATAGCTTCTTTAAAATACTCCACTGCCTTTGCATTGCTATTCTTCTTAAGGTTCATCACTCCCATATTATAGGCTGAGTTAGCAGAAGGGTCTTTCTCATGCATCCCTTGAGCAATTTTAAAAAAGACTTCTTCATCTGTACAATTTTTGCTGTCCAACAGCTTAGAAGTTCTATTTAACCAATCGATGTTATCCTTATTCACCTCGTAATTATCTTCAGCCATTTTGACCAAAATTTCACAACTTAAATAAGGTCCTGCTATTATTTCAACCACCTCTTGGGCACGCTCGAAATAGTTCTTAGATTGAGCATTCTCTTCATGAGTTATATTGTAATCTAAAATTTCACTAACTGTTGAAAATACTTCAACCACAGAATCGGCATCAAATTTTTTATTCTTCTCCATGATAACTGCTGCATTCATATAAGAAACCAAGGCGCCAGATTGAGATTTCAAGCCTTCTAATTGAATTGATTTTTCTAAAACATGATAAGCACTTTCATAATCCTTCTGAGCCAATCGCAACATATCTGCACCTTTTCTTCCCAATACATATCCTTCTTTACCAAAATTCTCAATCCTTTGATCGTAAATTAAAAATAGGGAATCTATGTATATAGCTCTAACTTCATCAGATGTTGCATTTTTAATTTTGTCATCCATCATTGTTATACCATCTAAATACATTCTTTCTGAAGAAGCTGGACAGGTAGAATAAGCAATTTGCCAAAATTCATAGGCTTTGTCAAACATATTTTCTTTAAAATAATCTCTATACAGTGAAAGATTCCTCACACAATTGGCACTATCTGCCCCAAATTTTCCATCTTGAGCGAAAATCGGAAAGCTAAGTAATGAAATCAATGCTATTAGAACAATCTTTTTCATGGTTTAATTTTATTTAATTTATTTAATCATATTTGCGTTTAGTGAACCATTTATCGTTAATCACAGCTCCAAAATGGATGTTAAAGAAATTCTCTTCTATTAAGTTGCTCTGATTTAATCCTCTCCTCCCTGCTTCAAATGCAAGGTTAAGTGTAGTCAATGAACGCCTCAACGGTAAAGCTACTCCAAAGCTTATGCCAAACTCAGGGATTGATTTCCCTTCTATTTGAATTAATGAGCTATTATACTGTGCTCCAAAACGATATCCCATTTGCTTAAAATAAGACCCAAAAGAGGATAGGTCGCTAAAACTTTCATACCCTAAAGCAATTTGATGATTGTTTACAAAAGATACTCCCTCAATAGAAGTCTGATAACTTCTCCAAGAACGAAGGCTATAGTCAAGTTTAATTAACCATTTCCCTGTTTTTTCTATTCCAAAACCTCCTCCATATATGGGGGCTAATTCTACCCTTGTATTCTTTGAAGTAATGTTTAGTACGGTATCCTTAAATTCCTCCAATCCAGGCTCTCCCTCATAGGAACCTACAATTTGGTTGCTCTCAGCTTTTAAATTAGCTTGTGGTGCAGCAAATAAGCCGACCACCATTCTATATTTTTCGTTAAGATCAGTATAATACTGTAAACCTGTTTCTAAATATAGATCTCCTACGTTTTTACTACTTTGATCTAAAGAATTAAAAAAATTAGCGCTGTAGTCTTTATTGTAAACAACCCTTTTTTGATCCAATAATCTCCCAAAAATATAACTTGCTGAAACTCCTAAAGAAAAGCTTTCTCCAAATTCTTTTGCTGCCGTTGCATACAATTGATTTAATCCACCACTTCCCTCATAGCTATATTCTACCAATTCATTATTTATTTCAGCAACTTGACTATAGTCATATCCCCGTATTGAAAAAGGACGTAATCCAAAACCAGCTCCCCACTTTTTTCCTATTGGGAAGGCTAGCGCAACATGACTTAATTGAGCACTGTTATACAATTGTGATTGTCCTTCCGAAACTGCAAGGGTAGAAGATGAAAAAGCAGCTACCTCAAAAACAGTTAAACTTAAGTTAGAATAGGAGGATGGATTTTTAGGATTGATGTAATTGCTACGTCTATCGTTAAGATTAATACTGCTACGAGATAAGGAGTCGTTGATTAAAGGTCTATAGTTAAGCGGGCGCCATGCATATCCTATCCCCCCCATTCCAGCATTTCCGCCATATGCTTTGGATTTTATTAAACCTGCTTCATATTTAGAATAAGCTGAGTAGGTGTTCTTTTGTGCTTGAACTCCACTTATTATAAGTAGCAAAGCACAACATAATGTGAAAAGTCTATTCACTGTTAAAGATAAGTAATTCATTTAAGCCTTTTAGCACCAAATTTGGGATTGCAAAGATGGTATTTTTTAATGCTTTTTCAAAAAAGATAGCATCTCCTCCTGTAATTATTGTCTTTATTCCTCTATAATGCTGATTATAAAAGGAAAAAAAGCCTTCTATTTCTTTAACTGCTCCACATACAGCTCCACTTAAAATAGAGTTCCTTGTAGAATCTCCAAGTATATTTGGCAATTCTTTAGCATCCCAATCTATTAGGGGTAAGCTATTTGTGAATTGATTCATCGCCTTTAAGCGCATTTTAACACCTGGAGAAATTGCACCACCAAGGTAAATCCCTTCAGCCGTTAAAAAATCATAAGTTATACAACTTCCTGCATCAATAAGTAAAACATTTTGTTGTGGATATAATTTTTGAGCTACTGCTACCAATGCAATTCTATCCGATCCCAATGTATTTGCCGTAACGTAATTATTTTTAAAAGGTAAAGAAAGCTCTGCATTAAGCCATAATAATGGAAAATTAATTTTTTTATAAGGGATTAATTTTTCTGTAGTTTTATTTACTGAAGAAATTATCCCTTTATCAATTTCTTTGATAGGTATAAATTGGTCTAAATTAGAAAGTTCTTGATTTTTAAAAACAGCTTTCTTAAAAAGATCTCTATTTTTAAATAGTCCCACTTTTGTTCTACTATTTCCAATATCAACTACTAAATGAATACTCATAAATCAAAACTACTAAAAGGATTGAAAAAATTTTGCAAATACTTTAGATAAGTATAAATTTTATTTATAAATTTGCCGCCAACAAAAAAAGGAGGTACCATAGCTCAGTCGGTAGAGCAAAGGACTGAAAATCCTTGTGTCGCTGGTTCGATTCCAGCTGGTACCACTTAAAAAACGTACTAAATCTAGTACGTTTTTTTATTCTTCCGGTTTTAATATTCTTGTTACAGTTTGCAGACCTACAGTCTCTTAATTAACAATTCAGCTCTTCCCCATATTGACGTCAATCTATATTTATAACGGCAGTATGGCTTATGTCGTCAATTTGAGCGTAATTGAACGCTGATTATTTCAGTCCTCACAGGCTAAGCGCCTCCTAACCTAAATTTATCATCTTCTCTTAAGTACATCTGTATTTGCTATCCTAGATTTCGAAGGACTTATGGCATCTGTGTTTATTTCCACATTATCCTCTGAGTAGGCTTTTGTATGAAGTTTCTATTTCTTGCCTCCAACCTTTTTTAGATATTACCTCACGATAAATAATCTTACCTTTAACTAACGATTCTCGTCAAAATTAGCACCTCCGGTGCCTTAACCTAATTAATAATGAACATAAATAGCAAAAAAAATGAGAAGCTGCAACTTACATTAGCTTCTCATTTTCATTATGTACCCAGGACCGGAATCGAACCGGTACGCCCGAAGGCATTGGTGTTTGAGACCAACGCGTCTACCTATTCCGCCACCTGGGCAAAGGAATTTAAGGGAGTCAAAATTATTTAATACTTTTGAATATTCGCAAATAATTTTATTTTTTTATATCTCTACCATATTATTTGGTGCGAAATAATATAATTGATAAATTTGCACCCCTAAAATTTAATGGCTAATAGGCATGAATTCAGAAGTAAAAATATTTTCCGGCACAAATACCAGATTTTTAGCAAAAAAAATCGCTAAAAATTTTGGAGTTGAATTAGGAAAAACTTCTTTAAATATGTTCTCTGATGGTGAATTTCAGCCTTCATTTGAGGAATCTGTTAGAGGAAGTGATGTTTTTATTATACAATCAACTCACCCTCCCACAGACAATTTATTTGAATTACTACTTATGATAGATGCAGCAAAACGTGCATCTGCCAATCGAATTATTGCTGTTATTCCTTATTTTGGTTTTGCTAGACAAGACAGGAAAGATCAGCCAAGGGTTCCCATTGGAGCTAAATTAGTTGCAAATATGCTTACTGCTGCTGGTGTAAGTAGGGTAATGACCATGGATTTGCATGCAGATCAAATTCAAGGTTTTTTTGAAGTACCAGTCGATCATTTATATGCCTCTGCTGTATTTTCTCAAGCTATTAAAGAACTTAACCTACCCAACCTTATAATGGCTTCACCAGATATGGGAGGAACAAAAAGAGCCTTTGCTTATGCTAAGCATCTAGAATGTGATGTTGTTGCATGTTATAAGCAAAGAAAAAAGGCAAATGACATTGATAAAATGTTTGTTATTGGAGATGTTAAAGGCAAAGATGTAGTATTAGTTGACGATATGATTGATACTGCAGGAACTTTAACAAAAGCAGCAAACCTCATAAAAGACAAGGGAGCAAACTCCGTACGTGCAATTTGCACCCATGCGATTTTATCTGGTCAAGCTTATGAGAAAATTGAAAACTCAGCTTTATCGGAGTTAATTGTCACCGATACACTTCCATTAAAGCAAGAGTCCGATAAAATTCGTGTTATTTCAGTAGCTGAACTTTTTGCAAAAGTAATCTACAAAATACACAACTTTGAATCAATAAGTTCATATTTTATATTTTAAACAAATCAAGAATACTTAAAAATAAGTTATAATGAAGTCTTTTAAATTAAATGCTACCCTTAGAGAGGACGTTAGGTCACGAAGTGCTTTAAAAGCATTGAGAAGCAAAGGTAGAGTTCCAGCAATTTTATATGGTGGAAAAGAGAATATCAACTTCCATGTGGATGCGATAACTTTAGAGAAGCTAATTAGTACTGTTGAAGTACATTTAGTAGACATAAAAATTGGCGATAAGGTTACAAAAAGCGTAACTAGAGAAATTCAGTTCCATCCTGTAACAGATGAAGTAATTCACATTGACTTCATGGAAGTTCTTCCAGGCAAACCTATTGAAATAACAGTTCCTGTTAAATTTGTTGGAAATCCTATTGGAGTGATGAATGGAGGACAAAAACGGGAAAAGCTTAGAGGGCTTGATATTAAATCTATTCCAGAAAATATTCCCAATGAATTTGTAATTGACGTTACCCATCTTAAAATCGGAGATGTAATTCAAGTTGAAGATATAAAAGATGATAATATTGAATTCTTAAATCACCCAAAAGATGTAGTCGTTGCTATTAGAGCTTCTAGAGTCGTTACTAGTTCTATTGTTGATGAAGATGAAGATGAAGATATAGAAGGAGAAGAAACTGATGCAGAAGGAGCAGAAAAAGAAGAAACTTCTGAAGCTACAGAGTAGATAAGATTATGAAATACCTGATTGTAGGACTAGGAAATATTGGAGTCCAATACGACAATACCAGGCATAATATAGGATTTCAAATATTGGATGCTTTTGCTAGAGCTTCCAATATTTCTTTTTCACCTAACCGATACGCTGAAACAGCTACTACAAAATATAAAGGAAGAACACTTATTTTAATTAAGCCCAGCACCTTTATGAACCTTAGTGGAAAAGCTGTCAACTATTATCTACAAGTAGAAAAAATTCCCCTAGAAAGAGTATTAATTATTACCGATGATTTAGCACTTCCTTTTGGCACCTTAAGACTCAAAGCAAAAGGGAGCGATGGTGGTCATAATGGATTAAAACATATCAATCAAACCCTTGGTAGACAAGACTACCCTCGATTAAGGTTTGGAATAGGCCATAAATTTAACCCTGGTCAACAGATTAACTATGTACTAGGTGAATGGAGCGAAGAAGAAAAAGCACTCCTAGATGAAAGAATCAATAAATCTCAAAAACTTATCCAAGCATTTACAACTATTGGCATTCAACGTACAATGAATGAATTTAATGGAAAGTAAAAGAGGGCCTCTATGAAGAAACCCTCTTTATTCGTTTAATAATAGCCTAAATAGTGCCTTATTTATCCGACCTAATGTTTTAAGTAAATTAGAGAGAAGATTTTAAGTACTCTCTATTCATTCTCGCGATATTTTCAATAGAAATTCCTTTCGGACATTCTACCTCACAAGCTCCAGTATTTGAACATGGTCCAAATCCTTCTTCCTCCATTTTAGAAACCATATTTCTAACTCTTTCTGCAGCTTCCACTTTACCTTGAGGTAAAAGAGCATATTGCGACACCTTTGCTGCAACAAATAATGAAGCAGAACCATTTTTACAAGCAGCCACACATGCCCCACATCCAATACAAGCTGCAGAATCAAATGCTGTATCTGAATCCTTTTTATTGATTGGAATTGCATTCGCATCTTGAGTATTTCCAGATGTATTCACTGAAACATATCCGCCTGCTTGCTGAATTCTATCAAAAGAAGAACGATCTACAACTAAATCTTTAATTACCGGAAAAGGTGCTGCACGGAAAGGTTCAATATAGATGGTGTCTCCATCCTTAAACGAGCGCATATGCAATTGGCAAGATGTAATTCTTTTGCCGGGACCATGCGGCTGTCCATTAATGTATAAAGAGCAAGCTCCACAAATTCCTTCACGACAGTCATGGTCGAAAGCAACTGGTGAACCACCTTCATTTATTAATCTTTCATTAAGTATATCAAGCATTTCCAAAAAGGAGCTATCTGGAGAAACATCCTCCATTTTATAGCTTACTAATTGTCCTTTTGCCTGGCCATTTTTTTGACGCCAAATTTTAAGGGTTAAATTCATTCCTTTTGATGTTGCCATAATCTATAGTTATTTATATGAGCGGGTTGTTAGCTCAACGTATTCAAAATTTAATTCTTCTTTGTGCATAATTGCTTCTGAAGGTTTACCAGTATACTCCCAAGCAGCAACATAGGTAAACAAATCATCCCTTCTCAATGCCTCTCCTTCTTCTGTTTTATATTCTTCTCGGTAATGACCTCCACAAGATTCCTCTCTTTCTAGGGCATCTCTGGCAAACAGTTCTCCTAGTTCTAAAAAGTCAGCTACGCGTCCAGCTTTCTCTAACTCTTGGTTAAACTCATCTGCATCTCCTGGAACACGCACATCTCTCCAGAATTCTTCTCTCAACTCTGCTATTTCATGAATGGCCTCTTTTAACTTCTCAGCTGTTCTTGCCATACCTACCTTATTCCACATAATAAGCCCTAGCTTTTTGTGAAAATGATCAACAGAGTGTTTACCATTATTATTTAACAATTTATTTATATCTTCTTTAACTTTAGCTTCGGCTTCATCAAACTCTTTAGTATCCGTTGGTATCTTTCCTGTCCGAATATCATCTGCTAAATAATCTCCAATAGTATAAGGTAATACGAAATACCCATCGGCTAATCCTTGCATTAATGCAGAAGCACCCAAACGATTGGCACCATGATCAGAAAAGTTAGCCTCTCCAATTGCATATAAGCCTGAAACGGTTGTCATCAGATTGTAATCTACCCAAATCCCTCCCATAGTATAATGCACAGCTGGATATATTTTCATCGGTGTTTTATATGGATTTTGATCAGTAATTTGCTCATACATTTCAAATAGGTTCCCATACTTACTTTCAATAATCTTTTCACCTAATGCAATGATTTCTTCTTTAGTAGGATTTTTAATTCCATGAACATGAGCTTCCATTTTACCATATCGCTCAATAGCCGATTTAAAGTCAAGAAAAACACCTTCTTTTGTTTCGTTATTCTCTATGCCAAATCCAGCATCACAACGTTCTTTTGCAGCTCTTGAAGCCACATCCCTCGGTACTAAATTACCAAAGGAAGGATATCTCCTTTCTAAATAATAATCTCTATCTTCTTCTGCTAAGTCTGTTGGCTTTAATCTACCTTCTCGAATTGCTTCAGCATCTTCCTTCTTCTTAGGAACCCAAATTCTTCCATCATTTCTTAAAGACTCCGACATCAAAGTAAGTTTGGATTGTTGAGTTCCATGAACAGGAATACAAGTAGGGTGAATTTGTGTGTAGCAAGGATTGGCGAAAAACGCTCCTTTTTTATGTGCCTTCCATGCAGCAGTTACGTTACTTCCCATAGCATTAGTAGATAGGAAAAAAATATTCCCATACCCTCCAGATGCCAAAACTACAGCATGCGCTGAATGTCTTTCTATTTCTCCAGTAACAAGGTTCCTTGCAATTATTCCCCTAGCTTTACCATCGACTATTACAACATCCAACATCTCGTGCCTGTTGTACATTTCAACTTTACCTTTTGAAATCTGTCTATTCATAGCTGAATAAGCACCCAGCAATAATTGTTGACCCGTTTGTCCTTTAGCATAAAAGGTTCTAGAAACTTGGGCGCCCCCAAAAGATCGATTATCTAACAATCCTCCATACTCTCTAGCAAAAGGCACTCCTTGAGCCACACATTGGTCAATTATATTAGATGAAACTTCTGCCAAACGGTAAGTATTGGATTCTCTAGAACGATAGTCCCCTCCCTTTATCGTATCGTAAAACAAGTTGTAAATAGAATCTCCGTCACCCGGGTAATTCTTAGCTGCATTAATTCCTCCTTGTGCTGCAATAGAGTGAGCACGACGAGGTGAATCTTGATAACAATAGGCTTTAACGTTATAGCCTAATTCAGCTAGAGTTGCAGCAGCAGATGCTCCAGCTAAACCTGTTCCTATAACAATTACATCAATATTTCTTTTATTTGCAGGGTTTACTAAACGAACATTATTTTTGTGGTTAGTCCACTTCTCGGCTAACGGCCCTTCTGGTATTTTTGAATCTAATTTCATTGTATTCTTTTATTTTACTGCTTCTAAGCTATCAAATAGATATAAATTGGAATAAGTGCAAAAAGTGCAGATACGATTATAGAAAATGCATATCCCGACTTTGTTAATAATGGAGTATACTTATCATTTCTCAATCCTAAAGATTGAAAAGCACTTGCAAAACCATGTGATAAATGAAAACCTAAAGCTATCATTGAAATCACATAGAAGAAAACGATTACCGGATTTTGAAATGATTCAAACACTATGGTATATAAATCTTTCATGGCTGGACCGGCTACCACCCCTTCTACTACAACCTTCCCTTGCTCTACAACTCCACCAGGAATAATAGTCCCATCCTTTAACAACGGGTCTCCTCCTTCACTACTCATAAAAGGAAGTTCACCAAAATGGAATCTATACCAGAAATTTTGCATATGCACAACAACATATACTAAAATTATAGTTCCTAAAATTCCCATATTTCTGGAAGCCCACCTTGAATTTTTTGAAGGCCTACTGTAAGCATACTTAATTGGTCTAGCTTTTCTATTCGCAACTTCAATCACTATCCCATCAATTGCATGAAATAATATACTGAAATAAGTCAGATAAGACAAAACTTTAACTGCGGGGTTGGTGGTCATAAAGACTGCATACTCATTAAACCCTAATATTCCTTCATAAGAAGTTGCAAATAACTGCAAGTTTCCCACTAAGTGCCCTACCAAAAACAAGCACAAAAACAAACCTGTAGCAGCTAGCCAATATTTTTTTACAACATTTGACTTTAATAATCCTTTCGATTCACTCATTCGAAAACTTTTTTGAAATTTATATCCTTGTTAAAAGGCAAATTTAACCCTTGATTTTGTCTATTTCAATTTATAAAGGGCATTGTTGCCATATTTAGAACTGTTCTTAATAAATTTCTTAAAACTAACTAACAACTCCTTTTTTATTAAATCTCCATTATTTATTAGTCTTAAAAAAAACTATTTTAAACAATCCTTAAAAAAACAAAATTAACTGATTTTTAATAGAAAAAATTTAAAATATTTATTAGTTTAAAAAATACACAAAAAATCTGTGCTACATTTATTTCTAATAAATTAACACCTTCTTTCCAAATTAAATACTTAGAAAGATTTTTCATTGGTTAATTAGCATCGTATTTTTGTTCTTTATTCGTTTAATATTAAAAATACACTTATGAAGTATTTACCTATAGATAGTGATTTATTTATAAAAAATAGATCGAAATTTTCACAAAAGTTAAAACCAAAATCAATTGCTATTTTTAACTCCAACGACATCTTGCCGACAAATGCTGACGGCAGTATGCCTTTTCGGCAAAACAACGATTTCTTTTATCTAAGTGGCGTTGATCAAGAAGAAAGCATCTTGCTTCTATACCCTGATTCCCCAGATCAAAAGCACAAAGAAGTACTGTTTCTTAAAGAAACCAATGAAGAAATTGCAGTTTGGGAAGGTGAAAAGTTAACAAAAGAAGCAGCTAGAGAGACTTCTGGAATAAAAACTATTTATTGGTTAAAAGACTTTCACAAAATTTTACGTAACATCATCTATGAGGCAGAAAACATTTATCTAAATGACAACGAACATCTCAGAGCTGAACCTATAGTAGAAACTAGAGATGATAGATTTAGAAAATGGTGTAGAGAAGAATACCCATTATTTCACTACCAACGCTCTGCTCCTATTATGCATGAATTACGATCCTCAAAGGAAGAAGAAGAAATCGACTTAATGCAAATCGCGTGTAACATCACAGCCCAAGGTGTTGAAAGAGTTCTGAAATTTATTAAACCCGGAGTTATGGAATATGAAATTGAAGCCGAACTCTTACATGAATTTATCAGTCATCGTTCAAAGGGATTCGCTTATCAGCCCATCATTGCTTCTGGGTTTAATGCTTGCGTTCTTCACTATGTTAATAACAACCAAATCTGCAAAGATGGCGACTTAATCCTTATGGATGTTGCTGCAGAATACGCTAACTATGCCTCTGATTTAACAAGGACTGTCCCAGTAAATGGAAAGTTTACCAAAAGACAAAAAGAAGTTTATACTGCTGTTTTAAACGTTATGAAAGGTGCAGAAAAAATCCTTAGAGCAGGTATTACATTGAAAGAATACCACGAACAAGTTGGCATTTTAATGACTGAACAATTATTAAAGATTGGTTTACTTACGGAAGAGGATGTAAAAACTCAAGATCCTAATTGGCCTGCTTATAAAAAATACTTTATGCATGGAACTTCACACTACATTGGACTTGATGTACATGACGTAGGAAGTTGGACTAAACCCATCCCCCTTAATGCAGTTTTTACTATAGAGCCAGGAATCTACATCAGAGAGGAAAATATTGGAATCCGTTTAGAAAATAATTATGTGGTACGAGAAGATGGCCTAGAAGATTTAATGAGTCACATCCCATTAGAAATCGAAGAAATAGAGGCTGCAATGCGAGGATAAAATGAAGTTCTCTCATCCTTTTAAAAATGGAACCATTTCTTATGAAGTAACGGGAAAAGGTAGTGCTGTGGTTCTTCTCCATGGCTTTTTAGCTGATAAATCTCTATGGGAAAATACAAGTTCAGACTTGAGCAAAACATATAGAATTTTTTCTATTGATTTGCCAGGTCATGGAGATTCTTCTAGCTTTGGTTATCTCCATACTATGGAGTTTATGGCTGAGGCTATATTCCAGGTTTTAAGATTCAACAGGATTAGAAAAACATTTCTTATTGGTCACTCCCTAGGCGGATATGTAGCTTTAGCATTTGCTGAGAAATACCCGGATATGGTAAAGGCTTTACTGCTAATCAATTCTACAGCTAAAAGTGATACCATAGAAAGAAAAAAATCAAGAGAACAATTAAAATTATTATTCCTTAATAATAAAACTCAAACTCTTAAACACCTTATCCCTACCTTTTTCACCCTTGACAATAAAGATAGAAAGCTACTGATAACTAAATATACAGCTATGGCTAAAAAATGTGCCCTCAAAGGAATAGCTGCTAATATTGAAGGAATGAAACAACGAAAAGATAGAGAAGTTATTTTAAAGTTTGCCCCCTATCCTTTTGCCTATTTAATTGGTAAAAAAGACCATTCTTTAAACCCAACTCTATTAATTAAAGAAACACAACTAAATCCTAAGGGCTCTTTTAAAATTATTGAAAATGGCGGACATATGTTGCCTATGGAAGCCCGTGAAGAAACAACACAAGCCATAAAGGAATTTATAAACCATTCAAAATTATAATATAAAAACAAAAGCCCAAACGAAATAAAGTACACTAATAATTAAAGGTTAATTTTGAAAAAAAATCCATGAAAAAGTTTTGTCATAGTCTTACTTCATATAAAAGAAGATCTGCTAGAAAAGTTATGGTAGGTAAAATAGGTATAGGTGGAGATGAGCCTATACGCATACAATCTATGACAACCACTGATACAATGGATACTGAAAAATCCGTAGAAGAATCCATAAGAATTATTGAGGCAGGAGGAGAAATTGTAAGATTAACAGCACCAAGTATAAAAGAAGCTGAAAACCTTAGAAAAATTAAAGAGAAATTAAAAGAAGCAGGTTATGATGTGCCCTTAGTTGCCGACATACATTTTACTCCAAATGCCGCCGAAGTAGCCGCAAGGATTGTTGAAAAAGTTAGAGTAAACCCAGGCAATTACGCAGATAAAAAGAAATTTGAAAATATAGAATATACGGATGAAAGCTATCAAGCGGAATTAGAAAGAATTGAAAAGAAATTTACTCCATTAGTAAAAATCTGCATAGAAGAAGGTATTGCTATGAGAATAGGTACTAATCACGGCTCACTTTCAGATCGAATCATGAGCAGATATGGCGATACCCCAAAGGGAATGGTTGAATCTGCTATGGAGTTTTTAAGAATTTGTAGAAAAAACAATTATCACGACATCGTTCTATCTATGAAAGCCAGCAATACGATTGTTATGGTTCAAGCTTACCGACTACTCGTTGCAGAAATGGATGCAGAAGGGATGGATTATCCTTTGCACCTGGGTGTAACAGAAGCCGGAGATGGAGAAGATGGAAGAATAAAATCTGCCGTTGGAATTGGCACACTGCTTGAAGACGGATTAGGAGATACTATTAGAGTTTCCTTAACAGAAGACTCTGAACATGAAATTCCAGTTGCTCAAAAACTAGTTAGGAGATATAAAAATAGAGAAGCTCATAATCCAATACCGGACTTTGATTATGAACACTCTCCCATTAACTTTTTTGAGTTTACTAAACGAAGCACTTATACTATTAAAAACATTGGAGGCAAAAATCCACCCCTTGTAGTAGGAGATCTATCTAAAAAGAAAGTGATATCACAAGCTTCACTCTTTGCTTGGGGTTATTTTTACTCCGTACCTCTAGACAAATGGAACATTCAAGATCAAGCAGCAGACCTAATATATATAGGTGAGCAACAAATTGATTTTGAGATACCGGGAACTTTAGCATTGCTCCAAAACTTTAATACTTGGAAAAAAAATCCTAACAAGGAGCGACATTACCCATTAATGAATGTTGATACTTTTATAAAAATAGATAATTCCAATCTTCAAATCGCCTTTGTTAATTGTGAACTATCCCATCTATTTAATAAAAATTTTATAGAAATACTTAAAACTAATAAAAAGGCTGTTTTAGTTCTAGAAACTAAAAATACTCATGGTATGGCCGAACAACGAAGAGCATTTATAGAGCTTATGAATAATAAAATTGAATGCCCTGTTGTTATTAAACGAAAATATAGAAACAAAGATGTAGAAAGCTTTCAATTAGAGGCTGCTACAGACGTTGGTGCACTTCAAATGGACGGTTTGGGAGACGGCATTTGGCTAGATGCCGAAGGGTGTGGTGGG
>CAZKFN010000005.1:0-50640 GCA_964552035.1 uncultured Flavobacteriales bacterium
ATTGATGCTAATGAGAGCAAGCTCATTTACAATCTCATTAATCAAAGTAGCCTTTTGCTCCAATTGATCGGTAATATCTACTGTAACATTAGTGCTTAATACCCTTTTCTGACTTTTTCTAATAATGAAAATTGAAGAATCTGTAGTTGGTGGAGTAAATTGAATATTTAATAAATCGTAATCCTGAGTTTCTCTTTTGGTAATTAATTGTTTTTTAAATGGATCTCCTAAAGGAAATTTATCTATGTTAATAACAGAATCAGAATGTAGAGATTTATCAACAGTTGAAGAAGGAAATAATTCACTCGTAACTTTCGTCACAGCTTCTTCCTTTTCAATTTTCTCAAGTGTGCTGCTCATGACTTCCATTACAGTCTGATCAAACTTTCTGCGTTGGGTATCCACAGCTGCATCTATCCAATACACCTGAATTGCAATTAAAGCAACCATGCTTATACTTGCAGCAGTAATCAGTATAATTAACTTACGCTTTATCATTCACCTCCGAAATTAATATATTAATGAAAGCAAGAACAGTGATTAACACATATTAACAAGGCTTTTTATTTTAACTCTAGCATGAACTAAGCAAGCTATAAAGAAGTAAATTATCTTCAACTCTCAAAAAGACTAAACCCTAGAGCTATTTTTAAACCCAAATATGAGTAAATTTATCCTATGAAAAAGATTTTAAATTATATTGACGGGCAATTGGTAGAGCCTTCTTCAAAAAAATATATTGACAACTTCAATCCTGCTCTAGCAGAGGTGTATTCTCAAATCCCCCGTTCAAACCGAGAGGATGTTCAAAAAGCAGTAGAGGCTGCCAAAATGGCTTTCCCTAGTTGGTCTACTACTCCTAAAGCTAATCGTTCAGCAATTCTTAGAAAAATTGCTGAGCTAATTCGTAAAAACAAAACCTATCTTGCAGAAGCCGAATCTATAGATAATGGGAAGCCACTCTCTTTAGCTCATAAAGTGGATATCCCTAGAGCATCTGAAAATTTCCAATTCTTTTCTTCTGCCATCCTACATTTTGAATCCGAAACTCATCAAATGGAACAGGGTGCAATCAATTATACTTTACGTCAACCCATTGGAGTAGTTGGTTGTATTTCTCCATGGAATTTACCTCTTTACCTTTTTACTTGGAAAATAGCTCCAGCCCTTGCTAGTGGGAACTGTGTAGTTGCCAAACCTTCTGAAATAACCCCTATGACTGCTTTTATGCTCTCCAAAATATGTATCGAAGCCGGACTCCCGAAAGGAGTATTAAACATTGTTCATGGTTATGGTCATGAAGTAGGCACTGCCATTACTGCACATAAAGATATTCCTGTCATCTCATTTACAGGAGGAACAAAAACAGGAGCAACAATTGCCCAAACCGCAGCTCCAATGTTTAAAAAACTTTCTTTAGAATTAGGAGGTAAAAACCCAAACATTATCTTTGAGGATTGTGATTATTCTAAAATGTTGGACACAACACTACGGTCTTCTTTTTCCAATCAAGGGCAAATTTGTCTTTGTGGTTCTAGAATTTTTGTCCAAAAGGGTATTTATGAAAAATTTAAGAAAGATTTTGTAGCACAAACTAAAGCATTGAAAATAGGTGACCCCCTAGATGAGAATACCGATCAGGGAGCAGTAGTATCTCAAGAACATTTTAATAAAATTTTAGAATATATCGCTTTAGCACAAGAAGAAGGGGGAAAAATATTGTGTGGAGGAAAGGCTGTAGATTTATCTTCTAAGGGACTTAAGGGTTGGTTTATAGAACCAACCATAATAGAAGGTTTAGACCCATATTGTAGAACTAATCAAGAAGAAATTTTTGGACCGGTTGTAACCCTTATGCCTTTTGAGACGGAAGATGAAGTTTTAACTTATGCCAATTCAACAAACTATGGCCTATCCTCTACTGTTTGGACAGAAAGTATTTCTAGAGCTAACCGAGTGGCCAATAAAATCCACGCAGGTATAGTATGGATAAATTGTTGGATGGTTAGAGATTTAAGAACTCCTTTTGGCGGAGTTAAACAAAGCGGAGTTGGACGAGAGGGTGGTTTTGAAGTATTAAAATTTTTCACTGAAGCTAAAAACGTATGCATACAATATGAATAAGTTTTTACTTTGCCTATTATTAATAGGCTTAAGTTCTACACTTTTTGCACAAAAAATAATAGCCTTAGATAAACCAGGAAAAGTTAAAAGAATAAGGTATTATCAGGGGGATATTATACATTTAATGAATGATGAAGGCAGAATCTATAAAGGGGAAATACAAGAAATAAAAGACAGCTCTTTTATTGTAAATAATGACGAATTATTCCTTTATGAAATCATATATATTCGCAATACCCAAGGAAAAAATGGTTGGTTCTTCTTGACCAATCTCTTTATAAAATCAGGTTTAGCTTACCATATAGCTTTTAATGGAAACCGTCTTCTACAAGGGGAATATGACAAAATTGCATCTGCTGAAACAGCAATTGTAACTTCATCTGCACTTTTGGGGGCTATTATATCGTACCAAATTGCAACCCGAAGATATCGTCTTAATAAGTATAGAACCCTAAAAATTATTAATTTAGAAATTTAAACAAGGTTTTTTGTTTATACAATAACCTTTTTGCCCTACAGTTATAAAATAGAGTACTTTTGAAAGCTTAATTTATATATACTTTTAAATGAAAAAACTTAGACTATTTTTACTTCCTTTATTATTATTCCTATTTGTAGGAGTTAGTGCCCAAAATATTATTTATGTTGATACAGACAACAATAACCCATTGTTGCGCTTGGATGGAACAACTTGGCAAAGGGCATTTTCAAAGCTTCAAGATGGAATTGACAAAGCAACCGCTGGAGATACAATTTGGGTTAAAAGAGGTGTTTATCTTCCTACTAAAGAATACACTCAAATGCTACAGCCCATGAACCCCAAAACTCTTGCATTTGTATTAAAGTCTGGGATTGCTATTTATGGAGGATTTGTCGGAAATGAGACAAGTTTAAATCAAAGAGTTTTAGCCGATACAACTGAAACTGTATTAAGTGGAAATGCTTATAACACTGACAGTACAGGCTTTTTGTTTCATGTTATGATTGGAGTTGATGTTAATTCTGTTACATTAAACGGCTTAAGCATTATGAATGCTAATGCAAATGGGAGTCAAAATGATTTAGTTTTTGGTACAGGGAAACAAATTCAACAATCCCATGGTGGAGGAATATTTTTAGAATCTTGTGATTCTATTAACATCGAAAATGTAGAAATTAAAAACAACTATGCACTTCAAGGAGGTGCAGGAATTAATGCTAGATCTTCTAAGGGCATTGTATTAAACAATGTTCTTTTCGATAAAAACATCATAGATGCTGCTAATGATAAAGAAGGGGGTGCAGGAATGAGAAATGAAAGCTCAGAAGCGTCAATTACAAATGCTCTTTTTACCAACAATGGATGTTATAAAACTCAAGGTGGTGGAGCTTTAAGAAATACAGATAGCTCCATAATAGTAATTGAAAATTCTATTTTTGAAAGTAATTTCACCCTTGATGAAGATGATGGAGGAGGTGCAATTTACAACATAGAAAGTCAAGTGAATTATTTAGATGTTACATTTGAAAACAATACTGCTGTTGAAGCAGGAGCTATTTATAACGATAATACAGAAAGCGTGTTTTCTAATGTTATTTTTGAAAATAATAGCAGTAGAGATGATGGAGGAGGAGCTATGGAAAATGACAAGAGTAAGATAGTTTTATCTGATGTTGTTTTTAAAGACAACACTACCAATGGTGATGGTGGTGCCATACAGAATTGGAGAAGTGAGTTAGAGCTGAATGAGGTAACATTTCAAGGTAATTCCTCAGCAGGAAATGGAGGAGCTATATCCAACTGGAGTCAATGCAAGTTATTTATGAACAATACTACTTTTACTGAAAATAGTTCAGGAGAAAATGGTGGAGCAATTTATAATGGAGGTGGTGATTGTGAGGTGATTTCTACCAATGGGCTTTATTACCTTAACCATGCTGGAGTTTCTGGAGGTGCTTTTTATACTGAAAATCACAATAGCGGAGGATCTTCTGTTATTTTAACCAATGTTACCGTCTCTAAAAACAGTGCAGATACCTCAGCCGGAGGAGGGTTTGATGATGGAGCTGGAAATACAGAAGTAAGAAATAGTATTTTTCATGGAAACTATGCCCCAAGAAATGCAGATGTTGAAGTGCCTTTATCTATGGCTCTAACTTCTGTTCATTATTCAATTTTTGAAGATGAATTTCATATTGGAGCAGGGGTTTATTCTACTTTTATAGGAGAGGTTTTTGCAGATACTGCCAACAATGACTTTACCTTAGGATACTTAAGTCCGGCATTAAATGCAGGAGATAGTAATTTTTATAATGCTAATAACAATCCAGATCTTTCGGGAATTACAAAGGATATAAACGGTGCAAATAGAATTCAAGGCGACAGTATTGATTTGGGTGCGTATGAAACATGTGGAAACATTGTTACTTCTTCGGTAAGTCTTTCTTCTGATATTCCTGCAAATAATGATGATACCGTTACGTTTCATGCTGCTGCAATAAATGGGGGAAGCAATCCTATATACACTTGGTATAAAAATGGAGTGATTATTACTGGTGAAACTTCTGAAGAATATCATGCTATTGCAGGAACTGACATTGTTAACCACGATATAATTGCGGTTACTGTTACTACAGAAGATGTTTGTATTATTGATAGTAAATTCCGTGATTCTATTATCATTGTAATTACAGGAATTAATGTAAAAACAGATGTCGAAACTAAATTTAACATATACCCCAACCCAACAAATGGCTTATTTACTCTGGATTATCATGGGAATAATGCTCCTACAACTTTTGTAGTAAACGATATAACTGGAAGAGAAGTGTATCGCAAAGAAGGAATAAGCAATATGACCCATAAAAAGTCAATAAACCTAAATCTTAATAATGGCCTATATTTCTTTACGTTGATTCATGAAAATGGAGAAACGGAAACTTTAAAGCTAATTATTAAAAAATAACAACTTGTTATAGCCCTTAAAAACCTTCTTGGATTATACCCAAGGAGGTTTTTTTTATGAAGGAAATTTCTTTTTTGTGATTTCTTAGCCTTGATAATGAAGGGTTCTGATAGTTCTAACAAGCTGTTAATAACATGATTACACCTATTGTTTAAGCTCTCAATTAACATACTTTAAAGCTTATTTTTGTTTTTTTAAAAACATCTATTCCTTAAAAAACATATAATTAACTTATATTTGAGACTTGACAAAAACTAAATTATTTAAAAATGAAAAAACTTAAACTATTTTTATTGCCAGTTTTCATGTTTCTATTTATAGGTGTATATGGACAAGGGGCAGTTCATTATGTAGATGTTTCATCAACAAGTTCTAATCCTGATGGTACAAGCTGGGCAGATGCTTATCCTGATCTTCAGGATGCTATTGATGCTGCCAATGCAACAGATACTATTTGGATGAAAAAGGGTACTTATTATCCTACCTTCAGCTATGGTAGTAGTATGCCAATTGTTAACAGAGAAAGATCTTTTATTCTAAAAATGGGTGTTTCTATTTATGGTGGGTTTAATGGAACTGAAACCAGCCTAAGTCAAAGAGTATTGAACGATACAAACAAAACAATATTAAGTGGTGATTTGTATAATGGCGATAGTTCAAGATTTGCCTATCATGTAGTTATTGGAGCTAGCGTGGGTAGACTAACACTAGATGGTTTAACCATAACAAATGGTAACGCTAACGGTACAGGAACAAATACTATTAACTCTTTGCCCATAGACAAAGATTATGGTGGAGGAATGCTTTTAATTGATGCTCATTTCAATATAAACAATGTAGAGTTTACTGAGAACTATGCTTCTCAAGGTGGTGCAGCGGTTAATATGTTTAAATCAGCTACAAACTTTGACAACACAATTTTCTCAAATAACATTACAAATACAGCTCAATTATCAACTAGTGATAATGAAGGTGGAGCATTGAGAATTGATGGATGTCCTCCCCTTAGAATTACAAACTCTACTTTTACTAATAACGGTTGCTATGAATCACAAGGTGGTGGTGGATTAAGAGTTGTTGGACATAGTGAAGTTGCTATAGCAGAAACTCTATTTGAAGATAACTATGCTTTTGATGAAGAAGACGGTGGAGGTGCCATTTATGTTTTAGAAAGTAAGGTTAACTATCAAGATGTTACCTTTACAAATAATCATGCTAGGGAAGCTGGTGCAATTTATAATGATAATGCTGAAAGCATATTTGCTAATGCATTATTTGAAGAAAACAGCAGTAGAAGTAATGGTGGTGGAGCTATGGAAAATGATAAAAGTAACGTAACTTTTAAGAATGTTGAATTTAAAAATAACTCTACTGATGGAGAAGGCGGAGCAATACAAAACTGGAGAAGTGAGCTAGAGCTAATCGATGTATTGTTTAAGGGTAACTCAGCTGTAGGAAATGGTGGAGCGATTGCCAACTGGAGCCAATGTGAATTATTTATGAACAACACTACATTTACTGAAAACACTTCAGGTGAAAATGGTGGAGCTATCTACAGTGGTGGTGGAGATTGCGAAGTGGTTTCTACCAATGGTTTATATTACCTTAACCACGCTGGAAACTCTGGAGGCGCTTTTTATACTGAAACGCATAATAATGGAGGTTCTTCAGCTATCTTAACAAATGTAACCATTACTAAAAACAGTGCTGATACTTCCGCTGGTGGTGGATTTGATGATGGGTATGGAAATTCTCAAATTAGAAATACCATTATTCATGGAAATACTGCACCTTCTAATTCTGATGTTGAAGTGCCACAAGCTATGGTAGGAACTTCTGTATTTACTTCTATAGCAGACAATATGTATTTTGTGGATGGACTAACCCCTCCAACTCCTATAACATCTCCTGTGTTTACAGATTCTATTAATAATGACTTTACTTTATCTCCTACGAGCCAAGCAATTGATTCTGGAGATTCTTCATTCTATGATGCGAATGAAACACCAGATCTTTCAGGAATTTCTGAAGATATAAGAGGGTTAAATAGAATATTGGGTAATAACATTGATTTAGGAGCATATGAAACATGTGAAAGTTTTGATACTTCTTCTGTGGCTTTAAGTTCAAGTAATTTCCCTGCAGACCATGAAGATACCGTTATTTTTATTGCCACTCCTACCAACGGTGGAAGTAATCCAGAATATACTTGGTATAAAAACGGTGTAGTAATTACAGGTGAAACTTCAGATGAATATAAAGCTATTGCAGGTATAGATATTGTTAATCATGATGTAATTGCTGTTTCTGTGACTACTGCTGAGGCATGTACTTTTGATCCAAAAGAAACGGATTCCATTGCAATTGTAATTACAGGAATCAAGTCTATTGAAAATCCAAAAACTCAATTGAGCATCTATCCTAACCCAACTAGTGGTACATTTACCTTAGACTATAAAGGAGAAGAGAATTCAATTGTATCATATATAATAAGAGATTTAACTGGAAAAGAAGTGCATCGTGAAGAAAATGTAAGTAATTCTAACTTCGGTAAAGAATTCAACTTAGATTTAAGCAACGGATTGTACTTCTTTACTTTAATTAATGAGAAAGGAGAACAAGAAACGCTAAAATTTATCATTAAGAAGTAAGAAGTTTTTTAAAAGCTTTTAAAAGAGGGTGCTTCATACTCATGAAACACCCTCTTTTGTTATTTATAATATTAAGCCTAAAAAATTAGCAAGGTTGTTGGTATACAGTTAGCTATAAAATATAGATAAACTTGGAACTCATCGATTTCTCATAACTTATAAGATAGCGCTTTATACTTTAACTTTTTGTAATCTTTAATTCCTCAAAAGCAATAAGCTTAAAGATTCATAATCATAAAATGCTTGCTTAACTTTGAAGTATCTTGAAAGGGCTTAATGACAAAATACAACTATTAAAAAGAGCTAGTTTTCGTAGGGCTTGGAATGCATCTCTAGTTCTTTTATCTTATTTTTATTCTAAATGGAAAAAAAAACCAATACAATGGGGCTTGCCCTTGGCAATTTCTATAGAACCAACAACAGCATGTAACTTAGGGTGTCCTGAATGTCCAAGTGGATTGCGTGCGTTTTCTAGACCTACAGGTAGTATTAAAAAGGAATTTTACCAGCAAGTTATCGACCAGCTTCATAAAGAGACTTTTTATCTCAACTTTTATTTTCAAGGAGAACCCTATATCAATAAAAACTTCTTGGATATGGTGGAATATGCTTCTAAAAAAAACATTTATACCGCCACTTCAACTAATGCTCACTTCTTAGATGATAAAACAGCAAAACGAACCATAGAGTCGGGCTTAGATCGTCTAATTATTTCCATTGATGGAGTCACTCAGGAAGTTTATGAAAACTATCGTAGAAACGGTTCATTAGAAAAGGTGTTAGAAGGTGCCAAAAATATCATTCACTGGAAGAGAGAGTTAAAATCAAAAACTCCACATGTTATTTTTCAGTTCCTAGTCGTGGGCCCTAATGAGCACCAAATTGAGGATGTGAAAAAATTAGGGAGAGATATGGGTGCCGATGAAGTCCGTTTAAAAACAGCTCAAATCTATGATTATAAACATGGGAACCCCTTAATTCCTTCAATTGATAAGTATTCTCGTTACAAGGAAATGCCTGACGGAACATATTGTATAAAAAATAAACTTGCTAACCATTGTTGGAAACTATGGCACTCTTGTGTCATTACATGGGATGGGAGGGTTATACCTTGCTGCTTTGATAAGGATGCAAAATATACGCTTGGGAAATTAGCCGATAAAAGCTTTAGAGAGATATGGCAGGATAAACCTTACTATAATTTTAGACAACAAATTTTAAAAGGAAGAGAACATATTGATATTTGTAAAAACTGTACTGCCGGCACAAAGGTCTGGGGAGATTAAACTTCTATCAATAAAAGATAATGAGATACGTATGAAGTTGAAACCTTACTCTGCCCTTGTCAGCTCATTTTTTCTCTTTAAGTTTGCAACTTCATATTTTAAATCTTTGAATTTACAAAGAATATCATTTTACAATATTATAAAACAAATTATTTAAAACCTTTGAATTTTAATGTTATGAAAAAAAGTGTCTTTTTTATATTGTGTGTATTAATTGGGTTTACCTCTTGTGATGAGCTTAAAAACGTAGTTAGCAATCTACCTGAAGTAGAGAACCTAACCCCTTCTACAAATGAGATTATACAAGGATTAAAAGCTGCCTTAGAAAAAGGAACTGTTAATGGGGTGTCCCAATTAGCTACTACTGGAGGTTATGCAGATAATCCACTTTACAAAATTTATTTTCCTCCCTCAGCTCAAAAAGTTGAATCTACCCTCAGAGGTATTGGCTTAGATAACGAAGTAGATAGATTAATAGCCTTGTTAAATAAAGGAGCAGAAAATGCAGTAAGCGAAGCCAAACCTATTTTTCTACGGGCGATTAAAGACATGTCCATTGCAGACGCAAAGTCTATACTTTTTGGTGAAGATACTGCGGCAACATCTTATTTAAAAACTAAAACTAGAGCTGATTTATACAGTAAATTTATACCCCATATTACTAAATCACTCAATGAAGTAAATGCCACCAAATATTGGAATGACATTATGAATCAATATAATAAAATCCCTTTGGTAGAAAAAATAAACCCTGACTTAGATGATTATGTCACTAACAGAGCTATAGACGGTTTATTTTTGAAGATCTCAAAAGAAGAACAAGCTATTAGAAAAGACCCATTGGAGCGTACTTCTTCTATCCTGAAAAAAGTGTTTAATTATGCTGACGAAAACAAATAAAAATACCTTACTATAAAAAAGGTGCGGAAATTCCGCACCTTTTTTTATTATGCAATATATTGGCTATCCCAAACTACAGATGTAAAATTTTGTCGATTTATCCCAAATATATAAATACTGCTTAAACATGCAAAAGCGATGAGAAAGTGCATAAAAAGAAACAAGCTATATCCAATATGAGAGGTGGGTATAAGCAGCATAAATATAAAAGATAAACCAATTAAAAACCCTAAATAATGCCCAAAGCTTTGCATGGGATAAGCGATAATCCTTCTAAACCTATTCAACTCTCCTCCCCATTTGTGAATAAAGTAAAAGCAATTATCGTTGAGGCGAACAAACAACAAAGGGTCGGAATCTTTTTCCTTTAAAGTAAACATACTCTTAGGGGCAATAATTTTATAATCTTTAAATTCTTTTCCAAGCTCTTTTTCCAAGTGTTTAATTTTACTTATTGCTTCAGCAGGAATTTCTCCCTTAAATAAAGAGGCATCTAAAAACCTCAGCCTATATTTTAAACAAATCCCTCGAATTTGCTCCAAGTTGAAGATTCGATTTTCATCCAAGCCTTCAAAAGAAATGTCTTGGGGCACTGCAGGACTTAAAACTCTTTGTCGAATTGCTATGTCTTCCTCATAAGCCTGATGTAGAATCAATTTTAATTCCATAATGGAATTTTTATTTACTTGTTTCTTATTGAGCTTGATTAGCTCCTCTTCCAAGTCAACGTTCTGAAATTTCATGATATTATGCTTTTAGTGTTATCTATGCATCTTCACCGAAAGGTTATGGGAATAGCAGACTATAAAATTAAGCAAGAATATTTATGAATATCAAATATTCGCTTGATTTTCTATGAATTTAAAGACTTGGTATGATTGTATATTAATAAAAAAAGAAAATAAATGCCAATAAGTTGCTTTATAAGTTATGCTTTTTGTAATTCCAATATTGTTATTTCAGGCAGAATTCCAATTCTCCCAGGATAACCGATGTACCCAAACCCTCTATTAACATATAAGTATTGATTCTTATCTTTATAAAGCCCTGCCCATTCTTTATATAGGTATTCTGCTGGGCTCCATTTAAATCCTGGCACCTCAACTCCAAACTGCATTCCGTGCGTATGTCCAGAAAGTGTCAGATCAATTTGAGAAAATTTAGGGAGCACTTCAGCTCTCCAATGAGTAGGATCATGAGAAAGTAAAATATTAACAGCAGTTACTTCTAGCCCCTGCATAGCTTTTGTTAGATTACCATACTTAGGGAAATTATGTGCCGCCCCCCAATTTTCTACCCCAATTATTCCTAGTTTCTCTCCATCTATTTTTATGACGGTATGTTCATTTTTCAAAAGCTTCCATCCCATACCTTCCTGTATTTTAATTAAATCTTTGAGGTTCTTCTCTTTTGCAGCAATAGAAGGCCATTTTTCATAATCCCCATAGTCGTGATTTCCCAAAACAGAATATACACCTAAAGGTGCGGATATTTTGTTAAACACTATTCCCCAGTCTTGCATTTCAGATGATTTATTATTAACTAAATCTCCAGTAAAAAGAACGAGGTCAGCTTTTTCTTCCATTAGCATTTCTACTCCTCCCTTTACGGCAGTCTTATTCCAAAAACTTCCTGAATGTATGTCTGAAATTTGAGCAATTTTTAATCCTTGAAAAGCAGAAGGAAGATGAGGGATTGGTATTTTTTCACGTCTAATTCTATAATCATGAGCTCTGCTGATTATTCCCCAACTCATAGTTATAACTGGTGCAGCGGCAACTACTAAACCTGTTTTTATAAGAAAATCAGAACGACTAATTCCACCGTCTTGTTTAGATAAATTTTGTGCTTTTGTTGGAGTTTGAATTCTTTTAAAAACCCATTTTACAACTCTTAAGCCATCGTCTATAAGCACAAATAAAGCTAATGTAAGTTTAGAAAATATATTGATTAAAATAAAAGCCCTTAAAAAAGTATCTATAATCACACCCATATTTGACTGTCCTATTATTATATAGCTTAAAATAATCAATAAGGTCAAACATGTAGCAGCCCAATAACTGTTTTTTAAAATTTTAGATTTAAAAATACTAATCTTCCTTGAATACACCCTAACAGCTTGGTAAGCATAGACCTCCACAAGCAAAACAAAGAGAAATAATATTATAATACTTAGATACTTCATTTATGTTTTAACAAACTTGAACTTTATATTCTAAGAAACAGCAGTATAAATACAAATTTTGCTTTACTTTTGTCTTTTTTAACGGTATTTCTATGGATATAAACAAGTATACAGACAAAATTGTTGAATTTGTAACAGTTTATGGCCTGAAGTTGATAGGTGGCCTTGTAATACTTATTTTAGGATTATGGCTAATCAAACAAATTATGAAAGCTGTTTCTAAAGCTTTTAATAACAGGAAAATAAACCCTTCTTTAATTCCCTTTCTTAAAAGTTTAATCTCGGCTTCACTAAAAGTACTTTTAGCAGTTACCGTTCTTGGTATGATTGGAATACAAATGACTTCCTTCATTGCCATTATTGGTGCTGCTGGATTAGCTATAGGAATGGCACTTTCTGGAACCCTACAAAATTTTGCTGGAGGGGTAATTATACTACTTATCAAACCTTTTAAAGTTGGGGACTGGATTGAGACTCAAGGCTATAGCGGCTCAGTACGTGAAATACAAATTTTTAATACCATCCTTAAAACATCCGATAATAGGACCATCATTTTACCCAATGGTGACTTATCTACATCTACAGTTATCAACTTTTCTATTGAAGCAAATAGATTAGTTAGTTGGACTTTTGATTTCCCTTATGGAACTAATGTTGAAGCTGTTAGGGAAGTTTTATTAGATATTTTTCATCAAGACGAACGTATTTTTAAAGACCCTGCACCTGCTGTTAATATTAGTGACTTCTCTAAAGGATTAATTAAGCTTGGAGCAAATGTTTGGGTAAAATCAGAAAATTTTTGGGGAGTAAAATTGGGAACAGCAGAAGCAGTATATAATGCTTTAAACTCAAATGGAATTAAAATTTCTCCACCACAAATGGAGATTAGTTTAGATAACAATCAACATAATTAAACAACACAAAGTATGAATAAATTAAACAAACTAATACTAATTGCCTTATTATCAACTGGCATCACAGCTTATGCTCAAGTGACAGATGCTGAAGATGATTTGATAACACAAAGTGATGAAAGCTTTGAAGGCTGGAAAAAAGGGGGAATGGTGAATATCAATTTCTCTCAAGTTTCATTAAAAAATTGGGCCGCAGGAGGGCAAAATTCTATTTCTATCAACTCCATGCTTAGTCTCTATGCCAACTATAAAAAGGATAACGACAGCTGGGAGAATTATTTAGATCTCGGATATGGCATTGTAAGACAAGGAGATGAAGGTTTTATTAAATCAGACGACCGTATAGACTTTACTTCTAAATACGGTAGGAAAGCTGCTGAAAACTTATATTATGCTGCTCTATTTAATTTCCGTTCTCAATTTACTCCAGGATATAACTATCCTGATACCGATCATAAGATTTCTGACTTCTTAGCTCCAGCATATGCTATTGCAGCCTTAGGAATGGACTATAAATCTGATGATGATAAACTTTCATTGTTTGTTGCTCCTCTAACAACTAAAATTACTTATGTAGGTGATAAGCTATTAGCTGCTAAAGGAGCTTTTGGCGTAGATAAAGGAAACATAGAAACCTATTATGTTGTTGTTGATGGGGATAGTATTACTAAAGAAAGAGTTATAGAAGATGGTAAAAATATAAGAGCTGAGCTCGGGGGATATGTACGTATGATGTATCAAACAGATATCACTAAAGACATTTCTTTTAAAACCAATCTAGACTTGTTTTCTAATTATTTACATAATCCTAAAAATATCGATGTTCACTGGGATAACTTATTAAGCTTAAAAGTAAATAATTACATTTCGGCTTCTATAAGCACAAGCTTAATTTATGATGATGACATTGACATTTCAGTTATGAAGTCTAATGGTGAGCCTAAATTGAATAGTGAAGGCATTCAGATCGAAGGCCCAAGAACTCAGTTTAAATATGTAATTGCTGTTGGATTCCAATATAAATTTGGAGCTGAAAAATAAATTCTAGTTTAATTTTTAAAGCGGAAATGCACGCTAGCATTTCCGCTTTTTATATCATCTATTTACCTGCATAGTATCCCAGATGCTTTCTTAATTGTTAAGGCATTACATTTGATTACTTTCGCAGCAACTCTATATGTATGAGAGATAAGCACAAGGTTTTATTTATTACTACTCAGCTTCCTTATCCAGCTGAAAGTGGAGGGAAAGTAAAATCCTGGAATTATCTTTTAGATTTATCCAAAAGGTATCAACTGAGCTTAGCTTGTTTTTTAAAAAATGAGGCTGAAGAAAAAGCCTCTAATGAATTCCAAAAGTATATAAAACTTCAACATTACTACTGTGAAAAGCTTAACATTAGTAGAAATCCTTTTAATTTAATTAAAAGTTATATGGGCCATGCCTGCCTTAATACCTTTAGAAATTATTCTACTAGCTTTCACAAAAAGATTAGAAACATTGCCAAGGATTATGATGTGCTGCTAATTGACCATTATGAAATGTTCCAATATGTTCCTAGAGATTATAAAGGTAAGGTAGTTATGCATACTCATAATGCTGAGTTTATGTTGTGGTATCGTATGGCCGAACTCAGTAAGAATCTAATTTTTAAACTCTTATTAAAAGCAGAGTCTAAACGAGTTAAAAAGTTTGAAAGATTTATCTTTCAAAAAGCCGATTTAGTTTATGCTACACCTTCAGATATTCGTCTATATAAATCTCATAAAATTCCTGTAGATAATTTTCAGCCTACCTATCATTTGGGCAACGACCAAATGCTCAAACTTAAAGATGTTCAATTTGAAAATACAGAGTTAGCTATAACTTTCATGGGGACCCTAAGCTGGGAGCCTAATATAGACGGTCTGTTATGGTTTATAGAAAATATTTGGCCAAATATTTTAAAAGCTCATCCCAATGTAAAATTATACATTATGGGCAAAAAGGGAAATTCTAAAATATATGAACTTGCCCAAGCTTATCAAAATATTGTCTTTACCGGTTTCATCAAGGATTTAGACAGTTATCTCAAAAAAACAAGGGTTTATATTGTTCCTCTTCGATTTGGAAGTGGTATGAAGGTAAAAACACTAGAAGGTTTATATCGCGGAATCCCCATGGTTTCTACTTCTATTGGAGCTGAAGGCCTTGCTGTAAAGCATCAAGAAGATATACTTCTTGCCAATACTGCAAAAGAATTCGCTAAATGCTGTATTGAGCTTATTGAAAATCAAGAAAAATGGAATCAATTAAGAGACAATAGTAGAAAAATTGCAGCCGAAAAATACCAATGGATACCACTTTTTGAAAAAATGGATCTCACCCTCAAAAAGCAATTCAACCCAACTTATAAAAACAGCCTTCATTAAGTAAAGAGTTAATCCTAGCTTTGCCCGTTTGAGAATGAATCAAAAATTTTATGCGTAAAAAGATTTCTTGGCGGATTGTAATATCAATTACAGCAATAATTATGCTTGGATCCAACCTTCGTGCTCCAATTGTGGCAGTTGGTCCTGTAATCCCAGAAATACTACAAGACCTTCAACTTTCTCCAATTCTAATCAGCCTTATAACCTCTATTCCTTTAGCGTGTTTTGCATTTGGTTCCCCTTTTGTTCCTCGATTGCAAAATAGTTTTGGGCTAGAAAGAACTTTGCTTTTTGCAATTGTACTTTTAGGTTTGGGTATTGCTATACGCTCTTTTGGCAATTCTTTGTATCTTTTTTTGGGTTCCACTATAATAGGAATTGCCATTACTATAGCCAATGTGCTTGTCCCTGCTTATATTAAAAAAGCATTCCCCAATCGATTAGGGCTAATCACTGCTTTCTATCTTGCTTCTATGAATCTAATGGCAGCAATAGCTGTAGCATTTAGTGTAAAAATTGGAGAAATTGGGAATATAGGGTGGAAAGGATCCATCGGTATATGGATTCTTCTTGTAGGAATTACCTTTCTAATTTGGCTATCAACTTTAAAAGAAAAAAGCAGCATTAAAAAACCAAGTAAATCCTCAAATTTTAAAAAAGTATGGACTTCTCCTCTAGCTTGGAACATTTCTCTTTTAATGGGCACACAGTCTGTTGTTTATTATGTTTTTGCCACTTGGTATCCTAGCATTTTGCAAACTTGGGGAATGGATGTCGTCAGTGCGGGGAAAATGCTTTCTTATGTACACCTAAGCCAAGTTCCTGGAGTGCTTTTAGGACCTTTATTTGCCGATCGCTTAAATAAACAAACACCCTTAATCTGGATAGCTTTTTTAGGGCTTTTCTCAGGTTTAATTCTATTGGCAACTCTTGAAACTGAGTTGGCTGTCCTTGCATCTGTATTAATTGGAAGCTCTATTGGCTTAGCATTCTCTTTAGCAACTATATTTTTTATATTACGTACAGAAAATGTTTCAGATGCCGCTGAATTATCAGGTATGGCACAATCCGTAGGTTATTTTATTGCGGCTTTCTTCCCCCCAATTTTTGGTGGGATTTTCTATTTTACCCAATCGTGGAAAATCCCCATCTTTATATTAATCGGAATAGCTATTTTACTGTTAATAACAGGGCTTACATCAGCTAGCGATAAAAAAATCACAGATAGAAAGAAAATACTAATTCCCTAATCTCAAATTAAGAAAAGTATTAGTCCAACTGTTCTTCAATAAACTGCCTTATATCTTTCTTAAGCAGCTCATAATCTTCTCCTGTTCCTGGGCCACTAAATCCGGTGTGGATTTTTACTACTTCTCCCTTCTTATTTAGATAAATAGCTGTAGGGAAAGCTACAACAGCATTGAGCATATAAAAATCTTCTGCTACATTTTCACTATTCAATTGCCCTGCAACAAGAATAGGATAAGGTATTTCTTCTTTTTCTGCATAGCGTTTAATGCGCGCTGCTTGATCTTCAAAGTTTTTAGGATACTCGTAAGAAACTCCAAGAATCTCTAAACCTTTTTTATGATATTCCCTGTAAAGTTCTTTAAAAAATCGACTTTCATCCAAGCAGTTGGGGCACCATGTTCCCATAATTTGAATAATTACCAGCTTATCTTTCAGTTCCGTATTTGGAATATTGTATGCCTCTCCTTCAACCGTTTTTAAATTCAATTTAAATTCATTCTCCACCAAATAAGTAATAGAATCCGGACTTTCTAATTGAAAATTATCATTTTTACGCCCTATCCACTCAATAATTGTATAATTATTAGGCATGTATTTTCCATGAATAGAATCTCCCCTTATTTTTGCTACATATAAAGAAGCCTGAGCTCCATCAAAGGCATATAAACTAAGAGTACTGTCTGATAATGTCCCTTTTAAAAACCTTGAATCTCCTGATCTTTTTAGAAAAGTTCCTGTAACAATACTCCCAGTTTGCCTAAACTTCCCTACGGAAGGGTAAGCTAAATCTGTTTTTGGTCGAAAAGTAATTTCCCAATTCCCTCCAATATTTTTATCCGTTTCAACCGAATTTAAATAATCTTGCTGATTTAAGCCTAAATAAGTAGCCTCTAAATCTAACTTAGACTTTGCTCCTACATCTGTTTTCCAATAATAGCCTGATAACTGATCCTCCTCAATTTTAAATCGTAAGTAATTAGGATAATTTACAAAATAAACAGTAGCACTATCTCCCTCTTCCTCAATAGCCTCCATTTTAATTTCTTCTTCACTATTGATTATGGTAATTTTATCTTCCTCATTCACATAAAATAAAAAAGGCACATCTTGATCCATAACTTTTAATTCCCCTTTCCAAAAACCTTCTTTTAATAAAGGGTCAGGATTTAAATCAGTATCTTTTGAAG
This sequence comes from uncultured Flavobacteriales bacterium, assembly GCA_964552035.1. Taxonomy (GTDB): domain Bacteria; phylum Bacteroidota; class Bacteroidia; order Flavobacteriales_E; family Vicingaceae; genus CAZKFN01. The sequence continues at coordinate 17,855 of CAZKFN010000005.1, forward strand.
GCTTATTTTGACAAGAAAAAAGAAAGGTAAAAGTCAAAAAAATAAGTGCGAAATTCTGTAGTGTTTTCATTGTAATTATTTTTTATAATACAAGTAATTAAAGCCTTTGTTTAAAAAACATCAACATAAAAAAGTAAACCTTTAAAAAGTTTAGGTTTAATCCTTATCAATAAAAAATATTCAAATGGCTTCAGCTAGTTTTTGAAATTGTTTTCATAGATCTTAAAAGCAAATTTAAACTTGAGTTTTTTTAAAGAGATTCAAAGTTAGCAGATAAAATCAATTGCACCCCCAATAATTTATTCTAACATTGTATAGAAATAGACGTTAAACCTTAAACTATACAATTATTATGGGAAAAAAAGTACGCATACTATGCCTTGACGGTGGTGGTATTAGAGGGATAATTCCCGCCACTGTTATGCAATATTTAGAAGAAAAGCTTATCGAATTTTCAGAAAATAATGATGCTAGAATAGCAGATTATTTTGATATGATTGTAGGAACAAGTACTGGAGGGATTTTGGCTTGTTATTATTTATTCCCTAATCCAGAACGGCACCTCCCCAATACGCCCAATAGTAAATATACTGCTCGAGAAGCCTTAGAGTTTTACATCCATAAAGGGAAGTTTATCTTTGACGATTCTAAGAAAAAATCTTGGTTTGGAATACGCCAACTTTTTAATGCAACTCGTTTTTCTTCAGACAATATTGAGTCTATCTTTAATGAACAATTTGGAGAGGTTATGTATAATGAACTTCTACAACGTTGTATTGTAACTGCCTATAATCTTCAAACACAGAAATCTATCTTTTTTAACAACAGAGAAAAAAGGCAAAAAGCTCAGGTTAGGAAATTTAAAATAAAGGATGTAGCACGCTCAACCTCAGCAGCACCTACTTATTTTTCACCAGCAAAAATTATCAATTATGCAAATAATTCCGAAATGGTGAACATAGATGGTGGAGTTTTTGGCAATAATCCTACAATGTGTGCTTATGCAGAAGCTAGAACAACTTATTTTGAAAGTGTAGCTATTACTCATCCTTCTGCAAAAGACATGATGATACTTTCTATTGGAACTGGGTCTTCAAACATGGAATTAAAAAATGTCAGTAAATCTGGGGATTGGGGAGTCATCAACTGGGCTAAATCCATTCCGGATATAATGATGGACGGAGGATTAGACACCGTTAATTATCAAGTTAATCTGCTTTTTGACACTTTAACAGGAGAAGATAAAAAAAACTATAAAAGGGTTGATGTTCCCGAAAGTTTGAGAAACGCTTATTATAATTCCGATATGTCTGACGCTTCCAAGGAGAATATAGACAAGTTACAATCTGCAGGAAAGAAAACCATTGCAAATGCAAATAAGACTAAACCTAACGAACATACACTGGATGAATTCATTAGAAAACTGGTAGAAATAAATCGTTTAATTAAGGAAGATGAAGCTAGTCTCCCCTCCAGTCCATCGACAGTGTAGCATACAAGTTGCCTCATTACTTCATCCATTTTTATTATCTTAGCCAACAGATTTAAAACCTAAAATCATGAAATATTTTCTAAGTTTTTTATTGGCAATGCTATTCCATTTCTACATTTTTTCACAAAATCTAATTGGAGCTTGGGAAACCGGAGATAAAGAAACCAGCGTTTTAACTTTTACGAAAGCTTATTATGTTTTTACAACATATAATTCAGAAAGTGGAGCATTTATCAGTACACAAGGTGGTTCGTGGAGTTTAGAAGGTCTACAATTAAAACAAGAAATTGAATTTAACTCTAAAGCTGCTGAAAAGGTAGGCACAACAGCTCAGTGGGAAATTAAAATATTTGAGGACAGTCTGTATATCCCTGCACTCAACAAAGGTTTTAAACGCATAGATAATGGAGGCCCAGGAGCTTTAGCCGGCTCTTGGTTAATGTCTGGAAGAACGGTAAAAGGGGAATTCACTTCTAGGGAAGGAAATAATCCAAGAAAAACCATGAAAATTTTATCTGGTACTCGTTTCCAATGGATTGCCTATAATACAGAAAAAAAAGAATTTATTGCTACTGGGGGACGTACTTATACTACGGAAAATGGGGAATATACCGAGGAAATAATCTTTTTCTCTAAAGACTCTTCACGTGTGGGTATGAATTTAAAATTCAAGTATGAACTTACCCCAGAAAATGATTGGAAACATCTTGGTTTTTCTACCCAAGGGGATCCAATTGATGAAACTTGGAGCATTAGACCCTAAAACTTCCCCTTTTTAATCCAATAGACTTATATTTTCTTATTATTACTAACTAAAACCCCAATTCATGTCTGAAGAAATGAAAGCTTGTCCTAAATGTGAATCTCCTTATGGTTATTTAATGACAGATTTAATTTATGCCTGTCCGGAATGCGGTCATGAATGGAATCCCAAAGAAGAAATTGAAGAAGCTAAAGAATTTAAAGTCCTAGATTCCAATGGTATGGAATTAAAAGATGGAGATGATGTTATTATAATTAAAAGTTTAGCCGTAAAAGGAGCTCCAAAACCTATTAAAGCAGGCACAAAAGTCAAAAATATTCGATTGGTAGACAGCGATCATAACATTGATTGTAAAATCGATGGATTCGGCAAAATGGCTTTAAAATCAGAGTTTGTCAGAAAAGCTTAAAAGTATAAATCCAACTTCACTCTTTTTATTGATATTGCATCATCCTTAATCAATGTATAGCGCTTAATTAATCTGTAAGTTTGTAAAATATTTATATGTAACCATGAGCGACTACAAAGGAGATAGAAAAGGTGGAAGAAAAAGGAATTTTGGGAATCATCCAAAAAGTACATCGAAAGAGAGGTACGCTTCTCCTAAACAAAAATTTTCTCCTCAAAACAAAAGAAAAGGCAAATTTGTCAAAAAAGAAACATCAAATGATGGAAGTATACGCCTCAATAAATACATTGCAAATGCCGGTATTTGTTCCAGAAGAGAAGCCGATGATTTAATTATAGCTGGAGCTATAAAAATTAATGACAAAGTTGTTACGGAGCTTGGCACTAAGGTTCAACCAAATGATATAGTACATTATGGAGGGGAATTGATTAGTAAAGAAAAAAAACAATATTTTTTACTCAATAAACCAAAAGGGTACATCACTACTATGGATGATCCATTCAAAAGAAAGACAGTTATGGAGCTCATCGGAAAAGCTTGTAAAGAAAGAATATATCCTGTTGGTCGATTGGATCGAGCTACCTCTGGACTTTTATTGTTTACCAATGATGGGCATTTAACCAAACGCCTTACCCACCCAAGCAGTAATGTTAGAAAGGTCTATCAAGTGAAATTAGACCAAAATGTTACTCAAAATCACTTGTTGGAATTAGTAGAAGGAATAGAATTAGAAGATGGTAGAAGCCATGCAGATAAAGCGTATTATAATCTAAGCAGCAACGATAAATCAGAAATTGTACTAGAACTACATTCCGGCAAAAACCGCATCATACGAAGAATGATGGAAAGCTTGGGTTATAAGGTGGTTAAACTGGATCGTATACAGTTTGCTGGCTTAACCAAAAAGAACTTAATACGTGGACGATATCGACAGCTCAGTGATAAAGAAGTAGGTTTATTGCACAGAGTAGCAGGTTTGAGTTCGCGACAATAAAAGCAATTATTCATAGTTATACGAACAATGAAGACTTGGCATAAAATTTTAATTGCGCTTTCTCTTTTGTTGTTTCTACTCTTTGGTGGGATTTGGGCAACAGTACACTATTATAGCGGAGATATTAAAAATTATGTTATAACTTCAATCAACAAGCAACTCAAAACAAAGGTAGATGTTAAAGAAGTTAATATTAGCTTTTGGAAAAGTTTCCCCCAAACCGCAGTAGTTTTTAATGGGGTAGTAATATATGAGGTCGACAGCGAAAAAGACACCCTTTTATATGCCAAAAGTATTGCTACCAACTTTAGTCTTAAAGACCTCTATTTTGGAAATTACGAATTAAAAGGTTTAAAAATTGAAAATGGTTTTTGCCGTATGATGCGCTATACGAATAAAGAAACCAATTATATCTTTTGGGAAGAAAGTATTTCTTCAAAAGAAGAAAAAGAAGATAATTTTTCCATCAACCTTAAAAAGGTTAACCTTAACAACATCTTTTTTGAATATACTGATTCTAGCAACGCATTAGAAATGTCTTTTCTAATTGATGATATGGAATTATCCGGGAATTTTAAAAATGATGTTTTTGATATGCAAATCAAAAGTGTCTTAAAACAAAGCTTTATTCAAAATGCAGACTTTACCTTTGTTAAAGATAAAACATTGTTCTTATATACACTTTCTACCGTAGATAATAAAAAAGAAGCTGTTAGTTTTACTGATGCTAACTTGGGAATTGAGGGGATGAACTTTGCTTTAAAAGGGAAGGTCAACTACAGTGACCAACCTCATATCAATTTTATCCTAAGAAGTACCAATACGGAATTAAGAAAAGCCATTGAATTGCTTCCCTCCAAAATAAAAGAAAGTTTTGCTGATTTTAAAATCTATGGAGATGCTGAAATAAATGGTAGTATTGATGGAGCCTTATCTTCCATAGAACAACCTTCATTTCATTTTAGTTTTATCGTGAATGAAGGGCGATTTGAGCAAAAGAAAAACAACATTATTTTTAAAGACAGCTATTTAAAAGGCACGATACATAATGGCGATGCACATACTCCCCAAAGTAGTATAATTTCTGTAGAAAACATCAAAACAAACTTCAATGGTGGAAATATAGAAGGTAAGATTTCTATAGAAAATTTTGAAAAGCCTCAATATCAATTTGTGGGAAAGATGAATTTTGAACTTAAAGATGCTATCACGCTTTTTAAATGGGAGGATTTAAAACAAGTAACTGGAAAGGTGGATGCCCATTTAAACCTTTTTGGTCAATTGGAAAGCATTGACAATTACAGTTTGCAAGATTGGAAAAATTCTACAATTAAAGGCCAAATAAAATTAGAAGATATAGGTTTTTACTACAGCAATGGCCCTCAATATATTCATCAAATTAACGGGACCTTACAATTGCAAAACAACAATGTTGATATTCGTTCTCTTGTTGCACTTGTTGATGAAAGCCAAGTTAAAATCCAAGGTTCTTTTAATAACTTAATTGGCTATTTAATAGAGCCGCATGAAATTTTGACTGTAGATGCTAAATTAAACAGCTCCAATATTCAATTAGAGGATTTTTTAGCAGCCAATCCTTCACAAGAAGATACTACAGAGTTTTTACTAAAAGTATCTCCTCAGCTTAAAATAAAACTACAAACAGATATTGAAAAACTTAGCTTTAAAAAATTTACACTCAATCATCTAAAAGCTGATTTTGTAGTAAACCAACAACAAATTAGCAGTAGAAACATCAACTTTCAAACTTTAGGAGGAAATGTTAAAGGGGATTTATTTATCCGTGAAAACGTAAAAGATCTCAGCACTTTTGCTCAATTTTCTATTCAAAAAATCAACATTAAAGAACTTTTTTATGTGTTTGATAACTTTGATCAGCAAACTCTAATAAGTGATAATCTAGAAGGGATTGCTACTGCTGATATTGAATATTCTTGTCAATGGTCTAAAAATTTAGTTGCAGACTTAAGTACCCTAACGGTATCTAGCAATATCTTCATAGAAAAGGGGGAACTCAACAATTTTAAACCCTTGGAAAGCCTCTCCTCTTTTGTAGCTCTTGATGAATTGAAAAGGGTAAAATTCAGCAACCTACAAAATCAAATATTAATAAAAGATCAAACCATTTTTATTCCCAATTTTGATGTTAATTCCTCAGCTTTAAATATTGGAATTAAAGGAAAACATTTATTTGACAACCATATAGACTATAGTTTTACTCTACTTTTAAACGAAATTTTAAGCAAAAAAGTTAGAAAACCTAAAAGCAATGAGTTTGGTTATGTTGAAGATGACGGTTTAGGAAGAACAAAGCTCTTTATAAAAATGACTGGAACCATAGACCATCCAAAATTCAGCTACGATAAAGAAGCCTTAAAAGAGCATCTCAAAACAGAAGTAGATAAAGAAAAGAAAACCATTAAGTCAATGCTAAATCAAGAATTTGGTTTGTATAAACGAGATACTTCACTTCAGCAGTTGCCAAAAACTCCAGAAAGTAAAAGTCTACCCTTTGAAATTGAATGGGATGAAGAAAAGCATGAAGAAGTACTTCCTTCTGAGGAAAGATTAAAAAGCATAAAAAAGGAAGAAAAAAAGCAAAAAGAAAAAGGAAAACTTGGTAAGTTTTTCGACAAACATGCTCAACCAAATGAAGAGGAATATGAATAACAAAGGCTTTAAAGTGAAACATAGCAACCTTAACCTTAAATTTTACGTCTTTCCTTTGATCACTAGTATAAAAAAATTGTAGGAAGGTTTTGAATATATACTCAAAAAAACAAAAGTGGAAGCTACTTTTAGCAACTCTTGCGGTTTTAATCATCATTATTTCATTGTGGTACACCAATGTTTTGGTCCAAGAAGTTGCCAAGGAAGAAAGAATTAAAGCAAAAGCATGGGCCGAAGCCATTCAAAGAAGAGCACTATTAGTTAATTATACTCAAGAACTTTTCCAGAAAATTTCAATAGAAGAGCGGAATAAGATTGAAATATGGGCTGAAGCCAACCGCGGCGTTGCCACCGCTCCAGATAATGTATTGGGGATTTATACCAAAATTCTTTTTAGCAATACTACCATTCCGATTATTCTTACCAACTCTGAAGATGAGATTATTACCTATAAAAACATCGATGAAGAAAAAGCGAAAAATGAGCGATATTTAAAAAGTAAGTTGGCTGAAATGAAAAACCGAAATGACCCAGTAGAGATTAATTATTTTGGCTCTCAAGTTAACCTATTGTATTACGATGAAAGTACTATTTTCGCAGAATTAAGAGAAGTATTGGAAGAACAGGTCCGCTCTTTTAGTCAAGATATTATTACAAATTCCGCTTCAGTACCAGTAATTTATACCGATAGTAGTCAAAAAAATGTTTTAGCTTTTGGAAATATTGATGCTGAAAAAATAAAAGACAGCAATTACGTGCATCAGCTAATAGAAAAGATGAGGGCAACCAACCCCCCCTTAAAAATTACCTTAGGCGACCACGAACCAAAATATATCTTTTATAGCGATTCCCCTCTCTTGGTTAAACTAAAGTTTTATCCCTACATACAACTTGGAGTAATTGCACTTTTCTTATTGATAGCCTACTCCTTATTTAGCACAGCTAGAAAATCTGAACAAAATCAAGTTTGGGTAGGAATGGCCAAAGAAACAGCCCATCAATTAGGTACCCCCTTATCTTCCCTTTTGGCATGGATAGAGGTATTAAAAATAAAAAATGTCGATGAAAATATTGTTAATGAAATTCGCAAAGATTTGGGGAGACTGGAAACCATTACCAATCGTTTTTCTAAAATTGGCTCTTCTCCTAAATTGAAACAAGAAAACATTAATGAAGTGATTGAACATACACTCATTTATTTAAAAAGACGCATTTCTAAAAAAGTTAAATTCAATCATACGACCTCCAATGGGCATGAGGTTTTTGCCTGTATTAATATCCCTCTTTTGGAATGGGTTTTAGAAAATATTATTAAAAATGCAGTGGATGCAACTGTAGGTGAAGGCACAGTTGACATTCATGTTACCGACCAATCTCAATTTGTCTATATAGACATTACAGACAATGGAAAGGGAATCCCAAAAACAGCAAGAAAAACTGTTTTTCAACCAGGGTACACGACTAAACAAAGGGGCTGGGGCTTAGGTCTTTCTCTAACCAAAAGAATCATAGAGAACTATCACTCTGGAAAAGTGTTTGTTAAACAATCAGAAGTAAATAAAGGAACTACGTTTAGAATCGTACTCAATAAAGTCACTCAAAATGGCAGGAATATACATTCATATTCCTTTTTGTAAACAAGCTTGCAGTTATTGTAGCTTTCATTTTTCTACTGTTCTTACTCGGAAAAGTGATATGATTCATGCTATACTTCAAGAGACAGCGCAACGTAAATTCTATTTGCAAAATCAACCCATCAGCAGTATCTATTTTGGTGGTGGAACTCCCTCTATTCTAGATACTAAAGAGCTGCTCCAGCTTTTCGATGGGCTGTATCAAAATTTTGAGGTTTTAGAAGATGCAGAAATTACTTTAGAGGCTAATCCCGATGATTTAAGTAAAAGCAAGCTAAAAGAACTTCGTCAAACTCCTATCAATCGATTAAGCATAGGAGTGCAATCTTTTTTCGAAGTAGATTTAAGGTTTATGAATAGAGCTCACTCTGCCAAAGAAGCAAAAGAAAGTATTTTACTTGCTCAAGATATGGGATTTCATCAACTTAATATGGATTTAATTTTTGGGGCACAAACAACCAGCAATCAAATGTGGGAAGAAAATCTTTTGCAATTTTTTGAACTTGATATTCCTCATTTATCGGCATACTCTTTGACGGTTGAGGAAAATACTTTGATAGCAAACCAGATTAAAAAAGGTAAAATTAAAGCCCTAGATGATGAAAAAAGTTATTGGCAATATATCCGATTGCAAGAACTTATAAAAGCCCATGGTTTTGAACAATACGAGGTTTCTAATTATTGCAAAAATCAGCAATATGCAAAACATAATACCTCCTATTGGCAGGGAAAAGGGTATTTAGGCTTAGGACCTTCAGCTCACTCTTTTAACAAAAATAGCCGACAATGGAATATTAGCAATAATGCGCTTTATATCAAAAATTTAAAAGAGGGGAAAGAATATTTTGAAGTTGAGATGCTTAGTGAAACAGATCGATATCATGAATTACTTATCATGTCTTTAAGAACAAAATGGGGAATTAAATTCGCTGATCTTCATGCCTTTTCTAAACTTATTATTTCCCACTTCTATGAGTCCCTTAAAAGAATTCCAAAAGAAAAAATCATTTTAAAAGAGGACTCCTTAAAAGTAAACCCAAGTTATTTGTTTCAATCGGATGAAATCATAAGGAAATTGATGTTGTAAATTAAAATAGTAGCTATTGTATAAGAAAATAAATTAATTGAAAGGAAAACTCTCTTTTTGTAAAATTTATGAATTCTTTTAGTAAGATTATAAAAAATTAATTATTATGAAAAAATTATACTTATTTATTGCAATAATTTTTGCAATTTCAATGACGGCCAATGCTCAATATGGGAAACGCCCAGGTAGTGGCTCAGATACAAAATTTGGTGTTAAAGCTGGAGCAAACTTGGCTAATATGGTAGGTGATGACATTAAAGATAGTGATATCCTTTTTGGTTTCCATGTAGGTGGATATGCTCAATTTGGTTTGTCTAATGCTTTTGCACTTCAAGGAGAATTGCTATTTGATACGAAGGGAGCAAAGGATAAGGATACAAACATCTCACTAAATCTTAGTTATATTAGCATTCCTATCTTAGCAAAGGTTATGTTTGGAGAAGGCTTTAATGTTCACGCCGGACCACAGATTGGAATTCTTGTTTCTTCAAAATCAGACGGAGAAGATCTAAGCAAATTCTACAAGAGTACAGATATTGGCGGAGCTGTTGGACTTGGATATGAATTAGAATCCGGTTTAAACTTTAATGCTCGTTATTCAATGAGCTTAACAACAATAGGCGAAAAAATTGAACTTCCTCTAGTAGGAGACTTTGAAGCAGATATCAAGAACTCTGTTATTTCAATTAGCGTTGGCTATTCTTTTTAAGACAAAAATTCTATAAAACAGTATAAAGGTTAATAGATTTATTAACCTTTTTTTATTACTTGTCTCTAAAAAATATCTGAATTGGCACTCCAGAATAATCAAAGTTTTCCCTTAATCTATTTTCTATAAATCGCTTATAAGATTCTTTAATGTACTTAGGATGACTGCAATAAAAAACAAAAGTTGGTTTAAAAGTAGGTAACATAGAAACAAACTTAATTTTTGAATATCTTCCTTTTACTGAAGGAGGAGGAGTTTTTTCTATAATTGGCAACATCACCTTATTCAATTTTGATGTGCTTATCTTTTTCTTTCTATTTTCATAAACTTGAACCGCTTGCTTTAGTACTTCAAATATTTTTTGCTTTTTAATAACAGAAGTAAAAAGAATCGGGACATCCGTAAAAGGAGCTAACTTATCGATGATTTGATTTTTGAATTTAAGCATGGTATTGGCATCCTTATCTTTCACCAAGTCCCATTTATTAACCATTATTACTAAACCCTTCTTATTTTTTAAAATAACTTTTAAGATGTTCATATCTTGTGCCATAACGCCTTGAGTTGCATCTAATAACAAAATGCAGACATCTGCATTTTCGATGGCTCTAATGGTTCTCATAACCGAATAAAACTCAACGTCCTCATTAACCTTTCCTTTCTTCCGTAAACCTGCAGTATCTACTAACATCAAATCAAAGCCATAGGCTTTATAAGGTGTACTAATGGCATCTCTAGTTGTTCCCGGCACATCCGTAACTATATTTCTTTCTTCTCCTAGTAAGGTATTTAAAAAAGAAGATTTCCCCACATTGGGTCTTCCCACAATTGAAATTTGAGGAATATCTGTCGGTGCTTCTTCCTGATTATCTTTAAAACAGGCTATCACATCGTCTAATAAATCACCTGTTCCACTACCATTTATAGAAGAAATCGGATAAATTATTTCCCCCAATCCAAAGGAATAAAACTCCGAAGCATCCATAATGCGTTTGGTGTTATCTGCTTTGTTAGCTATTACAAATATTTTTTTATTAGACTTTCTGAGAATATTAGCCACCAACTCATCCAAATCCGTAATGCCTACTACTACGTCAACTACAAAAAGAATAACAGAAGCCTCTTCAATTGCTAAGTAAACTTGTTTTCTAATATCCTCTTCAAAAATATCATCAGAACCTTTTACATATCCTCCGGTATCGATTAAGGTAAACTCTTTTCCTCCCCAAATCACCTTGTCGTATTGCCTGTCTCGTGTCACTCCACTTCTTTCATCTACTATGGCTTTCCTACTTTCCGTAAGCCGATTAAAAAGAGTGGATTTCCCCACATTAGGTCTTCCTACTATTGCTACAATATTGCTCATTTTTTTCTATTAAAGATATCCGAATCGCTTCAATTGCTTTTCGTCATTTCGCCAATCTTTATTGACTTTGACAAATAAATTTAAATAAATCTTCTTTTCAAAAAACACCTCTAAATCCTGTCTCGCTGATTTCCCTATTCCTTTTAATTTCCTTCCTCCTTTTCCTATCATAATCCCTTTTTGCGAATCCCTAGCCACATAAATTATAGCAGCAATTCGTATAATTTCTTCTTCCTCTTTAAATTCTTCTACTACAACTTCTGCTGAGTATGGTATTTCTTGTTGAAAGTGCATTAAAATCTTTTCTCTAATTTTTTCTTCTACAAAAAATCGCTCAGATTTATCTGTTAAAGTGTCTTTAGGATAATAAGGAGGACATTCTGGTAGAAGTTCCACAATGCGTTCTTTTAAGAGATCGATTTGAAAATTGTGTAAGGCAGAAATGGGTATTATTTCTGAATTTGGGAAGATTGTCGCCCAGTGCTCGATTTGTGCTTCCAGCTTATCTTGTTCACTTAGGTCAATTTTATTAATCAATACTATCACGGGCACTTCTGTACTTTGCAAAAAGGAGCGTAAAGTTTCATCTGCAAAATTCTTCTGTCCACATTCCAGCATCAATAAAAACAAATCAGCATCTTCAAGTGCTTCTTTCACAAACTTCATCATCCCTTCTTGCAGCTTGTAGGCAGGATCTATAATTCCAGGGGTATCTGAATATACAATTTGATAATTTTCTCCATTGACAATCCCCATGATTCTATGGCGTGTAGTTTGCGATTTATCGGTTATGATAGAAAGCCTTTCCCCTACTAATAGATTCATTAGAGTAGACTTCCCTACATTGGGATGTCCAATAATATTCACAAACCCCGAGCGATGTTTCATTTTTTTAATTTTATAGGTTTTTGCTAGGTTTGTGAAAGCTAGGAAGACCTGATTTTACACTTTAGTGAATAAAAAGCAATACATCATTGAAGGAATTTCTTTAAAGAATTTAAAGGGTTTGTTTTACCTCTACCTCTTCAAATGATTCAATAATATCACCAACCTTAATATCGTTATAGTTAGCGATATTTAATCCACATTCATAGCCTTTAGCAACCTCTTTTACATCATCTTTAAAACGCTTTAAAGATCCTAACTCACCCGTATAAACCACTATACCATCTCGGATCAGGCGCACTTTATTATTTCTACTTACCTTCCCATCAAGTACCATACAACCAGCAATAGTTCCTACTTTAGATATTCTAAAAGTTTCTCTTATTTCGATTGAAGCTGTAACTTTCTCTTCTACCTTAGGTTTAAGCATACCTTCCATTGCAGATTTCAGTTCATCAATTGCATCGTAGATAACAGAATACAAACGAATATCTATTTCCTCTTGTTCTGCAATTTTTCTAGCATTAACTGAAGGTCTTACTTGGAATCCAATAATCAAAGCATCAGAAGCAGCAGCTAACATCACATCAGATTCTGTAATTTGTCCTACTGATTTGTGAATGATATTAACTTGAATTTGCTCCGTTGATAATTTTAATAAGGAATCGGAAAGTGCTTCAATTGAACCATCCATATCTCCTTTAACAATGATGTTAAGTTCTTGGAAATCCCCAATAGCAATTCTTCTACCAATCTCATCTAGAGTAATGTGCTTTCTAGTTCTTGCTCCTTGTTCTCGTTGCAACTGTAATCTGTTTGTTGCAATACTTCTTGCTTCCCGCTCATCATCCATAACGATAAACTTATCTCCAGCAGATGGCGCTCCACTTAATCCTAAAATGGAAACGGGAATAGAAGGCCCTGCAACATTTATTTCTTTACCTCTCTCGTTATGCATAGCTTTTACCCTACCAGAGAAAGGTCCTGCAAGGATAATATCTCCTACCTTTAAAGTTCCATTTCTAACTAAAACAGTGGTTACATATCCTCTTCCTTTATCTAAAGATGCTTCAATAACAACACCTCTAGCATTCCTTTTAGGGTTGGCTTTTAATTCTTGTAACTCTGCCTCAAGAAGAACTTTTTCCAATAGTTCGCCAATTCCTATCCCTTTCTTTGCAGAAACCTCTTGGGCTTGATATTTCCCTCCCCACTCTTCAACCAAGATGTTCATTTGCGAAAGCTCTTCACGAATTTTATCCGGATTAGCTGTAGGTTTATCTACCTTATTTAAAGCAAATACAATAGGAACTCCAGCTGCTTGGGCGTGATTAATGGCCTCTTTGGTTTGAGGCATCACATTGTCATCCGTTGCAATAACCACAATGGCTACATCGGTTACTTGAGCTCCTCTAGCACGCATAGCGGTAAAAGCTTCGTGACCTGGAGTGTCTAAAAAAGTGATCTTTTTCTTATTGGAAAGTTCAACATTATAAGCTCCAATATGCTGTGTAATTCCTCCTGCTTCACCAGCAATCACATTGGCTTTACGAATACTATCCAACAAGGAAGTTTTCCCATGGTCAACGTGCCCCATAACAGTTACAATAGGATAACGCTCCACTAAATCTGCAGGATCATCCTCCTCCTCTTCAATTATCTCTTGAGCCTCAGGTTTAATAAATTCTAGTTCAAATCCAAACTCTTCAGCAACAATAATTAATGTTTCTGCATCTAATCTTTGGTTTATAGAAACAAACAAACCTAAAGACATACAAGCGGAGATAACTTCATTGACATCCACATCCATTAGAGAAGCTAGCTCATTAGCTGTAACAAATTCTGTTACTTCCAAAACGCTTTGTTGTGCTTCTGCCTCCTCAGCCTCTCTTTGTGCTTGTTCACTAGCAGCTTCACGTTTTTGTCTTCTATATTTAGCCCCTTTAGTTTTTTTACCAGACCCTCCAGTTAATCTAGCTAAAGTATTTTTAATTTGCTCTTGAATTTCCTTATCCGATAATTCAAGCTCCTCTTTCTTATCTTTTTTACTCCCTTTCTTTCTTGAGCCAGATGGCTTATCGTGGATCCTTCTTCGTTTACGCTTGGGTTTTTGAGTCTCTTTTTGATCGGAGGATGAGGCCACTGGTTTCTTTTCTTTTTTCTCCGGTAATTTAATTTTACCAAGTACAGTAACTCCTTCTAACTTTTCAACATCAGTTATGTGCCTTTTGGGTTCCCTCTCAGCCGCCAATCTTTTTTCTTCTGCTTCTGCCTTCTCCTTTGCTTCTTGCTTAGCTTTTTCTTCTTTCCCTTTCTTTTCAAGCGCAGCAGCAACTTCAGCTTCTTTCTTTTCTTGTTTTTCTAGCTGCTTTTCTTCTTTGGTCTTCCTTCTCGGGCGTGTGCGGCTATCTATGGCATCTAAATCAATTCTACCAACCACTCTAGGTCCACTTCCATCGAATTTATCTTCTTCTACTTTCTTAATTAGAGGTGCAGCTCCTTTTGTCGCTTTTTCTTCTTCTTTGGTTTCTTCAACCTTTTCTTTAACTACCTCCTCATCTTCTTGAATTTTTTCTTCTTTCACCTCTACTTCCTGAGCTTTTACTACCGGTTCTTCTTCTACCGCTTCTATTTTTTCTTCTAGGAAGTCTTCTTGTTCTTTACTGTCCTCTTCTACTGCACCTAATGTCGTTTCAATTGATACAGTTTCTCGATCAGTAGTAGGCATACTAATATTCTTTGATTCCTCTTTCGCGCTTTTTTCAGATTGGAATTCTTCGTGTAAAATATCATATACCTTTGGATCAATTTTAGTATTGGGCTTACCATCTACTTCAATCCCTTTAGAGTCAAGGAACTCAACGATGGTGCTAATACCAACATTTAATTCTCTGGCAACCTTACTTAATCTCTTATTAGCCATATAAAATGCTTCTCTTTTTTACTTGTTTTCTTTTAGCAAAATTTACTCAAATTCTGCTGATAATATATCTTTTACGTTCTCTATTGTCTCTTCTTCTAAATCCGTTCTTCTCAAAAGCTCTTCATTGCTAATTCTCAAAACATTCTTTGCTGTATCACAACCAATAGCTTTTAATTCATTAATTACCCAATCTTCAATTTCATCAGCAAACTCCTCTAAAGCTACATCATCTTCACTATCTACTGTAGCATCTTCTCTATAAACATCAATTTCATAGCCGGTAAGCTTACCCGCTAATTTAATGTTATGCCCTCCTCTTCCAATAGCTAGAGAAATTTGATCTGAGGCTAAATCAACCTCGGCTCTCCCTGTTTCTTCATCGAGTTTTATACTAGAAATCTTAGCAGGACTCAAAGCTCTAGCAATATACAATTGGGTATTGGTCGTATAATTTATTACATCAATATTTTCATTTCTCAACTCACGAACAATTCCATGAATCCTAGAACCCTTCATTCCTACACAAGCTCCAACTGGATCAATCCTATCATCATAGGATTCCACTGCAACTTTTGCACGTTCCCCTGGTTCACGAACGATGTTTTTAATGGTAATTAATCCATCAAAAATTTCAGGCACTTCCATTTCAAATAATCGCTCTAAAAATACTGGTGATGTTCTGGATAAAGTAATTAAAGGTTTGTTATTTTTCATCTCTACCTTTTTCACTACAGCTCTAATACTATCTCCCTTCTTGAAGTAGTCGTTAGGTATTTGTTCACTTTTAGGAAGAATAAGCTCATTGTCATCGTCGTCTAACACCAACAACTCTCGTTTCCAAACTTGGTAAACTTCTCCATTTATAATTTCTCCAACACGCTCTTCGTATTGCTTAAATATATTATCTTTCTCTAATTCTAATACCTTAGAAATTAAATTTTGTCTTAGAGCTAAAACAGCTCTTCTTCCAAAATCGCTAAGCTTAACTTCTTCAGAAACCTCCTCTCCAATCTCAAAGTCTGATTCTATCTTGATAGCTTCAGAGAATGCTATCTGCATATTCTCATCTTCTACCATCCCGTCTTCTACTATTTCCCTATTTCTCCATAACTCCAAGTCCCCTTTATCAATATTTAAAATAACATCGAAATTCTCATCCGTACCATACTTTTTAATTATCATACTTCGAAAAACCGTTTCCAAAATACTCATCATTGTTGGTCTATCAATGTCCTTAAACTCCTTAAACTCTGCAAAGGATTCAGTTAAATTTATCTTATCCATTATTTTTATTTGAAAGATATTATCACTTTTGTTTCTTTGAGCTCCTTCTGAGGAACTCTCATGGTTTTAGTTATTAATTGTTTCTTTTTTTTACCTTCTACTTTTTCTTTTACTTGTTGTTGGATTACCACTTCCTCTTCATCTGCTGAATGCAAAATTCCCTTCATCCATTCCCCACTATTTAAAGTTAGCTTGACTTCTCTTCCTAAATGCTTTTGATATTGCTTCAAAAGCTTAAGTGGTTGGTCCAATCCCGCCGAGCTAACCATTAACTCGTAATCTTCTACATCCCTATCTAATTGACCCTCTATTGCTCTACTAATTGCAACACAATCATCAATTTTTACTCCTTCATTCCCATCAATAATTACTCGAATCTGATTGGAGCTACTCACCTTAATCTCAACTATATAATAAGCTGTATCTGCGATTTCCTCCTCTACTATATGAGCTATTTTTGACTCGCTAATCATCCTATTTATTCCTTTTATGAAAAGAGGGGACTTCCGTCCCCTCTCTTATTTTCCCTCTAAATTCAGGGCAAAAGTAATCATTTTTAACTTAGAATAAGTTTTTATGCTCTTTTTATCATTTATATTTTTGTTATACAAAATAAAAAATTCCTAATTTTTCCAAAAAGTAATTTTTAAAATATCAATCTTCACTAACTTTTTCCCCCTTCTTATACTGTATTTTTATTTTTAATTCCCCTTCCTTCTTACCATAAAACTTAAACCAACCATGAGGAATACCATCTCTATATTGCTTCTCACTCTCCAAAGTACCTATTTCATGCCAACTTTTAACTAAACCCTCCTGTCTTCCTCCTTTATAATTGACTTCCCTCATCTTATTGCCATTTTCATAATAATGTTCCCATTTACCTTCATATTTCCCCTCCTTATAATTTCCTTCATCTCTGAGCTTACCGTTTGCATACCAACTCTTCCTTTCCCCATGGAGCACTCCTTCTTTGTATGTTTCATACAATTCCTGATTCCCATTTTCAGCAAAATAAGACCAAATCTTATTTTTGTTCCCCATTTTATATTCCCCTTCATATCTTAAATTACCATTGGTATACCAACCTTTCCAACTGCCGTGCATTAACCCTCCTTTAAAATGTCCCACATCCTGCTTTTCCCCTGTAGTATAATTGCTAATCCATTCTCCTTCTTCTAAATTATTCTCATATTTCCCTTTAATAATTAAATTTCCATTTTCATGCCAAATTTGCCATAAACTATCTTTATTGTCTTCTTTATAATAGCCCTGTTTCCAAAGGCTCCCATCTGCATAAAAATATTCCCAAAAACCATTTCTCTGTCCTTCATTAAAAGTCCCTTTACTTAATAATTGGGTGGTATCTTTATAATAATAATACCATTGCCCATCTTGTAAACCATTTTTAAATTCACCTTTCATATCTATCGTTCCATTGGGATTATACCACACCCATTCTCCTTCTTTTTTACCCTTATTATACCTCCCAAAATCTGCCAATCGAGCATTTTGAAAATAACTTTTATATTCCCCCTCTTCTTTTCCTTCTTGATAATTGATATCTCTCCTTAAAGTCCCATCTTCATAATAGTATTTCCATTCTCCATCTTTTTTATCTTCCTTATAAGTTCCCTCCCATTCTATTTTGCCATTGGTAAAATAAGTTGCCCAATATCCATTAGCTGTTCCTTTTTTATAAGTTTTAATTTCACTTTTAATCCCCTCCTCCGTATAAAACACCCATTCCCCATCTTTTTTCTTTTGAACTACCTTACCTTTTAAATTCAATTCCCCATTGCTCCAAAATTCTATAATCTCGCCATTTCCATCCTTCACAGTTGGATTACCCTTTTCATCATAAAACTCAATAATATTTTCTTCCCCATCTTCATATATAACATACTCTTTCAATTGCTGATTCGCATACCATTCCGTCCACTTCCCCACTTTCACGTCTTGTTGATATACTCCTTCCCTTAATTTATTCCCATTTTCATGAAAAAATATCCATAGGCTATCTTTAAATCCTTTATCGAAATAACCTTTTAACTCTACTTGTCCGCTAGAATAGTAGGTTGTAAATAAGCTATCTCTCATGGCCCTATGGAAAGTTCCCTCTTCTTTTATTTTACCATTATCAAAATAGTTCTGAAATGATCCATTTAATTCTCCAAAATCATAGGTCACTTTTTGTTGAAGCACACCTTCTTTATTATAAAATTTCCACTCTCCATCTTCAACCCCACCTTGAATTAAAAACCCCTCAGCTTTTAGTTTCCCATTCTCCCAATGATACTCAATGGGGTCTTGAGCAAAAAGAAGAGTTGCTAAAGCAGATAAAAAAATGAACCCTATTATTTTTTTCATGGTATTTCCTTTGTTCTTTTAACAAAAGTAATTTTATCTTTAAGTATATCTATACACACAATAAACATTTACTAACAATTTTAGCTGAAAAATTTTTTTTACTTTTACCTTTAATGAATGGATCGCCAAAAGTAATTGCCCACAGAGGAGCTTCAGGAATTGCTCCTGAAAATACCTTGATTGCTTTCCAAAAGGCTTTAGAAATCGGTGTTGACCGAATCGAAATGGATTTAAGACAAACTCTGGATGGTGAAGTTGTCGTTATGCATGACAAGACCATTATGCGAACCACCAATGGCTGGGGAAGTGTTCGAAAACTTAGCTTAAAAAAATTAAAAAGTTACAGTGCCGGTTCATGGTTTCATCCTGACTTTGAGGATGAAAAAACACCTACCTTTAAAGAAGTACTTGAGTTGGTTAATGGACAAACTACCTTGTTGCTTGAAGTAAAAGATGGAAGTCCTTATCATTATGGTATTGAAAGCAATATTGTTAAACTTGTCAATGAATACCAGGCAAACGATTGGTGCATCGTTCAATCCTTTAACGATAGAATTCTAAATAATTTTAAGAAACTTCCTGAACTCCAGAGTGATATGCAAAAGTTATTTGCTGCCTTTATTCCAGTTGCTCCTTTTTATGGGGGAAGTAAATTTTCTTATAAGCGTCTAAAGCGATATACTTTTGCAAAGGAAATTAATATTAGCTATAAATATGTAACCCCGAGAGTAGTCCGAAAAGTACATGAAATGGGCAAAAAAGTCAATGTATGGACGGTTAATGATATGGCTTCTCTAAAAAAGTTCTATGAAATGGGGGTTGATGGTATCATTACAGATTATCCTGATCGATTAAAAGACATTATAGCAAACTCCTCTTTGTAGCTGCCTTTCTAATAGCTAATCTAAGCTAGCTAAGCTCCTTCTAAAACTTATTAATTTAATATAAATTAACTATACTTGATGTAGATTATTGTTTATTGTGATGAAAGGACTAGAATCACTTTTTGTGCTTCTTACCTTTCTATTAATTTTACCTGCACAAAGCCAAAATTACTATTGTGAGCTTTACAATTTAGATAATGGGTTAAGAAGCATAAACATTCAAAGTATATATATAGAGAACGATGCTTCTATTTGGTTGGGAACAGATGCAGGGCTTACCCATATCAAAAAAAACTCTTCCAGACATTATCATTCTTCTAACGCCAATTTAATTAGCGACAATGTTCAAGAAATCATTAAAGCTTATGATAAAATATGGATCAGAACAAATTCTGGTATAAGCCGACTGGATGGGAATAGCTTTATCAATACTTTTATCTTGCCACCAATAGGGGATTATTGCATACCAACAGGCACAATCTACAAGAGACAAAAGGCATTTCCTTTGAATTGAATAACATTAGAACTTTAGTAGAAGCTGGAATGCCACCTTTTACTAAAAGGGATGGAATAGCTAATTTTGAAACACCAAAAGATTTTTCCATACATGCTATTCATAACTTCAACTTTATTACTGCTGTTAAAAATCCGAAGTATAACCGTTGGTTTATTCGACCTATTATTCCCTATGCTGCCTTTAATTTTAATCCAGGACCTATAAATTCTTCTCTTGGTTCCAATCAATTGTTTATGGCTAAAGTTAGCCAGGCAGACATAGAAAAACATAAAACTTCTTTTAATTCCAATTCATATAATATGCCAGAGGGAATTAAAAACTGGCCGGCAACTGGTGATTCTACAGTAGGGATGGCAACTGATTTAGCTCCTTTTGTAGATGTCAACCAAAATGGCTGTTATGATCCAGAAAATGGAGATTATCCCATCATAAAAGGAGAAGAAGCCCTTTATTGAATTAGCCATTCGACTTTTGAAGATATCCCTTATGTTATTAACGTACTTAGAAATGCACACCATATTTGGGATACCTTGTCGCATGAGCCTTATAATTACGGACAAAACTATAATTGTATTGATCAAATAACTTTAATAGAAGAGCGTCAAACAGCTGAAGGTCGATTAAATATATATCCTATACCTACCAAAGATATTCTGCATCTTAAAGCGGATAAAAAGATTCGAAAAGTTGAGGTTTATAATATGGAAGGGAAATTGGTTTTTACTAAAGAATATCAACAGCCACAAACAGTTATTGATTTTAATAATTATGCCATAAGGGTATATTTATTAAATTCATTTATGGAAGATGGAGAAAAAATTAGCAGAAAAATTATGATTCACAGGTAAAATATACCTTTGACTTCTACAGTCATAATTCTTCCTTAAAAAAAGCAATTATCTTTTTTCTATACAGGACTTAAATATGATTAATATCATTCTTTAAGTAATTATTAAAAAGGAATTTTGAACTTTGAATTCCATGAAAAGTACTGAAGTTTTAGAGGAGGAGAAAATTTTTTGCTATCACTGTGGGGATGACTGTCTTTCTGAACAAATTTCTTTAGAAGATAAATCCTTTTGTTGTCAGGGTTGTAAAACAGTCTATGAAATTCTTCAGGCTAGTGAAATGCAGGGTTATTATGATATAGAAAAGAACCCTGGTATCAATCCAAAAGTTAAGGATTATAATAGATTTGAATATTTAGACAACCCAAATATTCAAGAGCAGCTGATAGATTATAAAGACGATAAAATTGTTAAAATCCAATTTCACATTCCACAAATCCATTGTAGCGCGTGTCTTTGGCTGTTAGAAAACCTATATAAACTCCATCGGGGAATTCATCAAAGTCGTGTTAACTTCCTTAAAAAAGAAGTCTATATCACTTTTGATTATCATCAGTTATCTTTAAGAAAATTGGTGGAATTGCTTGCAAGCTTAGGTTATGAACCAAGTATAACCTTGGATCATCTTGCCAATAAAAAGAAAAAATCAATCAGCAAACGTTTAATTTATCAAGTTGGGCTGGCAGGTTTTGCCTTTGGGAATATTATGTTATTTAGCTTGCCAGAATATTTAGGATTGGATTGGGGGACAGATGAAAGTTTTGTGCGCTGGTTTGGTTGGTTAAATCTTCTTTTAGCTACACCAGTAGCATTTTATAGTGGACAAGATTATTTTAAATCAGCTTGGATTAGCATCAAAAGAAAAAGGTTAAATATCGATGTTCCTATAGCTATAGGTGTTTTAGCGCTTTATTTAAGAAGTGCTTATGAGGTAATTAGCAAAACAGATGCCGGCTATTTTGACTCACTTTGTGGGCTATTATTTTTTTTGCTACTTGGGAGAATCTTTCAACAAAAAATCTATTATCAACTTTCATTTGAAAGAGATTATAAATCCTATTTCCCCCTTTTTCTTATCAAACTTGAAAGAGGGATTGAAAAAAGTACCCCCATTCAAGAAATCCAGAAAGGAGATAAAATTCTGATTAAAAATGGTGAACTTATTCCAGTAGATGGATATCTAATAAAAGGAGAAGCAAAGATTGACAATAGTTTTGCAACTGGAGAATCTGATCTTATTCAAATTGAAATAGGAGAGAAAATATATGCTGGTGGAAGACAAATAGGCAAAACAATTGAGCTGGAAGTAATGCGTCCACTTTCACAAAGTAAACTCACTAGACTTTGGAATGATTATGCTCAAGCTAAAGAATTGGAGCTTCATCCAACTCAGGTTTCTTTTTCTGAAATGACCAATAGTATTTCAAGATGGTTTTCTCCCATTATTCTTATAGTTGCGATTATTTCTGGAATTATACACTGGTCTAATGGAGCGGGGCATGCCATAGAAGTAGTTACTGCTGTTCTTATCGTAGCTTGCCCTTGCGCTTTAGCCTTAGCAGCACCCTTTACCTTTGGACATGCTATGCGATTTCTTGGAAGAGGTGGCTTTTATTTACGTGATGCTCATGTAATTGAACAAATCGCTAAAATCAAACATATCATCTTTGATAAAACAGGAACACTTACTCATAACCACAGTGGAAAGGTCCAATATTTTGGAAGAAAGTTGACTCATCTTGAAGAGCAACACCTTTATGTTTTATTCAAGCAATCTAATCATCCACTAAGTAGAAGTATTGCTGAAATTCTACCTCAAACTAAAGGTTGGTCCATTTCTGAGTTTAAAGAAATTCCCTTTAAAGGTATTTCTGCTAAAATAGGAGATAAAAGTTATAGGTTAGGTTCCAACAAATGGCTAAACAATGGTTCTGAAGAAAACAACAACTCAAGTGTTCACATTGAGATTGATGGTGAATTAATAGGGTATTTTACCATTGCTCATGAATTTAGAAATGGGCTGAAGGAATTAATAAATCAACTTCAAAAAGATTATAGCCTATCTATGATTTCAGGAGATCATAAAGGTCAAAAAGAGCAACTGCAAGAATACTTCCCAAGTAATACTGAAATGTATTTTGAACAAAGTCCAACTGATAAATTACAGTACATTAGAAAACTACAAGACAAGAATATTTTTTGTATGATGATAGGAGATGGTTTAAATGATGCAGGAGCATTATTGCAGAGTGATGTAGGCATTAGTGTTGCTGAAGATATCAATTCCTTTTCTCCTGCATGTGATGTTATTTTAGATGCTAGTCAATTTGAAAAGCTTAGTTTATTTCTGGATTTTAATACAACAAGTAGGAAAATTGTCATCCTTAGTTTTATAATCTCTTTCTTATATAATATTATTGGTTTAAGTTTTGCCGTACAAGGTTTATTGTCACCGGTAATAGCTGCTATACTTATGCCCATAAGTTCAGTCTCTGTAGTTGGATTTGTAAGTGTCGCTGTATGGTGGAAACAACATCGACTTCAGCTATAAAAATCATCCATTTATCAATTCTTTAGTTTCAAGGATATTAGCAAAATTAAAAGCTGACAAATATCATTTTTTTAAATTGCTGATAGCTACATCTTTGCCTTTTATTAATAACAATGGGTGCACTTATCATTTTAATTCTTGCAAGCTTAATAGTAGCCATAGGTTTCCTTATAGCATTTATCTGGTCTGTAAGGTCTGGGCAATATGAAGATGGATACACACCTTCAGTAAGAATGTTATTTGAAGATACAAAGCCCGTGAAAGAAAAGAAAGACCAACAAATCAATAAAGAAAATCATGCAAATAGAGAAGTTTAAATATGATAATAATATCGTAAGATTATTCCTCAACGCTACTATCTTCTGGGGAATTACTGGAATGACAGTAGGCTTACTTGTAGCCTTACAATTTGTTTTTCCTGCCTTAAACTTTAATTTAGAATACACCACTTTTGGAAGAATTCGCCCGCTACATACCAATGCAGTAATTTTTGCATTTGTTGGGAATGGTATTTTTGCTGGAGTATATTATTCTTTACAGCGTCTTCTTAAAACGAGAATGTATAGTGATAAGCTTAGTAAAATCAACTTTTGGGGTTGGCAATTAATTATTCTTTCCGCCTTAATTACCCTTCCAATGGGTTTTACTACCTCAAAAGAATATACTAAACTAGAATAACCTATAGATATCGATATTGCTATAGTATGGATTGTTTTTGGTTGGAATATGTTTGCCACAATTTTAAGAAGAAGAGAAAGGCATTTGTATGTAGCCATTTGGTTTTACATTGCCACTTTTGTTACTGTTGCTGTATTACATATTGTCAACTCCATTGAAATTCCTGTAACTTTTATGAAGAGTTACTCTTGGTATGCAGGAGTTCAAGACGCACTTGTACAATGGTGGTATGGACATAATGCTGTTGCGTTTTTCTTAACCACTCCATATTTAGGTTTGATGTACTACTTTGTACCTAAAGCCGCCAATCGACCTGTTTATTCATACAGGCTATCAATTATTCACTTTTGGGCATTGATTTTCTTATACATTTGGGCAGGACCTCATCACTTATTATATACTGCCTTACCAGAGTGGGTACAATCCCTTGGTGTAGTGTTTTCTATTATGCTTATAGCTCCTTCTTGGGGAGGTATGATTAACGGACTTTTAACGCTAAGAGGAGTTTGGGACAAAGTACGTGATAGTGCCGTATTAAAGTTTTTTGTAGTTGCAATTACTGCATATGGTATGGCAACTTTTGAAGGGCCTATGTTGTCTCTTAAGAATGTGAGTGCTATTGCACACTATACCGATTGGATTGTAGCACACGTTCACGTTGGGGCATTGGGTTGGAATGGATTCCTAACTTTTGGAATGCTTTATTACTTATTCCCTAAACTATTTAGGACTAAATTATATTCTGAGAAATTAGCCAACTTCCACTTTTGGATTGGAACACTAGGAATACTCTTTTATGCCATACCATTGTATTGGGCGGGTTTTGCACAAAGCCAAATGTGGAATGAATTTACAGCAGATGGATTCTTACAGTATCCAAACTTCCTTGAGACGGTAACCAATATTATTCCAATGTATGCTTATCGTGCATTTGGTGGAGCTTTATATTTAACTGGAGCTATTGTAATGGTTTTTAACCTTGCATTAACTGCTAAATCAGGAAGCTTCTTAAAAGAAGAAGAAGCTGAAGCTCCAGCATTAAAGCCAATTGCTAAAGGTGGAATAAAAGACGACCACTGGCATCGCTGGATTGAGCGCAGGCCCACTCAGTTGTTAATTGCCTCTTTAATAGTTATTTTAATTGGAGGAATAGTAGAAATGGTGCCTACTTTCTTAGTTAAATCAAACGTTCCAACAATAGAAAGTGTAAAACCATACACCCCTTTAGAACTTCAAGGAAGAGACATATACATTGCTGAAGGATGTAACAATTGCCATAGCCAGATGATTCGACCATTTCGATCAGAAACAGAACGCTATGGTGAATACTCCAAAGCTGGAGAGTTTGTTTATGATCATCCTTTCTTATGGGGTTCAAAGCGAACGGGACCAGATCTTCATCGTGAAGGTAGTAAGAAATTAAGAAAGCCAGATGCATGGCATTACAAACATATGTATGATCCAAGAGATGTTTCACCAGGTTCTATAATGCCTTCATATCCTTGGTTGTTAGATCAAGAAATTGATACGGCAGTAACTGCTAGGAAAATTCGTGCAATGATTAAACTGGGGGTTCCTTATGAGGAGGATTTTCCAGAAAAAGCAAACGACGACCTTATGGCGCAAGCAACAGATATTGCTGAAGGAATGCGTGAACAGCTAGAAGAAGAAGGTTTTGAGGTTGCGCCTAATCGAAAAATTATTGCACTTATAGCCTATATGCAAAGGTTAGGAGTAGACATAGAAAAAGGGAAAACTGAAGAAAAATAAACAAAATGCTAAAGTTCATCAAGCAAAATATGTCAACCATAGGAGGAATTGAAATCTTTCCAATAATCTCCTTCCTCATCTTTTTTATCTTTTTTATTGGCCTATTTATTTGGGTTTTAAGAATGAAAAAGAAAGATATGGACGACTTGGCTAATATGCCTTTAAATGACAATGAAACAACTAATAATCAAATAACCGACAACAATTGAAAATCGTTTGTTATGAAAATAAAACCCAAGCTAATTGCTCTTACCTTAATCACATTAACTCCAATTTTATCTTTTGGGGTCAACAACAGTATAGCTAAAGCATCTGGAATGTCAGATGCCCTATTATTTAGCCTATTAATCTCGATTATTCTTTTACTTTTATTTATAATTTTGGCTCTATCTAAAAGCATTAAGAGTATTGCTGAACTTTCAAACTTTGAGGAAGCAAAAAATAAAGGGGAAGATGCTTCTAATAAAAAGTTTAAAGCAGCACTAAGCTTAGCTATTTTATCTCTAATTAGCTTTAGTACTCTTGCTCAAAATAACACCCATATTGACGTTGAATTTGTAATGGGTAACACCTTATTTTGGATTTTAATTTCAATCATTATTATTTTGAGTGTATTCGTTTTTATCTTATATAAATCGCTCAAGTCAATAGTTAAACTAAGTGAAGGAGAAGACTTATCAGTTCGTAGTGAGGGATTTTTTGGAAGTAGTGTCCCCATAGAAGATGAAGAAGAAATTATGCTAGACCACGTCTATGATGGAATTCGTGAGCTAGATAACGACTTACCTCCTTGGTGGGTTTATTTATTTTATGCTACTATTATCTTTTCAGTGATTTATCTTATCCGTTATCAAGTTACAGGTCATGGATTATCGGGGGTAGAAGAATATGAATTAGAAATGGCAAAAGCAGCAGCTCAAAAAGAGCAAAGAATGGCCGAAATTGGAGAAGATATGATTACCGAAGATAATGTTACTTTCTTATCGGATGAAGTTAGTATAAACGCTGGAGAAGCGATTTATAAAAGGAACTGTGCTTCTTGTCATGGTCAGCTTGGAGAGGGTGGCGCTGGCCCAAACCTCAGCGATAAATATTGGATTCATGGTGGAAGCATACAAGATATTTTTTCTGTAATTAAATATGGCGTACCTGAAAAAGGGATGATTGCTTGGGAAAGTATTTTCAAACCAGAGCAAATACAAGAAGTAGCAAGTTATATCATGACCTTAGAAGGCACGAATCCACCCAACCCTAAAGCCCCTGAAGGAGATTTATATGAAGCAAAAGAACTGAAGTCAAAAGATAAAGAAGACAAAGTAGAAGAAGCTAATGAAGAGATAGAAAAAGAAGAAGCCTAGTGGTATGACAAAAGGAAAAGAGAAAGAAGAATACATGGACCAAAGCTTCCGAGATACTATCGGAACGGTCGATGAAAGTGGTAAAAGAAAATGGGTATATCCCAAAAAACCCAAAGGAAGGTATTATAATGCCAGAACTTGGGTTAGTATCTTTTTATTAACTTTACTGTTCTCTGGTCCTTTTCTAAGAATTAATGGGCAGCCCGTACTTTTATTAGATATTCTTCAGCGTAGATTTATCATCTTTGGTCAAGTATTTTGGCCTCAAGATTTTTATATTTTCGTTCTTATCATGTTGGCTGGAATTCTCTTTATTGTCCTATTTACCGTTGTTTTCGGTAGAATTTTTTGCGGGTGGATTTGCCCTCAAACCATATTTATGGAAATGGTCTTTAGAAAAATTGAGTATTGGATTGAAGGAGATTACAAACACCAAAAAAGATTAAATGACGGCCCTTGGACCAAAGAAAAAGTTAGAAAAAAAGCTTTAAAACACAGTATCTTTTTTGCCATTTCTTTTCTTATTGCCAATACTTTTCTTGCCTATCTAATAGGGTCTGATCGCCTATTTGAAATAATTTCTCAACCTCCAATGAATCACATCAGCACCTTGGTATCTCTATTAATTTTTACTGGAATTTTTTATTGGGTTTTTAGTTGGTTTAGAGAGCAAGTTTGTATAGTAGTTTGCCCCTATGGAAGACTACAAGGTGTTATGCTCGACAAAAACTCTATAGTTGTTGCTTACGACTACATTAGAGGAGAAATGAGGGGTAAATTTAGAAAAAATGAAAATAGAGAAGAAGTAAATAAAGGAGATTGTATAGATTGCTTTCAATGTGTTGACGTTTGCCCTACAGGAATAGACATAAGAAATGGCACACAGTTGGAATGTATTAACTGTACCGCTTGTATTGATGCTTGTGATCATATGATGGAAAGCGTAGGCTTGCCTAAGGGATTAATTCGCTTTGATTCCGAAGAGGGAATTGTCAATAAAAATCAGAAAAAATTAACTCCTAGAAGTATTGGTTATAGTATTGTTTTAGTTTTAATTCTAGGGTTGATGAGTTTTTTATTAATGAGTAGAACCGATGTAGATGCAACAGTTCTTAAAGCTCCAGGACAGCAATATCAAAAAAGAGGCGATACTCAAGTAAGCAATATGTATAATTATAAGATTATCAATAAAACTTTTAATGACATACCTGCTGACATCAGACTTATCGACAGAAATGGAGAAATAGAACTAATTGGAAGACCAGATGGTTTAACTATTCCATCAGAATCTATAGCTGAAGGAACCTTCTTCCTGGTTCAAAATATTGGAGAACTAGAAGATAGAAAATCCACTATCTATCTTGGAGTATATTCTAAAGAAGGAGTGCTTTTAGATAAGGTGAAAACCACATTTATAGCCCCAATAAAAAGGAGGAAACAATGAAAATTAAATGGAATTGGGGTACAAAAATTGCCTTACTATACTCTTCATTTGTTTTGTTTATCCTCTTTATGGTCTATATGAGTTTTGGCCAAAAATATGACTTAGTAACTGAAAATTATTATGCCAAGGAGTTGGTTTTCCAAAATAAAATTGACGGACAAGAAAGGTATAAACAACTAGAAACACCCTTAAAAGTTGAAATAGTTGACCAACACTTAAAAATAACTTTACCACATGCTGAAAAAGAAAAAATTATAGGTAAAGTTGACTGTTTCAGGCCTTCAGATGAAAGCCAAGATTTTGAATTCACTTTTAATACCTCAGAAAATGTTATCCACATACCATTGGAGAGATTTAAAAAGGGTAAATATCTTTTAAAGCTAGATTGGGCTGTTTTAGATACAGAATATTATACAGAACGAACGGTAATTATCCCATGATATATGGAACTTTTGACAGCATTATCAATTGGTTTGGTCGGAAGCATACATTGCCTGGGAATGTGTGGCCCAATTGCTCTTGCAATACCTCTGGATAGAAGTAGTAAGTTTAATACATTTGCAGGAAGTTTAAGCTATAATGTAGGAAGAGTAGTTACTTATTCTATTATAGGTTTCGTTTTTGGCTTTATAGGATATGGCTTTTCTTTAATAGGATTTCAACAATGGGTTTCCATTCTAGCAGGTATATTCATGATTGCAAGTGTTGTATGGCCCAGAATAATTAAAGGGAAGGGTCTGAATTTGCCCAAATTTAGCCTTTGGATAGGTAGCTTAAAAGGAGGAATGAGTAAGAGATTTGGCAGCAAATCTTTATCTAACTTATTTGCCATTGGCTTATTAAATGGGTTACTCCCTTGTGGTTTAGTATATATGGGCTTGGCAGGTTCTGTGAGTATGGAAACAGCTTTAAAGGGCAGCTTATTCATGTTGTTCTTTGGATTGGGAACTTTGCCAATGATGTTTATTGTTGCTTTTTATGGAAGTCATCTTAAAGCAAGATTATTTAAAAAAGGAAGAAAGCTGATTCCAATTTTTATAGTACTAATCGGCATATTATTTATACTTAGAGGGTTAAACTTAGGTATTCCCTATCTTAGCCCTAAGCTGGTAAAAGACACAGAAGAAATAATATGTCATTAAATTTCGCTTACAATGAAATGGGAAAAATTAAATAGAAAAAAGGTTACTAAGATAATAGAAGATGCATTAGCTATTAATGCTTCACATACTAAAAGTGGACTTATGGGTATTCCCACCACTTATTTAGATAAAGATGAGTTTTACCCGGATGCTTCTTTTTTAAATAACGCCCCCTATATGCGTTCATTAATTTCCAATCCAAACCATATTGGATGCCATACACTTAGTAAGCAAAGTCCATCCATATATGAAGGGACATTAGCCATAGAAAGAGAGTTAATACACTTATGTGCTGAGGAAATTTTTGGGGCAAAAAAGAACAGTATCGATGGGTATGTTGCTTCAGGAGGGACTGAAGCTAACATTGAAGCTTTATGGATTTTTAGAAATTATTTTAATAAAGAATACAATGCCAAAAGCAATCAAATTGCAGTAGTTTACTCTGAAGATAGTCATTATGCTATCACCAAAGGTTGTGATTTATTGCAATTACAAGAAATTATCGTTCCCGTTGAATTTGAAAGTAGGCAGATTAATGAAGTCGAACTTCAAAAAAGGATTGCAGAAGCAAAGTCTAATGGAGTAAAATATTTTATTGTAATTCTTAATATGGCTACAAGAATGTATGGATCAATTGAATTAATCAATCCTGTTGTAGAGGTATTAGATAAGGAAAATGTATTATATAAAATTCATTTAGACGCTTCATTTGGTGGATTTATTTATCCCTTTACCAATCCAAAATCCATTCATAATTTTAAAAACACCAAAATTAGTTCCATTGCTATTGATGCTCAAAATATGCTTCAAACTCCCTATGGGACTGGTGTCTTCCTAATTAGGAAAGGATATATGCAATATGTTTCAAACCGTCAAGCACAGCATATTCCCGGGAAAGATTATACCATTTGTGGAAGTAGAAGTGGTTCGAATGCTATAGTTATCTGGATGCTATTGGTATCTTATGGTTCTGAAGGTTGGATTGAAAAAATGAAAGAAACCATACAGCGAACAGACTTTTTATGCAAAGGTCTAGATAAAATGGGAGTAAGTTATTTTAGGAATCCATATATGAATATTGTTGCCATTAAAGCAAACAGTATACCCACTGAATTAGGACAAAAATATGGTTTGGTAGCCGATACTACAGAGCATACTCCTAGCTGGTGGAAAATTGTCGTAATGGATCATGTAAATTACGATTTATTAAATCGTTTTCTAGACGAATACAAGGGAGTAAGCATAGCATAAGTGCCAATCATAAAATAATTATCTCCTTTTATCTACTAGTTTTGAGAATTAATAACCTCAAAATACCAAAGCCTCTATTAGCATATTCAAAGTCATAAGCTTAACTTTGAAATACACCTAAAAATTTTATGATGGCAGAATTAGAAGCATTTAAAACCCAAAAGATAAAAGAAATTTTTGAAGAATTACATTTAGATAGAATTCATTCAGGAACCTCGACAGGTAGCCAATGGTTGGCAGAAAGTGAAACATATATAAAGTCCTACACTCCAGTTAATGGAGAGTTAATAGGTAAAGTTGCTGAAACAACTCCACAACAATACCAACAAGTTGTAGAAACAGCTCAGGCAGCTTTTAAGGAATGGCGTAAAATGCCTGCTCCTCAAAGGGGAGAAATTGTAAGGCAGTTTGGAGATCAACTTAGAAAAAAGAAAGAAGCTTTAGGGATGCTAGTTTCTTATGAAATGGGTAAATCCTATCAAGAAGGATTAGGTGAAGTTCAAGAAATGATAGATATCTGTGATTTTGCAGTAGGACAATCCAAAATGTTATATGGTTTTACCATGCATTCAGAACGTCCCAATCATCGAATGTACGAACAATATCATCCTTTAGGAATTGTGGGAATTATATCTGCTTTTAACTTTCCAGTTGCCGTTTGGAGTTGGAATACTGCATTAGCTTGGATATGCGGAGATGTTTGCATTTGGAAACCCTCAGAAAAAACACCCATCACTTCCATTGCTTGTCAAAAAATTATGGCTGAGGTTTTAAAAGAAAACAAGTTGCCAGAGGGGATTAGTTGTCTAATTACTGGAGATTATAAGGTGGGTGAATTAATGAGCAATGATAAGAGAGTTGCTTTAATATCAGCCACAGGAAGTATAAGAATGGGAAGAATTGTTGCACAAGCTGTAGCTAAAAGATTAGGTAAAGTACTCTTAGAACTTGGTGGAAATAATGCCGTTATCTTAACCGAGTCAACCGATTTAAAAGCTTCCATACCTGCTTTGGTATTTGCTGCAGTGGGTACATGTGGACAAAGGTGTACCAGCACAAGAAGATTAATTATCCACGAAAGCATTTACGACAAGGTGGTAGACCAGCTGGTTGGAGCATATCAACAAATCAAAATTGGCAACCCCCTAGATGAAAAGAATCATGTTGGTCCATTGATTGACAAAGAAGCTGTAAACGGCTATTTAAATGCCTTAGATGAAGTGAAAAAACAAGGAGGCAAGATGTTGGTTGCTGGTGGTGTTTTAGAAGGGGAAGGATATGAATCGGGTTGTTATGTAAAACCTGCCATTGCGGAAGTTAAAAACGAATGGGAAATTGTACAAAATGAAACCTTTGCTCCTCTATTGTACGTTATGAAATACAAAGAATTAGATGAAGCTATAGCTTTACAAAATGGAGTAGTTCAAGGTTTATCTTCTGCTATGATGACAACAAACATGAGGGATATGGAGCGTTTTCTATCTGCTGAGGGTTCTGATTGTGGAATTGCCAACATTAATATAGGGACTTCAGGGGCTGAAATTGGCGGTGCTTTTGGTGGTGAAAAAGAAACTGGTGGCGGTAGAGAGTCGGGTTCAGATGCTTGGAAAATTTATATGAGAAGACAAACCAATACCATTAATTTTGGTACTGACTTGCCCTTAGCTCAGGGTATTAAATTTGAGTTATAGCATGGTTATTCCATAAAAAAGCCCTTACAAATTGTAAGGGCTTTT
>CAZKFN010000006.1:0-6236 GCA_964552035.1 uncultured Flavobacteriales bacterium
AGTGTCTGAGGCAGATATAAAATCAATATTTGATAAAGAGCTTAGAAAAGCAGGTATTAACACGTCCTATATATTAGATATTTTTGATGCTGAAACCCAAAGATTAAGCTTTAATAAGAATCCAGCTATTCAGGATGATATAATGTCAACCCCATATCGATTAAGCCTTCTGCCTAATAATTATTATATAAAAAGTGATGAGATTTTACTTTATTTTCCAGAGCATGATAATTATATGCTGCAAAACATTTGGAAAATATTGGTGCTATCTTTTCTTCTTATTCTTATACTAATATTGTTATTTTACAGTTCTATATCTACAATTTTTAAACAAAAGCAACTCTCTCAAATTAAAAATGATTTTATCAACAACATGACTCATGAATTAAAAACCCCTATTTCTACCATTTCTTTGGCTTGTGAGGCATTAGGCGATGAAAGTATTCAGCTTGATAACAAACGAAAGGAACGTTATATTGGAATGATTGGCGATGAAAACAAACGCCTGTCGGTGTTGGTAGATAGTGTGTTAAAAAGTTCTGTATGGGATTCCGTTAAGGTCAATATGCCAAAAGAAAGAATGCTTGCTAATTCCATCATCAAAGAGGTTACCAAGAGTTTTGAAATTCAATTGAGTAAAAAATCTGGCAAGCTAATTGTAAGGTTAGATGCAAAAGAAGATTTCATAGAGTTGAACAAAGTTCACTTCTCTAATGTTATTTTCAATTTGTTGGACAATGCTAATAAATATTCTTCTGATGAACCAGTGATAGAAGTAAAAAGCTGGGATGAAGATGACTATTTTGTGGTATCTATTAGCGATAATGGTATCGGCATTTCAAAAGAAGATCAAAAAAAGGTTTTTGATAAATTCTATAGAGTTCCAACAGGAAACATACATAATGTTAAAGGGTTTGGGTTAGGATTGAATTATGTAAAAAGGGTAGTAGAATTGCATAACGGAGAAATTCGTTTAAATAGTATAAAAGGACAAGGAACAACAATAATAATTAAAATATTAAAAAATGGAGAAAGAGAAAATAAAGATTTTAGTAGTTGAAGATGATGAAAACTTAGGGAATCTTTTAAGTGATTATCTAAGTGCAAAAGGATATAGCGTGACTTTAAAACGAGATGGAGAAGAAGGTTTTAAAAGTTTCATTGAGAGAGAATATAACCTTTGTTTATTGGACGTAATGATGCCAAAAAAAGATGGATTTACTTTAGCTCGTGAAATAAGAGAATTAAAGGGGTCTACTCCAATTATTTTCTTAACTGCTAAATCCATGGAAGAGGATATTAAAGAAGGGTTTAAATCTGGAGCAGATGATTACATAACCAAACCCTTTAGTATGGAAGTATTACAAATGCGAATTGAAGCTTTAATGAGGCGAGTTGATAATTTGCATGAAGATTTAAGACGTAAGAAAGAGTTTAAAATCAAAGATTACAACTTCTTCCCCGAAAAGAGAATTATAGAAAGAAACGGAGAGGAAAGAAAACTTACTTCTAAGGAAAATGAATTGTTGAGGCTGCTGTGTATGTATGAAGGCCAGGTGGTTGATAGAAATGACACCTTAAAAATGGTTTGGGGTGATGATAATTATTTTAACTCCCGATCAATGGATGTTTACATTACTAAATTGAGAAAACTCTTTAAAGAGGATGATGACATCCAAATTATTAACAGTCACGGGAAAGGCTTTAAACTTTTAGTTGAATAGTTAAAGTACTTTTTTATTGTTTTGAGTCAAAAATATTCGGAATTTTATAGACCTAATTAATCCATAGGTAAATAGGAATGAAAAACATATTATATTTAACTGACTTCTCTGCTAATTCAGAGCATGCTTTAGGTTATGCTCTAGAATTAGCACGCTTGTTTAATGCAAGGTTAACACTTTTTAACGGCTACCAAATAACAAGTTCTCGAAGCAGTATGATGGTATCCGTTATGGATAGGTTAGCAGAAGACTCAATTAATGACTTAAATGCTATAAAGGAAAGGATTTTAAAAGATCCTCAGTATCAAAACTTAAATATTATCGTTGATAGTAGACCGGGTAATTTTATATCTTTAATTCCACAGTTGGTGAAAAAATACCACAGTGACTTGATAGTCATGGGTGCTAAAGGTAGGAGTGCTATTGCTGAAGTATTTATGGGTAGTAGTACAATGGGGGTAATTCGTTCATCCGTATGCCCGGTATTAGCAGTTCCTGAGAATGCAATTAATGCACAAGAAAGGAGATTTAATAAAATCGCCTTTGCTGTTGACTTGAATCCCATACCTTCAAAAAAAGTAATTCGCCCTCTTTTTGAAATTGCTAAGGTTTGTAATTCTCCTATTGAATTTGTCAACATCGTAAAAGAAGGAGAATCTGAAGATGATCAATATAGAAAAGAAGCTATGGAAAATATCAAAATAATGGCACATGAT
This sequence comes from uncultured Flavobacteriales bacterium, assembly GCA_964552035.1. GTDB lineage: Bacteria > Bacteroidota > Bacteroidia > Flavobacteriales_E > Vicingaceae > CAZKFN01. Next base: position 2,441 of record CAZKFN010000006.1, read on the forward strand.
GTTTCAATCTCTTTTCACTTTAGTAATAATGAGGATATAATTGATGGCTTAAGTGGTTTTATAAATCATAAAAAGCCTGACCTTTTTGTAATGGTTTCTAAAAAACACACACTTTTTGAAAGAATTTTCACTCAATCTATAACTAATCAATTGTCTTTCAGAACTGAGGTTCCTCTTTTAGTACTTAGTGATTAATTTTCTTTCTTTAAATGTCTTTTGTAATTTCGTCTACCAAATAAAGTTAAAGGTTTTGAAGAATCATTTGATTGTCTTATTAGTTTTTGTTTTTTTTTTAACTTCATGTAATGTCAATAATGGTGGACATTTGCATACGACAAAAAAGTCTGCACATGTTAATGCTCCAACAGGTAAATATAGAAACCCTAGAATGTTTAGTACGGCAAATCCGTTTCAAGGTAGGGCCAAAAGTGCTTTAGATAAAGAGAAGAAAGAAAAGACAGGGTACTTTAGTAGAAAGAAAAAACAGAATAGTAGAGAGAAAGCAAATAAAGAGTTTAATACTAAAAGAAGATTTAGTGGATCTAGAGTTCGGCCATCAGGTGGAGGAGGTAGCGATAAAGGAGAACGAAGAAAAAATAAAAACCTTTTTGATACTAAAAAGGAGTAAAAGCCTTCTAAAACTTAAATACATTTTAAAGGTCTCCTAAACTACTTTTAAGCGGTGTTTAGCATCTGGTATTTGTTAATCGTAAACCCTTGGGAAAATCACCATCTACTTATAGAAACCTTATCCTACTTAATATAGTAGTATTAGTTTTCGGATTTACAGGAATTTTAGGTAAACTAATTACTATTCCTGCTGAAGAATTGGTATGGCATAGAATGTTGATTGCCACTATTTCTATAGGAATATATTTCTTTCTTAGCAAAAAAAGTATAAGAATTAGTCGTAGGGGCTTATTTCATACTACTTTAACAGGACTTATTATTGCTACACATTGGATATTGTTTTTTGAATCTATTCATCAGGCAAATGTGTCTATAGCTCTGGCAGCTTTATCAGCTTCTTCTTTATTTACAGCCGTTCTAGAACCTATATTTTTTAAAAGAAGATTTAAAGCTTATGAACTTTTGTTGGGATTTATAGTAATATTAGGATTGTATTTTATTTTAAAATTTGAAGCTAAAAATAATTTTGGATTTTATTTGGGAATTGCTGCTGCCTTTTTAGCTTCTTTGTTTACGGTTATCAATGGTAAATTAGTTGAAAAGCATCCTCCTTCACGGATTACCTTTTATGAATTAAGTGGAGGTTTAGTAGCAATAACTCTATATTTTTTGTTAAGCGGAGGACAAAGTAAAATTCACTTTGACCTTGGGGCATCGAATTGGGTTTACTTGTTGATTTTAGGCACTATTTGTACTGCTTTTGCCTTTATTGCAAGTGTCGAGGTCATGAAAGAATTGAAACCTTTTACGGTTAGCCTAGCTATTAATCTGGAGCCAATTTATGGGATTCTCCTTGCACTTATTATTTTTGGAGAAGATGAACAGCTTTCTTCAGGTTTTTATATTGGAACTTCTATTGTTTTATCTGCAATTTTTGCGAATGTATTTATAAAAAGAAGTCAAGCTAGAAAGTTAAGACAAGTAGTGAATAATAAATAAATATAAATTGGTGGTAATTGAGGAAAGTGTCTGCATATAGCTTAAAATACTCTGCTTATCTTTGAATCCTTGAAAAAAGATTATTTATGGACAAAAAATCACAAAAAAGATATTTAGTAACTTCAGCCTTACCTTATGCCTATGGGCCATTTCATATTGGGCACCTTGCAGGAGCATATTTGCCTGCAGATATTTATTGTCGCTTTTTACGTTTAAAAAAGGAAAAAGTAGTTTTTATTTGTGGTTCTGATGAGCATGGTGCGGCCATTACTTTACGTGCAAAAAAAGAGGGGAAAAGTCCACAACAAATAGTGGATGAATACCACAATTTGAATAAAAAGGCCTTTGAGGATTTTGGAATTTCTTTTGATTTATTTTATAGAACCTCTACTTCTTTACATCATGAAACAGCTCAAGAGTTTTTCATAGAGCTAGAGAAAAAAGGAGTTTTTGAAGAAAAGACTACTCAACAATATTATGATGAAGAATTTCAACAATTTTTAGCCGATAGATATATTACAGGTAAATGTCCGAAATGTGGACATGAAGGAGCTTATGGGGATCAATGTGAAAGTTGTGGAAGCTCTCTTAGTCCAGAGGAATTGATTAAACCAATTTCTACTTTAAGTGGCAAAACCCCTATATTAAAGGAAACTAAGCATTGGTATCTACCCATGCAAAAAGAAGAAACTTGGATTAAAAAGTGGATTGAAGAAGGAATTTTGAATGGGGAAAAACAACATGAACCTCGAAATTGGAGACGTAACGTTATAGGGCAATGCAAGTCGTGGATAGACGGTGGACTTCAGTCAAGGGCTATGACTAGAGACTTAAACTGGGGAGTTGAGGTTCCTTTAGAAGGTGCAGAAGGAAAAGTATTATATGTTTGGTTAGACGCTCCTATTGGATATATATCTGCTACTAAAGTTTGGGCAGAAGAAAATGGTGAAGATTGGAGAGATTATTGGCAAAATAAAGACAGTAACATAGTTCATTTTATAGGAAAGGACAACATCGTTTTTCACTGTATCATTTTTCCTATCCTTTTAAAGAATCACGGGGGATATAATTTACCTGTGGATGTGCCAGCGAATGAATTTTTAAATTTAGAAGGTCAAAAACTATCAACTTCTAGAAACTGGGCAGTTTGGTTGCATGAATTTATGGAAGACTTACCCCATAAAAATGATGTATTAAGGTATGTACTAACTTCTGTAGCACCAGAAACCAAAGACAGTGAATTTACTTGGGATGATTTTCAAACCAAAAACAACAGTGAATTGGTGGGGATTTATGGCAACTTTATCAATCGAGCTATAGTATTGGTCAATAAATATTTTGACGGAATAGTTCCTACTTTAAACGAATTCCTACCAGAATATCAATCTCAAATTGAGGAAATGAAAGTGCACATTGAAAAATTAACAGAGAAATTAGAAGGTAAGCACTTTAGAGATGCCTTAGCAGAAGCCATGTCTATTGCTAGAATTGGCAATAAATTTTTAGCAGATACAGAACCATGGAAGTTGATTAAAACGGATAAAGAACAAGTCGCAAGTATATTAAATATAAGCATACAAATGGCGGCTAATGCTTGTATTGCTTTACAACCTTTTTTACCAGATAGTTCTGAGAAATTAGCTAAAATGCTGGGAATTACAGATACTTCATGGAGTCGTTTAGGAGAAATAAATATTGTAAAAGATGGAAGCCTTCTGAATAAAGCTGAACATCTATTTACAAAAATAGAGAATGAGGAAATTCAAAAACAAATCGAAAAGTTAAAAGAGAAATCTAAAGAAACAGAAAATATGGAGAGGATAAATGAAGAAGAAATTAAGGTTGCGCCAATTAAAGAAACCATAAATTTTGATGATTTTATGAAGTTGGACATTAGAATAGGGACCATTGTTGAAGTAGAAGCTATGCCTAAAAGCAATAAAATGTTAAAATTAACAATTGATTTAGGCGATCATAAAAGAACAATTTTATCAGGTATAGCCAAACATTATCAAGGAGAGGATTTAATAGGTGTACAAGTTCAAGTTGTAGCTAATTTAGCTCCAAGAAAAATGATGGGCGTTTTATCTGAAGGCATGGTTCTTATGGCAGAAGATCAGTCAGGGGCGTTGAGGTTAATTTCTCCAAATGAAAAAACCTCAGCCGG
>CAZKFN010000006.1:6246-50468 GCA_964552035.1 uncultured Flavobacteriales bacterium
GCACAGGTCAATTAATTTTCAATTTGTAATTGTTTCCTTTTCCCTTCTTTTTTATAGGAAAAGTAGAATACTTGTGGCAAAACAGTTAGGGATAGCAACATACAAATTGGCAAGCCACCTACAATCATAATTGCTAAAGGCTTTTGAATTTCAGAGCCCATACCGCTAGAAAGTGCAGCTGGTAATAAACCCATAGACCCCATAAGGGCGATCATTATAATGGGGCGAATTCGGCTGTGTACTCCATTGGAGATTGATTTTTTTAATTCTCCTTTTCTAATGTTTTCTTTAATCACAGCAATTAAAATAATACTGTTGATGGTATTTACTCCAAAAAGAATAATAAAACCAATCCCAGCAGATATACCAAAAGTAGTACCTGTTATCCAAAGAGAGATAAATCCGCCAATGAATGCATAAGGTATTGTACTGGCAGCAATTAAAGTATCTTTTAAGCTGGCGAAATTAAAATAAAGTAAGAATAAGATAAGCAGCAATACAATGGGTACAATAACTGCTAATTGTTTTGTGGCTCTTTCTTTGCTCTCAAATTCGCCAGTCCATTTGATTTTATATTTAGCAGGGAGGCTTACCTTTTCGGCAACTTTTTCTTTGGCTTCAGCAATGGTGCTACCCAAGTCCCTGCCTTCAATGTTAAACCCAACTGCAATGTATCTACTGCTTCCTTCTCGATAAATAAAGGTAGGACCCGTAATAAAACTAATAGTGGATATTTCTTTTAATGGAATTTTTTGACCCAAACGTGTAGGAATCCAAATGTCTCCAATCTTTTCTTCATTATCTCTGTACTGTTTTGCAAATCGAAGGCGCACGTCAAAAATCCTTTCATTTTCATAAAAAGAGGTTGCTGCAGCACCACCAATAGCCATTTCAACAACGGCTTGGGCATCGGCAATGTCCACTCCATATCGAGCCATTTTATTATCGTGCAATTGTATTCTCAATTCAGGTAAACCAATATTTTTAAAAACATTTAAATCTTCAATTCCTTTTACTTCTCGAATGGCATTGGCAACTTGATCGGCGTAATCTTCCATTTCAAATAAGTCTTCTCCATATATTTTAATAACCAAAGGGCTTTTTACTCCAGAGACATATTCTTCTACATTATCTTGAATGGGTTGAGAGAAACCAAAGGATATTCCTGGATAGGTTTGAAGGCTTTGTCGAATTTCTTCGGTTAGTTCATCTTTAGATACTTTTCTTTTCCATTCTTTTTCCGGGAAAAGCTCAATGTGAAATTCTATGTTAAAAAACCCAGTAGGATCTGTACCATCATTCGGTCTTCCCACTTGATTTAAGACAAATTTCACTTCTTCAAACTGCCGTATTTTAGTCTTCATTTCTTTAGCCAATCGAATGGATTCTCCTAAATTAATACTGTTAGGCAGGGTAGCTCTGACATAGACAGCACCTTCATTTAGTTTAGGAATAAACTCTGTTCCATAAAAGGCAAAACGTATCCCACAAGCAGTAAGTAGTATTATAAAGAAAACAACAGTTCCTTTCCTTCTTTTATTTGTCCATAAAAATAGCTTAAAAAGATTGCCCGTAAAAAAACTTGAAATCCTGTTTTTCCGCTCTGCAATATTCCCCGTTAATAGAACTTTGCAAAGTGCAGGCACATAGGTTATACTTAATAGTAATGAACCTAAAAGAGCATAAGCTAAAGTAAATGCAAGGGGCGAAAACATTTTACCCTCAACTTTTTGAAAAGAAAAAATAGGGAGCAAGGCTACAATAAGAATTAATTGTGCGAAAACAATATACGTTGCTACAGAAGAGGTGGATTTTTTGATTAAACCCATTTTCCCCATACGGTTAAAACGCTCCATTCCAAGTTGCCGTGCTTTTTTCTCCATGCCTACAAAGACAGCTTCTACAATAACTAAAGTACCTTCTAATAATAACCCGAAATCCAAAGAACCCATTGAAATAAGATTGGCTGGTAACCCTTGAATTCTAAGCATGATAATGGCAAAAAGGAAAGATAACGGAATGACAGAAGCAACGATAACAGTTGTTCTCCAGTTAAAAAGGAATATAAAAACAATTATGGAGACCAATAAAATCCCTTCAATTAAGTTTTTTGAAACGGTACTTACTGTGGCATCAACAAGCTGTGTTCGGTCGAGGAAAGGCTCAATTTGAACATCTTTAGGAAGAATTCGCTCATTGAGTTCCTCAATTTTCTCTTTTAAGTTGGCAATTACTTCGGCAGGATTTTCTCCTCTTAACATAACTACAATTCCCTGAACTACATCTTCATCATTTTGAAGTCCAACTACCCCTAAACGAGGTTTGGAGGATACTTCTACATGAGCTACATGCTTTACTAAAATAGGAGTATTTCCTTTTACTTCAATGAGAATGTTTTCAATATCTTCTATTTTATCTAATAAACCTACCCCCCGAACGACATAAGCTTGACTTCCTCTTTCAATTACATCCCCACCCACATTAATATTACTTTTAGATACAGCTTCAAAAACATCCAGAGGAGAAAGGTCATAGTTGGCTAATTCTGTGGGATTAATTTTTATTTCATAAATCTTTTCCTCCCCACCAAAACTTACTACATCAGCAATTCCAGGGACAGAAACGAGCTCTCTCTCTACGACCCAATCGTGAATGGCAGTGAGTTCTTTAATGGGGCGACTACTTTTTAAAACATATCTAAAAATTTCACCGGTAGCACCAGAAGGTGGTTCAATTTCTGCATCTGCTCCTTTGGGTAAATCAACAGATTGCAATCGATTGGCAGCATATTGTTGTGCAAAGAAATCTTCTACATCATCTTCAAAAATCACAGAAACAACGGAAAGTCCGAAAAGGGAAATAGAGCGTACTTCTGATTTTTTAGGAATGGTGTTCATTTCCTTCATAATGGGCAGGGTAACAAACTTCTCAACCTCCTCGGCACTTCTTCCTGGCCATTGAGTAATGATTCTAGCTTGTGTATTGGTTACATCTGGGAAAGCTTCAATAGGCGTATGAATATAACTTACTACTCCAGCAACTAAAAGAAGTACTGTAAAGAAAAATACAATGATGGAATTTTTTAATGAAAAGGCAACAATCCCTTCTACCAGCTTCTTCATTTGCTATGATTTTTAATTTGTTCATACACTAGTAATTGGTTTTTTGAAACTACTTGTTCATTTTCGGATATGCCTGATTTAATAAAAGTAGTGCCGTTGCTTTTGGTCAATATTTCGATTTTCCTATTTTCTATTTCACAATCGCTTTTGTAGACCACTAAATAATCTTGATTATCGTCAAAAACCAAAGATTCAGTTGGAACACCTATGGCTTTGATGCTTTGATTTTTTAAAGCAATAACATCTACCAACATTCCAGGTTTTAATTTTAACTCTGGATTGGGCAGTACAATTCTTGCTTTTAGCACTTTAGATTCTGTATCTAGGATTTGTGAAATGGCTTGAATTTTTCCTTCAAAAATGGTGTCCGGATAGGAAATAGTGGTCATATTAGCATGCATTCCTATTTTAATATGCTGTACGTCAGTTGCATATATGTCTACCATAATCCAAACTTCATCTAAGCCTGAAATGGTAAATAAAGGTTCAGAGTCGGTTGATATTTGTGTGCCGGATGAAATGGATTTTTCAGTGATAACTCCACTACTTGGAGCTTTGATTTTAAAAACTCCTTTTGTTGAACTAGCACTATAAAGCTTTAAATTGTTTTCAATATTTTGCTTTTCTGATTTGAGGATAGCTAATTTACTTTCTGCTTCTAATAAATCTTTTTGAGAAGCAATTCCATCCTCATACATGGATTGAACAGATTTTAATTTCTGCTCTGCAACTTTTATTTCGTTGTTGATGTTGCTTAAAGTAGAATTCCAGTTACTTAGTTCAACACTGCTCAACTCTGCTAGGGTTTGCCCTTTTGTAACTTGATCACCCAAGGAGAAGTAAACCTTAGAAATAATTCCATCAATAAGGCTAACATATTTAAGTACTTTATCGGGATTAGCTTCAACAGATGCAGTTAAATGAATTCCTTCTTTTACTTCCTCTACTAAAGCAGTAGCTAATTCAATTTCATTTTTAAAATCTTCATTCAAACAGTAAGGTTCCCCAAAAGCTATTTCCTCATGAATAGGAGCATCGCAGCTGCTTATAAAAAGTACTATTATGCCAAGCTGAATTATATGGGGTATTTTTTTCATAATCATTTATTTTTTAATTCTATGTTCCTTTTTTATTGAACAATATCACTACCAACCGAAAAATTAAGTTCTTCTGCTTTTACGTTTACTTCGAGTATGGCTTCTAGAATAATTTTTTTGTTTTCAAGGTAAGCGTCTAGAAAATCGAGGTATTCTACAATGTTGATATTCCGATTACTAAAATTTTTAGTATAACTCACCAAAAGCTCATCGATGGTTTCTTCATAGTTAGAATCAATTTGTTCAAAAAAGGTAATAGCAGCATGAAGATTTTTGTAGGCCAATACAATTTCATTCTCCACTCTTAATTCCTTTTCTTTAAACTTAAGTTCTGCTTGCTCTATCCCAACCCTTGCCGATTGGATATTTCCTTGATTTCTATCAAAAAAGGGAAGGTCAATGCTCAAGCCAAAACCTACAAAGTCATACATAATACCACCACCTCTATCATATCCAGCTTTTAAAGAAAGATCGGGAACTCTTTTAGCTTTTTCATATCTTAATAAGCTGTTGTAATAACTTTCCTCCAAAGCAGCGATTTTAAAATCAGGCCTATTTTCTTTTGCAGAGTCTATAAGCTGGTTGAGTGAAACATCATGAAGGGAGTTGACATCCTTTTTATACCCTTCGTTTTGAATCTTCAAAATAGTATTGGCAGGCAGATGCATGAGAATTTTTAATTCACTTTCCGATTTGTTTATAGCATTGTTGAGATCGTTTAAGTTTTTGGAAATTTCTAGCTCTGATGCTTTTAATCGAATGTATTCTCCTTTACCAATATTCCCCTGTTCCAATTGGTTTTTATAAGCTTTACTCAAGGTTTGAATGGAATTAAACTGAGCTCCATAAACTTCTTTAAGTTGTTGAAGAAACTGAAACTCTGTTAGTTGCTTTCTAAACTCTATTTTTAAGATTCTTAATACATCTTCAAAATACTCTTTGGATTGTTCTAAAGATATTTCTTCAATAGCTACTAATTTTTTGCGTTTCCTAGCTGTATATATTAATTGTTCCACAGCTATAGCAACTTGTTGGTTCTTGCCAAAGTTTCCACCATTAAACCCTTCTAAAGTATCTTGGAGTTGGTTATTTGTCCATAAGTTTACCTCATCAATTTCTAAAGTGGGATTTGGCCATAACTTGGCTTGAATGAGTTTAGCTTCTGCATGTGAAATCTCTAACTTTTCGGCAAGTAACTGTATATTTTCTTTTAAGAATAATGCCTCAGACGCCTCTCGACTTAAAAATAAGGTGTCTTGAGCAAAAAGAGCAAAAGGAGATAAAAAAATTATAATCAGCAGGTATTTAATACACCTCATAAACTAACTTATGACTTAAATGAGGGTCAAATGTCCTTAGAGCAAACTTAAAAACACCTTAAAGTGAATTAATTTTGCCTTAAAACCATTTAAAATACTAGCTTTTAGTTTTAAAATGGACTTCAAAAATATTGCTATTTTGTGTAGAACTTCTATAGCTTATTTCTCCATTATAGAATTCAAATATTTTTTTAGCCAAAACAAGTCCTAAACCAAAGCCTGTTTTCCCCTTGCTATTTTTGCCTCTAAAAGCATGCTCAAATAATTTCCCTTGCTCCTCTTCACTTACTATTTCCCCGTTGTTTCGTATAGTAATGAGTAGTGTGTTTTTTAAGCTACAATTAATTTTAATTTCTGCTTTATCATCATTGCTATAATGAATAGCATTTAATAATAGGTTTAAAAATGCTTGTTTAACAAGTGTTTTGCTTGCATTAATAACTAGGGTAGAATCTTCAAAGTCGTCTGGGAAATAATTTACTTCAAAAGAAAAGTGGGGATAAATACCTTTTAACTCTTCAATGCTATCGAATAACAAATCATCAATCCTAAGATTGGCTACTTCTATGGGTTGTCCAGCTTCTAATTTAGAAATTTTTAAAAAAACAGAGATAATTTCTCCCAAAGACTTGGCTTGATTGATTTGAACTTCTAATTCCTGGTGTATTTTTTCTACATCCGTATAGGTTTTTAACTTTTCTAATTCTGAAACTAAAACTGCAACAGGGGTTTTTAGTTCATGAGAAATATGCTGAATAGCATTTTTTTGAAAAGCAAAAGCTTCTCTTGTCCTTTTTAATAAATCATTAAATCGCTGGGTAAGATGTTGGATTTCATAAGAAGAAGTGTTAGCTTCTAATAAGTCTGATTGTTGTGTAACAAGATTATAGCGTTGTAATTTTTCTGCCAAATCTGTAATGGGTTTAGAAATTACCTTAGAAAGGTAAAGAGAAATAAAAATTACAATAACTGAAATAGCACTAAAAATAACAATAAGAACATTTCTTAAAAAGTAAAGCTTAGAATAACCAAAAGCATCATAAGCCTTGCTAATAGCATAATAAGAAGTATTGTTTTTTTCATAATAAATTCCTACTAAATCATAATCTCCCTCTTTAGTTTCTACCCATCGATTAGAAGGAGAAAGTTGACCTAATACCTTAGTGGTTTGAAGAATTGCTAAAGAATCTAAGCTGGAAAAAACAAGATCTTTATGTCCGTCGTAAATTAACAGCTTTTCATCGTAAAAATCATGTATATCTTGAGCATCTAGCATTAAAGCTAATTCTTCGCTCATAGCTTTAAATTCAGTAACTAAACCTATGGTATATTTTATTTTTTCATACTGTTGTTGTTGAAACTCTTCTTCTCTATATTCTGAGAAAACAATATATATGATGATGAGTGAAATCGCTGAAAGTGCAATTACAGTAATTGAAAAATAGAGCAATATTTCATTTCTTATCTTCATTCTGTATCCATATAATAGCCATAACCTACTTTAGTTTTAATGCTATTTTTATCAAAGGGGCGATCAACTTTATTTCTTAAAAAGTTAATATAAACCTCTATCATATTGGTGTTTGTTTCAAAAGAGTTTCCCCATATTTCCTTGATTAATTCTTTCTTTGATATTATCTCTCCTTGATTTTCGCAAAGTTTTAATAGAATTTGATACTCTCTAGGAGTTAATGCAATTTCTTTCCCTGCTCTAAATACAGTTTTTTGTGCAGGCTTGATGACAATATCTAATGCTGTAATGTTCTTATCTTTCTGAGGACTTTGGCTTGATACACTCCTGTTGATAAGAGATTTAAGCCTTAAAACTAACTCCCTCATAAAAAAAGGTTTGGTTAGGTAATCATCAGCGCCACTATCAAAACCCTTGATTTTATCTTCGAGCTCACTAAAGGCTGTGAGCATTAAAATTGGCGTTTCAGTATTATAAGTTCTAAAGCTTTTACAGAGATCTAAACCTGTTTTTCCAGGTAAATTGATATCTAATATAATACAATCAAAAGTGGATTGTTTTAAAATTTTTTCTGCCAGTAAACCATCAAAAACACTTTCTGGGAAATACCCTTCAGCTTTTAATGCATCGCTAATGTTTTGATTTAATATGGGATCATCTTCTACAATAAGCACTTTCATCTTACAAACTTAAGGATTGAATTCGTTGTGTTTTTATAAAAAATACGGATTTAATAGAAAACCAAAAATATACTCTATATAAATATGTAGGATTATATAAATTCTCTGCATCTGATTTTTTAGAAGATACAACAGCTCTACAAGCAAAAATTATAAACGTTGACGTAGCAGATAATAAAGATAATAAAATAATATTTTTAATATATATAAGTATGGTAGGTTTATTTTTAAAATGATAAACATTAAATTTAAAGTTTTATAAAAAAACAGACATTATGTTTCCAAGAGTTTCTACCTTAATTTTAGGTGTACTTATTTCTGCCACTCAATTTTTAGTTGCACAGCAAAATACTGTTTGCCCAACCATACTGCTTGAAGATGAACGAGATTTACCAGAAAATATACCTGGAGAAACTATGGGGCAAAAATTAGAAAGTCTTTTATTTTGGTCTCAAGAAGAAAAAGAAAGAAGATTTTCTATGATGCAAAGCATTTATCCTAGCATTGTGATAGAAAAAGGCGAACAGAGTTATTCCTACGAACAAAAACCCAACATAAAGCCCCAGTGGGAAGATAATACAAACCTAGCTTCTTACATGGAAAAGAATCATATTGCTGGATTAATGGTCATTCAAGACAATGTCATTCAATTAGAAGCTTATGGTCAAGATGTGAATTCTCAAACACTTTGGACATCATATTCTGTTGCTAAATCTATTTCTTCTTTATTGGTAGGAGTAGCTCTAAAAGAAGGATACATTCACAGTTTGGAGGATCCCTTAGAAAACTACATTTCTGAATTTAAGGATAATGATTATGGAAAAGTAACGGTTCGCCAACTGTTAAGCATGACTTCTGGAATTGCATGGAATGAGGATTATACAGATGCTAATTCTGATGTAGCACAAATGTATCAACGTGCTTGTGAAGGAAAAGAACCCCATATTATCACCTATATGAAAGAGTTGAAGTCAATTCATCCGGCTGGGAAAAAATGGAACTACAGTACTGGTGAAACGGATTTAGTGGGGATTTTAATTCAAAAAGCAACAGGTAAAAGCTTATCAGACTATCTTTCAGAAAAGATATGGAAACCTATGGGAATGCAAAGCTGCGCTTATTGGCTGGCTGATGAATGCAGTAACTTAAACATAGGGGGAAGTGGGCTATCTGCTAGCTTAAGGGATTTTTCTCGTTTGGGGAGCTTAATGCTAAATCATGGAAATATTGAAGGGGAAAGTATAGTAGCTGAAGAATGGTTAAAAGATGCAACTTCTCCTTTATTTGAAGTCAATGATCAAGGAGGAGGATATGGATATCTTTGGTGGTGTAATCCCGATGGAAGTTATGCAGCACATGGTATTTTTGGTCAAATGCTTTATATAAATCCTCAAGAAAATTTAATTGTTACCCAGATAGCTGCATGGCCTGAGGCTGGCTCTAAAGAGTTGTCTCAAAGACAAGAAGCATTTATACAAGCAGTGAGAAATGCTTTAAAATAAATTATTAAAAATAAAAACTCCTCCTATAATAATTTCTAAAAGAAGTATAGCTAAAAAAATAATTTAACTTTTTTGTAACCTTTTGTTTGTTGAAGTACTCTATATAGATGAACACTTATTATTCATTTAAAATTAAATACTATGAGTACTTTAAATAAAACAATCCAATGGATAGCGATAGCTATCTTTACTACCACTTTTATGACTTTTTCTGTTTCAGCACAGGATTTAACCGATCCGGAAATTGCATCTATTGCGGTAACAGCAAACTCTATTGATGTAGATTACGGTAAAATTGCTTTAAAAAAATCATCTACTCCAGCAGTAAAGAAATTTGCTCAAGCGATGATAGATGATCATAATAGCATCATACAACAAGCTGTTGATTTGGCAAATAAATTGGGGGTAACTCCTAAAGACAATGCTGTAACTCAGGAATTACTTCAAGGTTCTAAAGAGATGACTGCTAACTTAAATAGTAAAAAGGGGAAAGCGTTTGATAAAGCTTATATCGACAATGAAGTTTCCTATCATGAGGCAGTGATTTCAACAGTAAAGAATGTGTTGATTCCTCAATCTACTAATAAAGAGTTGAAAGCCTTATTAGTAAAAGTTACTCCCTTGTTAGATGCACATCTAGAAATGGCCAAACAAGCTCAAGCGGGACTTAAATAGAAGAGTCATGGAAAAAACAATAAAAAATTTTATTTTACTTGGAATTATTTTCCCTTTTTAGTGGCTTGTGGTTCTTCAGAAAAAAAGTCAGTTGAATCCCATGCTACAACCTTTGAAGTTTTTATTAAGGACATGCAATTTAATCCCAGTGAATTACATATTCACAAAGGGGATACCGTGATTTGGTATAATGATGGTATTGTTGTTCATGACATTACAGCACAGCCTGATGATTCTTGGGGTTCAGAATTAATTGCCATTGGAGAAGAATGGAAAACAGTAATAAATGAAGATATAAATTATATCTGTAGCATTCATCCAACCATGAAAGGGAAAATTATACTAGATAAATAAATTAATATAAACGGAGGAGGAATGTATAGGGCAATATGAACTCTTTCATTCCTCACTTTGTTTATATATTGACTCGTTTTGTTTTTAGAGTTGCTGTTTATTTAAAATTAAAGGATATGGATTCCAAGGCATATGAAAAGCTAGAAGATTTAGAGATTATTTCAAGGGTTCTTAAAGGAGAAAAGTGGCTCTATAGAATAATTATTCGAAGGTATAACGGTTATTTATATAAAGTTGGAAAATCTTATGGTTTTAATCATTCAGATGTAGAGGACTTAATGCAAGAAACTTACATTAATGTTTATGTTAATTTGAAAAGCTTTGAAGGCCGCTCTTCTTTTAAAACATGGATTGTAAGGATTATGCTAAACCAATGTTATCACAAAACGCAACGTTCGAGCTATAAGCATAAAAAATATGTCAATGAATTTGAAGAAAATAAAAGTATTCCCATGCAAAAAGATTCGCAATCAGATGCCAATAGGACAATTCATAATATAGAGTTAAAACATGTTTTGGAGGATACTATACTACATTTGCCAGAAAAGTATAGAAATGTATTTACTTTAAGAGAGCTTAATGGCATGAATGTGCAGGATACTTCTGAGGCTTTGGGAATTTCAGAAAACAACGTTAAAGTAAGATTAAATCGTGCGAAAAACATGCTTCAAAATGACATTAAGAAAATGTATTCTACAGAAGAGATTTTCGAATTTAATTTGATTTATTGCGATACAATGGTAGAGCGAGTAATGAAAGCCATAGATTTATTGTCCGATTCTAAAGAGGCTTAACTAAAGCTGAATGGCCGAGCATTTCCACTTCTTTTCTTGGCAGTATTGCAAAAAACCTTCTAAGGCAAAAAGCATTCTATCTTTTGCTTTTTGGCTGTCATGAAAAACAATAATTGAACCTTTTTTAAGATCTTTAATACTTAAATTTAAACATTCTTCCTTACTGTATTTTTTATCATAATCTAAGCTTAAATGCGACCACATGATGATAGAATAATCTTTACTTATGGTTTTTATTTGCTTGGGGCGCATTCTCCCATAAGGAGGTCTAAAAAGTTTAGAAGTAAAAATTTCTTCAGTTAGCTTAACTTCTCTAAAATAATCTTCACTATTAGCTTTCCAACCATTGATGTGATTAAAAGTGTGATTTCCAATGGTGTGGTTTCCCCTTTTTATTCTTTTAAATAAATCGGGAGCTTGAGCTACATTTTTTCCTAAACAAAAGAAAGTGGCCTTAGCTTGATATTTTTGAAGTAAGTCAAGAACCTTATCTGTGATTATTGGAGTAGGGCCATCATCAAAAGTGATAAACACTTCCCTTTTTTGAGTAGGAATTTCCCAATACATAGAAGGATGAACATCCTTTACAATTCTAGGGGGATGAGCTAGCCACATCTTAGGTAAACAATTGATTATACACTTCTTCTACTTTTCCTACCGCGATAATTTTAATTTTAAAGTCAGTAAAATTTACTCCCTTTAAGTTATACTTAGAAAGAAATATTTTATTAAAACCTAGTTTTTGAGCCTCTAGGATTCTTTGGTCAATTTTATTAACAGGTCTAATTTCCCCCGACAAGCCTACTTCTGCAGCAAAGCAAATTTTAGATGGAATAGGGATATCTTCACCGGAAGATAAAATGGCACTAACCACAGCTAAATCAATAGCAGGGTCTTCTACTCTTATTCCACCGGCGATATTTAAAAAAACATCTTTAGAGGTAAGGCGAAATCCACAGCGTTTTTCTAAAACAGCTAAAAGCATATTTAATCTTCGCAAATCAAACCCAGTAGCTGATCTCTGAGGAGTTCCATAAGCAGCAGAGCTTACTAAGGATTGGATTTCTATTAACATAGGTCGAAGACCTTCCATGCTGCTGGCAATTGCTGAACCACTAAGTTGTTCTTCTCTGTTTGAAAGTAAAAGTTCAGAAGGGTTTTTAACTTCTCTCAACCCTTTGCCTTCCATTTCATAAATCCCCAACTCATTGGTTGGCCCAAATCTATTCTTGGAAGAACGAAGAATTCTATACATATGATTCCTATCTCCTTCAAATTGTAGAACCACATCTACCATATGCTCCAGTACTTTTGGTCCGGCAATACTCCCTTCTTTGTTGATGTGTCCAATTAGGAAAATTGGAGTTGAAGTTGCTTTAGCATATCGCATTAACTCGGATGAACACTCCCTAATTTGAGAGATACTACCCGCTGAAGAATCTATTGTGGCCGTATGCAAAGTTTGAATACTATCGACAATTACAACATCTGGATTTATTTGTTCTAAATGTTGTAAAATATGCTGCATAGAAGTTTCAGAAAGCAAGTAAGAATTGCTGTTATTAATCCCTATACGGTCAGCTCTCATCTTGATTTGCTGCTCACTTTCTTCTCCTGAAATATACAATACTTTTATTCCACTCCATTGAAGAGAAAGTTGTAGCAATAAAGTAGACTTCCCAATTCCAGGTTCTCCGCCAAATAAAATCAAGGAACCCGGAACCATGCCACCACCTAACACCCTGTTGAGTTCTCCATCTGGTGTTTTATACCTTACTTCCCCTGTTGTGTTGATAGCTTCAATTGCAATGGGTTTAGATTTTCCACTTTTAAAAATGGGGTGGGTATCTTTTGCATCACCTCTATCGATAATTTCCTCAACATAAGTATTCCATTCACCACAAGAATGGCATTTTCCTTCCCACCTTGGTGATTGAGCGCCACAGTTCTGACAGAAAAAAGCTTTTTTTATTTTGGCCACAAATAAGTTTTTAAAAAATAATTTTTATACGTTTTTTCTTAGTTTTACCCTTCTCTTTACAATAGGTTGAAGCATTCTCTATGGCTTGTTCATATCCTAAATTTGCCGCTTTATTCCAATCGTTACATGCTTGTTCTTTTTCTTTGATTTCAAACTGTGCTTCAGCACGATAAAAATAAGCTTTTGCTAGGTCCTCATCTCTTAACTCTATGATTTCACTTAACCTTTTTATAGCTTCTTCATAATTTTTTAATCCTAATTGGCTTAGCGCAAGGTTAATTTTCCCATTAGTAAGACTGTTGTCTTTTCCTATAGCAGTTTCAAAATCTGCTATTCCTTCCTCGTAATGTCCCATTTCTGCTTTTGAAGCCCCTCTATTGTATATGGCATCTGCATAATCCGGCTTAATCTCAATGGCCTTGTCATAATCGTTGATTGCTTTACGATGTCGATTAGTTTCAGCATATGCAAATGCTCTAAAATAATACACCTCTGGAGTATTGTTTCCCAACTTAATTGACTTGTTTAAATCTTTAATTGCTCGATTATAATCTTGAATAAAAATCCTTGCTGCAGCTCGGTTAAAATAAAGCTTAGGATCATCTTCTTTAAGCTTTTGTGCTTTATTGTAGGAGGTAATTGCCTCCATGAATAAACTCAGCTTATGCTGGCTATCAGCGAAACCCATTGCTGCTTCATAATTTGTTTTATCTTCTTTTAAAGCTTGCCCATAAGATTCTAATGCTGCTTCAAAATCTTCAGTTTCATACAAGTTTTTAGCCTTATGAAGAGTTTTTGAAAGCTCAGTCTGCCCTCGTAGGTCACCAAATCCCAAGGTTAATAACGATATGAAAATAAAATTAATGAACTTCATAATTGTTAATTGTTTGTTATTGACAAGCCTTATTGACAATAGCTGTAGTAGAATACCCTTCTAAATAATCAATGGTTTTTACTACCCCACCATATTTTTGAACAATCTCATGTCCAACGACTTCATGAATGGCATAATCACTGCCTTTAACAAGAACATCCGGTTGAACTATTTTGATAAGTTCTATTGGTGTTGATTCTTCAAAGGTAAGCACTAAGTCAACAAAATGTAGTGATGCCATCAATAATGTTCTGGAAGATTCATCTTGTATAGGTCGGTTACTTCCTTTATTTAAGCTACGCACAGAACTGTCTGAATTGATACCGACAACTAGCTTATTCCCCAAATCTTTAGCTTTGGAAAGATAATCGATATGCCCTCTATGTATAATATCAAAGCAACCGTTGGTAAAGACAATTTTTTGCTCTTTAAATTTCCATAGTTGAAGTATACGTTTTAAAGTGGCATTATCTTTTATAATCTTATTTTGAATTACTTTCAGAGCTTTCATTTCTATATTTTTTATTGATAATTCTCAGTAAGGGGATACTTAATATTCCAGCGATTATAAGCATTAGAGTTTGAGAGGTCCATAGAATCCACCCTAAAGCTAAAGCAGAGGCTTTACTAACTTCATACAAGGCCAATGTTTTCATGATAGCCATAGGAAAGACACCTAAGCCACCTTGTACAAAAACAACGGCAATAGTGCCCATTACAAAAGCAGCTAAAACTCCAGAAGGTGGGACAGCAATAGTTTCTTTTAAACTAAAAAAACAAAGGTAAAACATGCCAATATACATTACCCATATAAAAATTGTATGAAAGATAAACGGCCATTTATCTTCCATGGTTATTATGGTTTTAACACCTTCTAAAATTCCTTTTAATAGCTCTCGTATTTTAACAAAAAGGGGCTTTTGGGATTTACTTAAAGCTAAAAAAAGCAATACACTAAATCCAATAGCAGCAATTCCAATGAGAATGATGATGTTTGTGGTGGAAAACTTCCCACTACTTTCTTCAATAAATTGATAAAGAAGATCGCCTAATAATTCAAATTCCATTAGAATTACCCCTATGATGATAAGTAGTAATATCAACAAATCTGCTGCACGTTCGGCAACAATAGTTCCAAAGAGTTTATTGAAAGGAATATTCTCATATTTTGCCAATACTGCAGGTCTGGTAACTTCTCCTAAACGAGGAAAAGCCAGATTGGAAACATAACCAATCATGATAGAAAAAAAGCTGTTCCAAAGCTTTGGAGTTTTACCTAGAGGTTTAATAGTATATTTCCAGCGTATAGCTCGACTTAGGTGGCTTAATAAGCCTAGAAAGACAGATAGGATTATCCAAAAATAATCAGCTTGTTTAAAGGCAGTATATAAATCTTCCTTTTCAGTAGGACTTAAATCTTTGAACACATACCAAATCAAAAAAACACCAAATGTAAGAGGTAGCGCAACTTTTAGAAAAGTGATTATTTTTTTTTTCACAAAAAATTATTTTTTCGAAATTAATCAATTAATGATAAATTATCGATTAAGCGAACATGGGAAAGATAGGCCGCTATAAATACTCTAGGATGTGTGGTATCAGACCAGTTATTTATAGGAAGAAGTGTGTCTTCATCGACAATCTTTATGTATTCTATTTTAAAATCTTTCCCCAATTTTTGAAGGCAAGTTGATATCAACTCATGCGGTGTTTTTTTATTTTTCATCGCTTTACAATAGTGCATGCAATCGTATAGTTGAGTAGCTGTTTGTAGCTGTTGTTTTGTTAAAAGATAGTTCCTAGAGCTCAATGCCAATCCGTTTTCATCTCTAACAGTTTTACATCCTATAATTTCTATAGGAAAATTAAAATGCTTTTTTACCCATTTAATGATAGCTAACTGTTGGTAATCCTTTTCGCCGAAATAAGCTTTGTCGGCAGTAATAATTGAGAAAAAACGTTCTATTACAGCAGCAACACCTTCAAAATGTCCAGGGCGATATGCTCCTTCCATTTCTAGAGCAATGCTGCCAAAGCTATAACTATCCTCTACCTTTTGTGCATATAACTCTTCACTTTGTGGGGTAAATAAAACATCACAATTGATATTTTCGAGCATTTCTATATCTTTTTCTATTCGGATAGGATAGCTTTCTAAATCTTCTTTTCTATTGAACTGCAGAGGGTTGACAAAAATGGAGCAAATAACTTTATCGTTCTCTTCCTTAGCTTGTTTGATAAGTTCTAGATGTCCTTGATGCAAAGCACCCATTGTTGGTACAAAGCCAAGTTGAATGCCCTTGTGCTTTTGGTCGATAATATACTGTTGAATGTCTTTAACCTTTGTTATTTTCTCCATTTAATATAGCTATCTAATTCTTTTTTTTTTGAGGGTATAAAGTTCTAAATAAAAATTGATTCATTGAATGGAATTTTTGATTTAAAACAATATTCAAGGTATAGTGAACCAAGCTTCTAAGAAGCTAAGCATGCCGTGCAAATTTATTGTTAAATCCAGTAATATAAAAGCTTTAAAAAGAGCATTTGAGAGGGGGGTAAAGCCATAAAGTTAACAAGCTATAGCCTTCTGTACTTGTTTATATTGTAAAAATTTACGTACTTTTGTAAGGCTTTATTAACTAATTTTTCTTTTTATGAGCAAAAAACAAATTCTCTACATTTCTCAAGAGATTACTCCATTTTTACCAGAATCCGAAATGTCTGAAATAGGGAGAGAGTTGCCGCAAGCAATTCAAGAGAAAGGAAATGAAATTAGAACTTTTATGCCAAAGTTCGGATGTATTAACGAAAGAAGAAATCAGCTTCATGAGGTAATTCGCCTCTCAGGTATGAACTTAATCATTGATGATAATGACCATCCCTTGATTATAAAAGTTGCTTCTATTCAACCCGCGCGTATGCAGGTCTACTTTATAGATAACGAAGACTATTTTGAAAGGAAAGCAACACTTCAAGATAAAAGTGGAAAATTATTTAAAGACAATGATGAAAGAACAATTTTCTTTTGTCGTGGGGTTTTAGAAACTGTTAAAAAGTTAGGCTGGGCACCAGATTTAATTCACTGTCACGGGTGGATGACAAGCCTTATTCCTTTGTATTTAAAAACTTCTTATAAAAATGAGCCACTTTTTGAGAAGTCAAAAGTGATTACTTCATTATATAATGATAATTTTACAGGGTCATTAGATTCAGATTTTAGTAAAAAAGCGCTAATGGATGGAATCACGGAAGCAGACATCAATCAATTGGCTGATGCAACACATCAAAACTTGTGTTATACTGCAGCTTTATGGTCTGACGGCGTAATTTTAGCTTCTGAGTCTATTGAAAATAGTGTAGGAGACATAGATATACCTATCCTTGAATATCAAGGAGAGGATTACGTAGATACTTACGATGATTTCTATAATCAAATCTTAAAACAAGAAGATAAAGTACTAGCCGAATAAAACGTATGAGAAAAACATATCGAATCGACAAAGTGCGGAAAGCTATACTCCTTTCCGCTTCTTTTTTTCTATTTCTATTTGCCTGTAAAAAAGATGAAACTAAGATAGTTCCTGGTTTTGAAAAGGACAAAGCTGAAGCAGAATACTCTGAAAATGTAAAGGTAAGTACAAAAACAGTTCTTGGCGATTCGGTAATGGCTGATAACGTGGCCGTTGGTTTAGTAGGGTTATACAAGGATTCGGTTTTTGGAACAGCTGAAGCTTCTGTGTATTTTCAACCTTTATTACCTTCATCTTACTTGACATTAGGTGAAGCAAATGAAACATTGATTGTTGACTCTTTAGTGCTGAGCTTAATTTACGATGGAGGTTTTGGAGATAGCAGTAATCAAACTTTTGAGGTTTATGAAGTTATAGAAGAGTTAGATTTATCAAAAAGCTATCCCTCCAATACAACTGTCAATACTTCTTCAATTCCTTTGGGAGATAAAACATTTGAACCCAAGTTTAGCGAAAAGGTTAAAGTAATGGAGCCCAACAGGAATGGAGATATTGATACGGTTTCTTTAAATCCTCAATTGCGCATTAGATTAGATGATGAATTAGGAACAAGGATTTTAGATAAATCAGGGCAAGCTGAGCTTGAAAATAATGATAATTTTAAAACTCTTTTAAATGGATTAAAAGTAAGTCCTAAAGAAAACCCTAGTTTGTCTAACAATCAAGATGCAATTATTTATTTTGCTTTAACTTCTTCAGGCACAAGATTAAATCTATATTATTCTGTAGTAAAAGCAAACGGAGATACCTTAAAAAGAGTGGAATATTTTCCTGTAGGAACACAGTCGGTTAGGTTTAATACTTTTAAACACGATTATACGAACGCCGAAGTAGAAGCCAGTTTAAATTCTACAGAGGAAGATTCGGTTTTTACTTATGTCTTAGCCATGGGAGGAGTTCAAACAGAGATAAATTTTCCTAATATTAATGAACTTTTCAAAAAGAATGAAGTGGTTGTTCATAAAGCAGAATTAATTTTACCTGTAATAAATGATAGTTATTCTAAATTTGGAGTTGCAAAATCATTAATTTTGGCTTCTAAAAATGAGAATGGCGACCTAACTTTTATACCTGATTATTTTGAAGGAGAAGCCTATTTTGGGGGACATTATGATAGAGATAAGAAAGTTTATAAATTTAATATTAGTCGATACATTCAAGATATAATAAACGAAAAGACAAATAGTCGTGGATTAACGATAATACCCTCAGGTAGTGCTATTAATGCAAGTAGGGTAGTGATACAAGGGGCCGCTAATCCAAATAGGAAAATAAAATTAAACTTATTTTACTCTAATATTCAATAATTATGTGTGGAATCGTAGCATACGTTGGGGAACAGCAGGCCTATCCCATTATTTTAAAAGGATTAAAAACTCTTGAATATAGAGGGTATGATAGCGCTGGGGTTGCTTTACTTAACAACAAAGTAAATGTTTATAAAAAGAAGGGTAAAGTAAGTGTATTAGAAGAGTTTGCTAAAGATAAAGATTTGAGTGCCAAGGTAGGAATGGGTCATACACGTTGGGCTACTCATGGTGCACCTACAGATATCAATGCACATCCTCATGTTAGTGGAAATGGGAAATATGCCATTATTCATAATGGGATTATAGAAAATTACGATCCTTTAAGAAAAGAGCTGATTAGCCGAGGGCATAAGTTTCACAGTGAAACAGATACAGAAGTAGTTGTTCACTTGATAGAAGAAATAAAGTCTGCTGAAAATTGTTCTATAGAAGAAGCATTTCGCTTAGCGCTCAAAAGTATCGTTGGTGCTTATGCTATTGTTTTGATTGACGAAGAAAACCCCAATCGTTTGATAGCTGCTAAAAGAAGCAGTTTACTAATTATTGGAATTAAAGATAACGAGTATTTTATATCATCGGATGCTACTCCTATTGTTGAATATACTAAAAATGTAGTTTATTTAGAGGATGATCAAATTGCAATCATTGAGAAAGGCAAAGAGCTTAAGATGGTAGATATAGATAACAAACCTATCACACCTTATATTGAAGAGCTCGAGATTAACCTCGAAACTATTGAAAAAGAAGGGTATGATCATTTCATGTTAAAAGAAATTTTTGAGCAACCTTCTGCTGTAAGAAGTAGTATGTTAGGCAGAATAGATCCTAAGACAAAGCATGTTAGGCTGAGAGGAATAGACGAGTATGAGTCTAGATTTTTAAATGCCAAACGAATTATTTTTGTTGCTTGTGGTACTTCTTGGCATGCTTCTATAGTAGCGGAATATATGATAGAGGATTTGGCTCGTATTCCCGTGGAGGTGGAATATGCTTCAGAGTTTAGATATAGAAATCCCATTATTACCGAAGAAGATATTGTCATCGCCATCAGTCAGTCTGGTGAAACTGCAGATACTCTTGCTGCTCTGAGATTAGCAAAAGAAAAGGGAGCAATGATTTATGGGATTTGTAATGTAGTAGGTTCTTCCATAGCTAGAGAAACTGATGCAGGCTCTTATACCCATGCCGGTCCTGAAATTGGTGTGGCATCAACAAAAGCTTTTACTTCTCAGCTAACTATTTTAGCCTTAATTGCCTTAAGTTTAGCCAAGAAAAAAGGTAGTATCAGTAAAAGTCGTTACAATACGCTAATCACGGAGTTGGATAATATTCCAGCTTTAATTGAGAGAGCACTTAAAACCAATGAAAAGATTATTGAAATTTCTAAGCTTTATAAAGATGCTAGAAACTTCTTATACTTGGGAAGAGGATATAACTTCCCTATCGCACTAGAAGGGGCATTAAAACTTAAAGAAATCTCTTATATACATGCCGAAGGATATCCTGCAGCCGAGGTAAAACATGGGCCTATTGCCTTAATAGATGAAAATATGCCCGTAGTTGTTATTGCTACAAAAAGGATAAACTACGATAAGTTGTTAAGTAATATTAGAGAAATTAAGGCAAGAAATGCGAAAGTTATTGCTGTAGTAACAGAAGGAGATGTTACTGTTTCTGAAATTGCTGACCATGTGATTGAGATACCTGCAACAGAGGAGTTTTTTGATCCATTGATTTCTGTAATTCCATTACAACTCTTATCTTATCATATTGCTGTAATGAGAGGTACTAATGTTGATCAGCCAAGAAACTTAGCAAAGGCAGTAACGGTAGAATAAATAAAAAATATTTTAACGTTGGTTTATAGGATTCTATTTTACCCACATAATAACCTTGTCGTTGTTCATATATTGACTAAGATCTTTGGATGTTATTATAGCGATTAAATCAATAATAGGAAGAAAGCCCAAGCCTCCACCAAGTGTTAAGGAATATACAACTGGGACAGCTGTATTGGTTCCTAAGTATATCCTGTGAACCCCAAAGTGCCCTAAAAAAATGGTTAGAATTACAGCTTTTAGTTTCTGAAATTGAGGTTTTTTTAACATAGCCCCTGTGCTTTCTTGTGAGAGAATATTTTCTATTTCAATCTTAGCTTTTATCTCAGATGGAGCTAATTCGATAGTATCAACTGAAAATAAAAAATCTACTTGGTGAGCATAAATTGAACTCACACAAGTAGATAGTATTGTTAATAATACGATAAATCGCATTAAGTTATTTAGCGTTTTGAAGTTTTTCATTTACAACATTCCAGTCTACAACATTAAAAAATGCACTAACGTAATCCGGTCTTCTATTTTGGTAATTTAAATAATAAGCATGTTCCCAAACATCAATACCTAAAATTGGAGTTGCCTTACATTCAGCAACATCCATTAAAGGGTTGTCTTGATTTGGAGTACTACAAACTACTAATTTACCATTGTCATAGCATAACCAAGCCCATCCTGAACCAAAACGTGTAGCAGCAGCTTTTGAAAATTCTTCCTTAAATTTTTCAAAGGAGCCAAAAGAACTCGTAATTAAATCAGCCAATTCCCCTGTTGGAGTGCCTCCCCCTTTTGGTGACATTACTTCCCAAAATAAGTTGTGGTTATAATAACCCCCTCCATTATTTCTAACAGCAGCTGAATGTTTAGAAGTTGTAGCTAAAATTTCTTCAATGGATTTACCCTCTAAGTCTGTACCCGCTATAGCGGAATTTAAGTTTGAGGTATAGCCATTGTGGTGTTTTGTATGGTGGATTTCCATTGTACGAGCATCAATATGTGGTTCTAATGCATCGTATGCATAGTTTAATTTTGGTAATTCAAAAGCCATTTTTTTAAATTTTATTAATGATTAACTTGTTTTTTATCAAAGGTAGATTTTATCTACCTTATTTAAAAGATAACAACTAAAAAAAACTATTGTTCATTTTCTTGTATTTATTATTATTTTTGGATTTTATAAAAAATAACAAACATAAACGCAATGAAAAAAACTGTAATAATTTTAGGTGTTGCCCTATTTGCACTAGGTGCATGTGGATCTTCAGAGACAAAATCAACTGGTGAAGAAAGTATTTATGAAAATAAAGAGCATGAACAAGAAGCTTTAGACCTGATGGAAGAAATGAATGCTAAAGCCAATGAAGAAGGAAGTGCTTTGGATGCAACAGTAGAGGAGACTGATTCTATAATAGACGAGGAAGGTATTATAATAGATTAACCTTTTGATTTATTTGAGATTAGGGAAATATATTTCCCTAGTCTTTATCAAACTTACTTAGGCTCATTAATTAAAACCTCCATAGCCTTTAAAACAACATGGTCATCCTTGTTAAGGATTTGATTGAAGATATTGTCTCCATATAAGGATCTTCCAATTGCAGCTTTTAATCGACTTTCTATTAGCTCTTTATTTTGTTCAGCAGCTTCACGATCATATTGAATACCTTTATCTTCTGCAAAATCATAAAATTCTTTTAATTCGGGGGGAGTTAATTTAAAATTTGCAACGAAAATATCTTCATTATACTTTTCATTTAATTCTTTTCTATTTTTATCGGCAAATTGAAAACCAAAGAGATAAAACATCCCTCTGTAATTTAATTGCCCATAGAAATCATGTACACTAGTGGTATCAATAGGGACGAAATAATCGGGCATAATTCCACCTCCACCATACACAATTTTCCCCCCTTTAGTAGTAAACTTTAATGAATCGGGAAAACTAATGGAATCCTTATTGAGTAATTCACCACTTTCATACATTTCATATACGCTATGATAATAGGCTTTACTGCCATTTTCATAAGGTTTTTGTATGCTTCTACCCGTAGGGGTATAATATCGAGCAACTGTTAGCCTCATTGCTGAACCATCAGGCCATTCAACGCCTTCTTGAACCAATCCCTTTCCAAAAGATTTACGTCCAACAATATGTCCCTTATCATTATCTTGAAGTGCCCCTGCTAAAATTTCACTGGCAGAAGCTGAGTTTTCATTAATTAAAATTGCCGTTTCGGTATTTTGTAAAATTCCTTTTGAAGTGGCATAAAAATTCTTTCTTTCCCTAGACCTTCCTTCTGTATATACAATCAATTCATCAGCGCCTAGAAATTCATCTGCTATTTGAGTTGCAGATTGCAAAAAGCCACCTCCATTGTTTCTTAAATCTACAATAAGTTTTTTCATACCAGCTTGTTGTAAAGCTTTAATAGCTTCCATAAATTCTTTATAAGTATCTCTAGCAAATCGAATTATCTTAACATAGCCGATGCTGTCATCAATCATGTATGAGGATTCCACACTATATAGAGGAATTTCATCTCTCTGAATAGAAAAATCTAAAGGTTTGGGTTCAGATCTTCTTTTTACTTGTATGTTGACTATAGAGCCCTTTGGACCTTTAAGCAATTTGATAATAGTGTCGTTTTCAATTTTACTGCCGGTTACGTTTTGATCCTCCACTTTTATAATGCGATCTCCGGCCATTACTCCAATCTTTTCTGAAGGACCTCCGCCAATGGTTCTTACTACCATTACGGTATCGTCTTTTATTCTAAACTCTATTCCTATCCCTTCAAAATTTCCTTCTAGTGGGTCATTTACCGCATGAAAATCCTGTTTGGGAATATAGTACGAGTGAGGATCCAAGTTTTGAAGCATTTCATTAATAGTGGATTCTACAATATCAGCTTCAGCAATGGTATCCACATAATCACTTTTAATATAGCTAATTACTTGTTGTAGCTTACTTTTACCATGGAAATTAGATTGGCTAGGAAAAATAATCGCGGGAGCAGATGGATTGGATAGCTTTTTACCAATATAAATTCCTATAGCTAGAAAACTTGCAATTATAAGAGGTAATAGTATGTATATTTTTTGTTTTTCTTTCATGGTTAATTTTATTCTATATCCGTTATATGTTCAACTTCTATTCCAGCTTGTTTTAAAAATTTAATTCCTGCGTCATCTTTATAACTATTTAAATAAACTATTCGTTTAATTCCCGCTTGTAAAACTAACTTACTGCACTCTTTACAAGGAGATAAAGTTATATAAAGTGTAGCACCAAAGGAACTGTGGGTAGATTTAGCAACTTTCATTATGGCATTTGCTTCGGCATGCAATACATACCAATGGGTTTTCCCTTGATTATCCTCACAGCAATTATCAAATCCTGTTGGGGTTCCATTATATCCATCAGAAATGATGACACTATCTTTAACCAACAATGCTCCAACCTGTTTGCGTTTACAATGAGAAAGTTTGCCCCACTCTAAAGCCATTTTTAAATACGCTTTATCATAGCGAAGCTGTTTTTTTTTATTTTCGTACTTAATCTTCATTTTGATATCGTTTTATAGTTTGTTCAACAACTTTAGCAAAATGTTGATGTTCTAATTTCAATACCTTTTTTGCTACTTCTTCTGCGGTATCCGTACTTTCGATAGCGCAAGATTTTTGAAATAGGATTTCCCCTTTATCGTATTCTTCAGTGACGAGGTGAATACTAACTCCACTTTGTTTCTCTCCAGCTTCCACTACTGCTAGATGTACATTCATCCCATACATTCCTTTACCTCCATACTTAGGCAATAAAGAAGGATGTATGTTGATGATTCTATTTGGGAAAGCTTGTATTAATTGAGTGGGAATTTTTCTTAAAAATCCAGCAAGAATTATCCAATTAATATTTTCATGTTTTAAATAATCGAGAACTTTACTTGCATTTTTAAAGTCTTCATTGGAGAAAACAGCTGTTTTAATAGTTGCTTGTTTCGCTTTTTCAAGGACTTTAGCATTTGGATTATTGCTAAGGACTAGGCTTATTTTTATATTAGACCTAGGTATTTGCTTAAAATGAGCGATTAGCTTTTCAGCATTAGAGCCTGTCCCCGAGGCGAAAATGGCAATGTTTGTCATTTTTTATACTTTGAAAATCAAAATTAGACAGAAATAAGAGCTTTTATAACAAAACGGCAGCATTAATTCTAAAACTGAGAATAAGGAGGTATATCTTTTCTTGGCACTTATGTAAAGAAGTATATTTTCTTTATTACTTTTGCTGTTCTAAAAATTAAGATAAATTAAAAAATCAGAAATTACAACATAAAAGTTTATCTTTGAAGAGTTTCAAAATAATAAATGGGACAATTTGAAAATAAATTTTGATTTTGATTTAATATCAATTTTCTTTGCAACTTAAAATTTAAAATTAGAAAGATGGCAGAAGTAGCATCAAAAGTAAAAGCAATTATTGTAGATAAGCTTGGAGTAGAAGATACAGAAGTAACTCCAGAAGCAAATTTCACAAATGATTTAGGCGCGGATTCATTAGACACCGTTGAGTTAATCATGGAATTTGAAAAAGAATTTAATATTGCAATCCCAGACGATCAAGCTGAAAAGATTGGTACCGTTGGCGATGCAATAAAGTATATTGAAGAAAACACCAAGTAATTCATTATTGAATGGAGTTAAGAAGAGTAGTTATTACAGGCTTAGGGGCCATAACTCCTATAGGCAATAATGTTGAAGAGTATTGGAAGAATTTGATTAATGGGGTTAGCGGAGCTGCCCCCATTACTCATTTCGATGCTTCTAAATTCAAGACGCAATTTGCCTGTGAGATAAAAAACTATGATCCTCTTGAGCATTTTCATCGTAAAGATGCTAGAAAATTAGACCCTTTTGCGCAATATGCATTAATTGCAACAAAAGAGGCTATGGAAGATTCAAAAGTTAATTTAGAGAAAGTTGACTTGGATCGTTTTGGCGTTATTTGGGGTGCTGGAATTGGAGGGCTTACCACCTTTCAGCAAGAGTGCTCCGATTTTGCATTGGGCGATGGAACTCCGCGATTTAACCCCTTCTTTATTCCCAAAATGATTGCAGATATTGCCCCCGGACATATTTCTATTGAATATGGACTTAGAGGGCCCAATTTCACAACCGTTTCTGCATGTGCTTCTAGCACCAATGCTATTATTGATGCTATGACCTATATTCAAGTTGGCAAAATGGATCTTTGTGTAACTGGAGGATCTGAAGCAGCTGTTTGTGAAGCTGGAATTGGTGGCTTTAATGCAATGCATGCACTCTCAACGCGGAACGATGATCCCAAAACAGCATCTCGCCCTTTTGATAAGGATAGAGATGGGTTTGTTTTAGGTGAAGGCGGTGGAGCACTTATTCTAGAAGAATATGAACATGCAAAAGCTAGAGGAGCAACTATTTATGCCGAGGTTGTTGGGAATGGACTTTCAGCAGATGCACACCATATGACAGCACCACATCCGGAGGGATTAGGAGCTAGAAATGTGATGAAAAGTGCATTGAAAGATGCAGGAATGAAACCAGCAGACATCGATTATATTAATGTCCATGGTACTTCTACTCCTTTAGGAGATGTTGCTGAGGTAAAAGCAATTAAAGAAGTATTTGGAGAAGATGCTTATAATTTAAACATCAGCTCAACAAAATCTATGACAGGGCACTTATTAGGTGCTGCAGGAATTGTTGAATCATTAGCATGTATTTTGGCAATTAGAGATGGCATTGTTCCGCCAACTATTAATCATTTTACTGATGATGAAGCATTAGATTCAAAGCTGAATCTTACATTTAATAAAGCACAAAAAAGAGATGTAAGAGCTGCACTAAGTAACACTTTTGGGTTTGGTGGACACAACACTTCCGTAATTTTCAAAAAGATTTAAATTTTGCGCCTGTTTGAGGGAATGCAGTTTTTTTTGCTTACTAATAACGATAGTAGGCGAAATGGACTTAAAGAAATTTTAGGTTTTAGACCTAAAGATATAAGGCTCTATGAACAAGCCTTTACACATAAATCTATTGTTGCTAATGAGAATAATAGCAACCAAACAGACAATGAACGCTTAGAGTTTTTAGGAGATGCAGTTTTAGGAGCCATTATAGCAGAATATTTTTTTCAAAAATTTCCCAACCAAGACGAAGGCTATCTTACCAAAATGCGTTCTAAAATGGTAAGCAGACAATTTTTAAATGAACTTAGTATTAAAATCGGGCTGGATACTTTTTTAGAAACAAAAGCAGACCTCAATCATGCACCTTCCATTTTAGGCAATGCCTTTGAAGCATTAGTTGGAGCAATATATCTTGATAAAGGATATAAGGTGACCAAAAAATTTGTAATTGAAAAGGTTATCGCCGAGTATATTAATATGGATAAATTAATAAAAAGAGAGTTCGATTATAAGGGAAAATTAACGGAATGGTGCCAAAGCCATAAATATGAACTGAAATATAATTTCATTGAAGTTAGAGCAGAAGATAAAAAAAGATTTAAGTGTCAATTGCTTATTAACAGCCAACTAAGATCAGTAGCTCTAGGGAAATCTAAAAAGAAAGCAAGCCAAAAAGCTGCTGAAGTTTTTTTTCAAAATAAAGAAGCTTAATTTCAACTAAATCATTTATTAACTTTGGGTAAGTTAAAAATTTACTACCCAATGAAAGTTTTAAGTTTAGAATCTGAATTAGATTACGATTTCAAATTGATTGGAGTTTGTTGTCATATGAAAGATTATAGGCTTTGTTGGGAGGTAAATCGATCATTGAGTATTAGTCTTAAAAGAGAAGAGAATTATACTTTATACTCTAAGGATTCTACAGAAAGGACTTTCCCATTCTTTGAGTTTGAGGATAAAGAGAATGGGGTGGATTATTATCTTATGAAAAATAGAGGCACCTCTGGGATGATTATTCCCGAAGAAGGAAAAGCAGATTATCTGTTATTATTAAAAGGGAAAGTAGAAAAAGATTTAATGACAACTATTTGTAAAAAATTACAAAAGGTGGATGTTATTTTAACTGTATATCCAATTATAGTGGATTCCTTAAAATCAAAAAATAATTTAATATTTTAGCACTATGCTTAATCAAAAGAAGACAAAAATAGTTGCAACGGTGGGGCCGGCAACATCAACCAAAGAGATTTTACTGCAAATCATCGAAGAGGGGGTTAATGTTATTCGAATAAACTTTTCTCATGGGAATTATGAGGATCATAAAAGTGTAGTGAATTATGTGAAACAAATCAACAAAGAAAATCATATTCATACGGCGATATTGGCCGATTTGCAAGGGCCAAAAATTCGCATTGGCGAAATAGAAGGAGGTTCTGTTAAAGTTAAAAAAGGTCAAGATCTTTGCTTTACCAATAAACAAGTGAAGGGTTCTGCAGAAAAAGTTTATATGAGCTATGCAGATTTTCCAAAAGATGTAGAGAAAGGAGAAAAAATACTAATAGATGATGGCAAACTGGCGCTGAGAATTATAGAAACAGACGGAAAAAGCGAAGTGATTGCAAAATTCCTAAATGATGGAACACTTTCTTCCCACAAAGGGGTAAATCTACCTAATACTAGGATTAGTATGCCTAGCCTTACAGAAAAAGATTTAGAAGATTTAGAATTTGCACTATCCTTAAATGTAGAATATATTGGTTTATCTTTTGTTAGAAATGCTCAAGATTTGGTGGAGTTGAAAAACATTATCAAATCTGTTAATAAAACTGCTAAAGTGATTGCTAAAATTGAAAAACCAGAGGCCATTGAGGATATTGATAATATTATAGCAGAAACTGATGCCATTATGGTAGCTAGAGGAGATTTAGGAGTAGAAATTCCCATGGAAAAGGTGCCTTTAATACAAAAAAGCATTGTAAAAAAATGCCTAAAAGCATCTAAACCTGTAATTATTGCAACCCAAATGATGGAAAGTATGATGGATAACATTAGCCCTACTAGAGCTGAGGTCAACGACGTTGCCAATGCAGTATTGGATGGTGCTGATGCTGTGATGTTGAGCGGCGAAACCTCAATTGGGAAATATCCGGTTCAAGTTATTAAAGCCATGACTAAAATTATCATGCAAATCGAAGAAGAAGATAGCATTTATCACTTAGAATCTCCACCAGAAATGGAGGGCGAAAGATTTCTTTCTAATTCTATTTGCTACAATGCTTGTCGCTTGGCTTATAGAAGTAATGCCAATGCAATAGTTACCATGACTCATACGGGTTACACGGCTACTAAGGTTTCGAGCTTTAGACCTAAGGCAGGTATATTTGTTTTTACAGGTAATCATAACTTGTTGAATAAACTAAGTTTAGTTTGGGGGGTTAGAGGCTTCTATTATGACAAATTTGTAAGTACAGATCATACTTTTGCCGATATTATGTTCATTTTAAGAAAAAATGGATATCTAGTAAAAAATGATTTAATAATTAATATAGCCAGTATGCCTATAAATGAGAGGGGGGAATCCAATATGTTGAAAATAAGCTATGTGGATTAAGGTATTTATCATTTTTTAAATTAATATTATGCTCAGCGGCCCAATAATTTTAATAATTATTGTAATTACCTTCTTGCTAGTAGCACTTTATTTAGAATGGTTTCGACCTTCCGTATCATTTTTTATTGCTATTATAGCTTTGGTTGTTGGAGGGGTTTTAAGTCCTAAAGAAGCCTTGAGTGGGTTTGGGAATGAACAATTAGCGGTTATAGTATTGTTGTTAATTATTTCAGATATTTTTAAAAAATCATCTGTTATTAATGTACTTTTTGATCAATTATTTGGAAAACGACGCTCCTTAACTAGTTTTAATGCTTCCATAATGCTAACCGTCGGAAGTTTATCTGCTGTTTTTAATAACACCCCTTTGGTAGCAATGATGATGCCTTATGTTAATAGCTGGTCGTCCAAACATAAAATCTCTGCTTCAAAATTATTAATTCCCTTATCTTATGCAGCTATTTTAGGAGGAAGTATAACCTTAATAGGAACAAGTACAAACCTAATTGTAAATGGTTTAGCTGTTGATGCAGGGTTTCCATCTTTATCTATTTTTGATTTTACAGCTGTAGGGCTAACCATGTTTGTGATAGGGGTTGTTTATTTGCTCATTTTCGGGAATAAGTTATTGCCAAATAAACAAACAGATATTGGTGAAATATATAAAGAAAGTAGGGAGTTCTTTATAGAAACTCAGGTACAGGAAGGCTCAAAATTAATTGGAAAATCTATTGGGTCAGTGGGATTAAGAAATCTTAAAGGCTTGTACTTGATACAAATAATTAGAAACGGCCGAAATATGGCTCCTGTAGCTCCTTCTGAAATCTTACATAAAAACGATGCTTTAATTTTTGTAGGAGAACCCACTTCAGTTGAGGAAATTCAAAACAATGATTTAGGACTGACTTTACCCAAAAGAGTGGAGCGTATCGTTGACGAAATGGTAAGCATCAATGAAGTAGTAGTCTCTTTTAACTCCTCATTGATTGGTCAAAAGGTAAAAAACTCCAACTTTCGCGCTCGTTATGACGCAGCTATAGTTGCCATTCATAGAAATGGGGAGAAATTATTGGGAAAAATTGGAGAAGTTGTACTTCGTGCAGGTGATGTTTTATTGGTGTTTAGTGGAAATGATTTTGTTACCAGAACAAAAACTAATAAGGCCTTTTATATCTTGACTCATATTGAGGAAGATGTTAAACCAAATGTGGTTAAAATAACAGTAGTTTTTATTGCTCTATTGGCTTCTATAATTTTAGCTTCTTTAGAGATACTTCCTTTAATTACAGGATTAGCTGTGGTTTTACTCATTGCAATTTTCATGAAAATAGTGCCTTTAAATGAAATTCGTAAAGGTCTAGATTTTGATTTGATTATTTTAATTGCTTTTGGATTAGCTCTTGGAAAAGCAATGCTCAATTCAGGAGCTTCCGCTTCTATTGCCGATTTCTTTTCTATTTTTAGCGATTACTTTAATCCTTGGTCTTTCTTAGTGTTAATTTTTGCAGTTACTAACCTCGTGGCAGCCTATATTACCAACAAGGCTGCAGTGGCTATTTTATTTCCTATATCGGTAGCTTTAGCTTCGGAATTAGCACTAAACCCTTTACCATTCATATTAATCGTATCCTTTGGTGCTGCTGCAAATTTTATTACCCCCATAGGTTATCAAACTAACCTAATTGTATACGGGCCAGGTGGATATTCTTTTAAAGACTTTATGAGAATAGGACTACCACTTACCATAATTTACATGCTCGTAAGTGCAACTGTTTTGTATTACATGTATTTAAAATGATGGAATAGTATTATGAATAAAGAAAAAAAGTTAGAATTAATTGATGCGCTTACTGAAGCTGCTTTCAAAGGTGGAGAAGAAATTCTTAAAATATACAATTCAGATTTTTCAGTAGAGCATAAGGAAGATAATACACCGTTAACACAAGCTGATAAGAATGCCCATCAACAAATTGTGAAATATTTAAATCAAACACCTTATCCCATATTGAGTGAAGAGGGAAGGGATATCCCCTATAACGAAAGAAAAGATTGGGAATATTTTTGGATGGTTGACCCTTTAGATGGCACCAAAGAGTTTATTAAAAGAAATGGGGAGTTTACAGTAAACATAGCTTTAATTCATCAGCAAAAATCAATATTAGGGGTTATTTATGTTCCTGTTAAAGATGAAATGTATCTTGGTATTCAAGGTATAGGTTCCTTTAAAGTTAATCAATACAGTCAAAAACAAGACAAATATTCTGCCTTATTATTGGAAGAAAATGCTCTTCCTAAAACTTACCAAAGGCCCTATACCATTGTAGGAAGTCGTTCACACATGTCTGATGAAACTAGAGCATTTATGAACCAAAAACAAAAAGAGAAAGGCAAGGTGGAAGTAATGGCTGTTGGAAGTTCTTTAAAATTATGTATGGTTGCTGAAGGCTTAGCAGATGATTATCCTAGATTTGCCCCAACTATGGAGTGGGATACTGCTGCAGGTCAAGCAATTGTAGAAGCTATGGGAGGAAAAGTAATCAACTGGAAAACAAAAGAACCCTTACGCTACAATTGTGAAAACTTATTGAATGATTGGTTTTTGGTAACCTTATAATACCCTAAAATAAATTAAGCTATTTTTGCACTTAATCCTTTTGTACTTAGCTGACTTTAAGTGGAATGTTTGCCATGCTTGGAAATGAGATAAAAATAAAGAATGAAAAAACTAAGGTTTGGCTTGCCTTCATTTTACTTTTAATTGCCCCATTATTTTCTTGGAGTCAACAACAAAATATACCGTTAAATCATCAGTTTTATCAAGTTTTTGAAAGAGCATTAATTCAGCAAGAGGAAGTGGTCCATACTAGCTTTAAACCCATTATTCAAAGTAAAGCTAGAGCTGTTTCTACCAATGATTCTTTACTTTTTACTTCTTTAACTATGAAGAGTGAAAAGCATCGTGGTTTTATTGAAAGAAAACTCTTCTACGATCATTTGATATTTGTAGATTCTAACAACATCCAATTGAGTATTGACCCAATTATGGAATTGGAATTGGGGAATGAAAGAATAGAAGATCCCCGTTCTAATGTAGAAAGCTATTATAAAAATACTAGGGGAGTTATAGTAAGATTAAATGTAGGTGATAAGCTGTCTATAGAAAGTTCTTTTAGAGAAAATCAAGCCGTAGTTCCTTACTATATTGCTCAAAGGGCATCTTTTAGCAAAACTGCTTATGGACAGGGGAGATACAAAAACTTTAAAAATGGTGGATATGATTATGCTATGGCTTCAGCTTATGTAAGCTATTCACCAATAGAGAAAATAAATATTCAAGCTGGACACGGAAAACATTTCGTTGGGGAAGGCTACCGTTCATTGTTGCTTTCAGATTTAGCTTTTAACTATCCTTTCTTTAGATTACAAACAGAGTGGTTTAATGGGAAGTTAAGTTATCAAAATATGTACGCCATTTTCCAAGACATGAATCGTGTGTTAATGGATGGGTTAAATGAAGAAATCTTTGAACGAAAACAAGCAGCATTCCATTATTTAAGCTACCAGCCTTCCCCTAATTTTAACATTAGCTTTTTTGAAGGCATAATTTATCCCTCCCTGGATACTAGTGGGAATATAGTTGTTCCCGCTACTTATTGGATTCCTTTATTAGGAATAAATTCAGCCGTTAATGGGCAAAAAAAACAACTCACAACAACTTTGGGAACAAATGTTAGCTGGAATCTATTTAAAAGACTAAAGCTATATGGACAATTAAGTAGCAGGAATACAAAAATTAAGCAGTTCGGAACACAGCTTGGAGCCAAAGTGTTTTTAGGTCAAAGCTGGACGGTTCACTTGGAATACAATAAAGGTAAAAACCCTATTAATAATAACTATACACATTATGGTGAATCGTTAAATCATCCGGCAACAGCTGATTTTGAAGAATTAATAACAGGGATATATTTTCATAAAAACAGGTGGCTAAGTAAACTGAGTTATAATAAGCTGAAAATGAGAAAGTATCAAGTTAATTATATTGATGCAAGGCAATCTTTTATTGTTAATCCTTCTTATAACCTAACTTTAAGTATTGGCGTGCAAAATAGAACGGTTGATTTGCCCTACCTTTCTGCTGCAGAAAAAGAATTGCCCCTTAAAAAAGAGATAGTAAGCGAATATGCACCTTATGGAGGAGTAATTAATTCCACCTACTTTTATTTTAGCATAAGTACGAATTTACAAAACAAATATTTTGATTATTAAAATGAAAATATACAGTTTTGTGGTGGTATTGGCTTTGCTTATACAGGCATCTTCGTCTTTGTTGTTTGCACAAGAAAATAAAGAAACATCTTGGGGAACATTTGACCTTAAGATTTCAGACTTTTCATTTTCAACTTCTTTAGATGATAGTGTTTTCTTTGTGGGAAACTTATTGGAGTATGAAAAAGATGATTTTTCAGCTTTTGTCAACCCTGCTTTTGATTTACTTTACGGGCTTTCTCAAAAAAATAATTTGCAATATGGATTGGGGTTTAATGGACATTTAAAGTATAAAAAGTGGACAGCTTCAGCTACTTTTTTAGGCAAGAATGGGAATTATTTACCTTATCAAGAAGAATTTATTAGAAAATGGAAAGTTCTCCCTTCAATGGGGATGACTAGAGGGTTATCCAACTTTTATGCAAGTTATAAAGAAGCGCATATCAATTTCAAACCTAATAATATATTTAACTTTGAACTAGGATATGGCAGGAACTTTATAGGACATGGCCATCGTTCATTACTGTTATCAGATTTTTCAAGTTCCTCCCCTTATTTAAAAATCCAAACTTCAATATGGAATTTAAAATACACTAACTTATTTTCTATCTATGATAACATATTTAATGTTGAAGGGGCGAGGGAGTTATATCAACAGAAATATGTTGCCACTCATTTTTTGGAATGGAATATAGGAGATAGGGTTTCATTAGGACTTTTTGAGTCGGTGGTTTGGGAAAGAGATCAAGGGAATTATCACAGAGGGTTTGATGTAAATTATTTAAATCCCATTATTTTTTATCGACCCGTTGAATACTCCATTGGATCTCCAGATAATATGATACTTGGCGCACAATTGGCTGTAAAATTGACGCAACATCATCAAATTTATGGACAGTTAGTTTTTGATGAATTTTTGTTAGATGAACTAAAAGCAGATTTTCAATATTTTATCATGTCGAATAAAGATATTCAACACGGTTGGTGGGCCAATAAATATGCTATTCAGGCAGGCTGGAAAGCGACCTCTTTATTTGGGATTCCTACTATTTTTGCAAGATTAGAAGCTAATTTAGTTCGACCATTTTCTTATGCTCATAGTTATCCAACGCAAGCTTATACTCATAACAATATGTCTTTAGCCCATCCTCTAGGGGCTAGCTTCTTAGAAGGAGTTTCCGAGCTGTCGTACACCAAAGGGCGCTGGATGGTTAATTTACAATATAATATATCTAAACAAGGGAGTGCGTCTAGCGTATTGACAAATACAGGAAATAATCTTCAACTTTCTACCAATACTAGAGCCAATACTTATGGCAATTATATAGCTCAAGGGGGCACTTTTAAAACGAAATACCTCAAAACTTCAACTTCCTATTTACTTAAAAAAGAGTGGAAAGCGGCACTGGAATTAGGGTTTATTTATAGAGAAAGTGGTCAAGGTCATAATTTTAGAGCTGATAAGATGGCCTATTTAAGGTTTAGAACAAATCTATTTAAGCAACATTTTGACTTTTAAATCACACTAAAACCCTTTAATAAATAGTTAAATTTGTACTTTTGTTCAATTAAAATTTACATTTTTTATGGATTTATCCTCAGAAAAGTCATGGAGTATAATTGAACTACTTAGAGCTAAGTTGAAAGATTACGCTATATTTTTCAAAATGCGTCTGACTTCTTTGGTTGCTTTTTCATCAACTTTTGGATACTTAATAGCTGCTGAAAATTTTGTTTGGGCAGACTTTATTGTTTTAACTATAGGCGGACTTCTAATTACTGGGGCTGCAAATGGTTTTAATCAAATTATCGAAAGAGATTTGGATAAAGTAATGGACAGAACAAAAAAACGTCCTTTAGTTACTGGTAGGATGTCTATCAATGAGGCTTATTTAGTTGCTGGAATTTCTTCTACTACAGGAATTTTGTTGTTATGGTTTGTTATCAATCCTTTAGCAGCGTTATTGGGTGCGTTAGGTTTATTTTTATACGTAGCGGTCTATACTCCAATGAAACAAATTTCACCTTGGGCAGTATTTGCTGGTGCATTTCCTGGTGCAATCCCTCCAATGCTAGGTTATGTTGCTTATACTGGAAGTTTTGGTTTAGAAGCAGGTTTGTTATTTGCCGTTCAGTTCGTGTGGCAATTTCCACATTTCTGGGCTATAGCTTGGCGTTCTCATGAAGATTATAATAAAGCAGGATTTTGGTTGCTGCCTTCAAGGGGGGGAAAAGATTTAACCTCAGCTTTTATGATATTGTTATATTCACTATTTTTAGTTTTAGTGAGTACATTGCCGGTAATTTTTGGTTTAGTAGGCACGATTGGAATGATTGGATTTTTATTATCGGGTTGGATAATCGTTAAACCTTCTATAAAATTATTTAAGGAAAGAACTGATAAAATGGCAACGAAAGTAATGTTTGCTTCTTTTATATATATTCCTATTGTATTGATTGCTTGGTATATTGATAAATTATTCTAATGACAGAAATAGCTTTGGACGAAAAAGAGTTTCAGGAAATAAAGAGACAGAAAGTTGCTAAACCCTTAATGTGGTTTGGGATTGTTGGTATCATCATGTTTTTTGCTGGACTAACTTCTGCAGTTCTTGTTCGTAAAGGAGATGGAGATTGGGTTGGATTCGAACTTCCAAGTTTTTTTATTTGGAGTACAGTTGTAATCGTATTGAGTAGTTTAACCTTAATTTTTGCTTTACGATCTGCAAAAAAAGATCAATTTCAGAATGTAAAGTATGGCGTTAGTGCTACTATGATATTAGGAATCTTATTTATTATATTCCAGTTTAAAGGCTTTGGTGAACTGATTCAGCAGGGGATATATTTAACTGGCACCGATCAAAGTGCCTCAGGCTCTTTTGTTTATGTAATTGCAGTTTCACATATCTTACACCTTTTGGGTGGTATTATTGCCATGATTTTTGTGTTAATAAAATCAATGAAAAATAAATACAACTCAAAAAATTTATTAGGTTTGCAAGTATCTTCCATATACTGGCATTTTTTAGGAGGTATGTGGATATATTTATATGTATTTTTTAGAGTAATAATTTAATTCAACTATTATGGCAGGAAATTCCTCGACTTTTGATGCGAAAAATGCTTGGGGCGGAGGCTTCTCTCCTTTTAATATCAGTTATGGAAAGATTATGTTATGGATTTTTATCATATCCGATTCCTTAACTTTCTCAGGCTTTTTATTATCCTATGGATTTATGAGGCATAGATTTGCTGAAATTTGGCCAGACCCAGATATAGTATTTAATCATTTCCCATTTATCAGTGGTGAACATCCTCTTCTATTCGTAGCTTTAATGACTTTTATTTTAATTATGAGTTCTGTTACTACAGTTCTTGGAGTTGAAGCAGGTAGAAGAATGGATAGGAAAAAAGTTATTTTCTGGATGTCTCTTACCATTGTTGGTGGATTAACCTTCTTAGGTTCTCAAGCTTGGGAGTGGTTTAATTTTATTACTGGTACTGAATTAGGTGCTTTGCAATTAGCTGATGGAACTATAGCACAATGGACCTCCTCGGCTAAAGAAGCATTAATGCTACCATCTGGAGTGGAAGTCGTCGGGGCTGAGGCAGCTGCACTAATACAATCTGGAGTTGAGGTATATGGAGCTAACTTAACGGTTAATGAATATGGATTGCCCTTATTTGCTAACTTCTTCTTCTTTATTACTGGATTCCACGGATTCCACGTTTCTCTTGGAGTGATGCTTAATATCGTTGCTTTTGTAAATGTGCTAAAAGGAACTTATGAAAAAAGAGGGCATTATGAAATGGTTGAAAAAGTAGGGTTGTATTGGCACTTTGTTGATTTAGTATGGGTGTTTGTATTTACATTCTTCTATTTAATATAATGTATAAAAAAATTAAATTTTAAATTTAAAGATATGTCAGGATTTGATAGAACAGCAGAATATGCTCTACACCACTCCGAAGAGGAGGGAGCTAAAGATAGAAAACAAACTTGGATTGTATTCTGGATTTTGCTGGGAGTAACTACCGTAGAAGTTTCTTTAGGGCTAATTTGGAAAAGTTGGGGGCTTAACTGGGAGTTTGTTAAGTGGACTTTTATTATTATGACCCTAGTTAAAGGATATTATATTGTAGCAGATTATATGCACCTTAAACACGAAGTAAAGTTTTTTAAATACCTTATGTCTATCCCATTTTTAGTATTGGGGATTTATTTTGTAATCTTAATATTAAATGAAGGTATTTACTTATATGAAGATGCGGATAAGTTACTAATGATAATGTGGTAACCAAACAATGAATAAAAATAAAACACAGAAGGTAGTAATATTATTTTCCATACTGTTACTGCCTTCCTTAGTTTACCTTTTCTTTAATACTGGAGTAAATAATTTTAAAACTCTACCTATTATTGGACCTAAAATCTTAGAAGAAGGTTCTACCACCGATACTATCTATCACACCATACCGCCCTTTGAGTTTATCAATCAAAATAATGAGTTGGTTAGCAGCGAATTTTACAAAGGAAAAATATATGTAGCTGATTTCTTTTTTGCTACTTGTCCAACCATCTGCCCTAAAATGGCTGTGCACATGAGAGAATTGCAAAAACACTTTTATGATGTAAAAGATTTTAAGTTGCTCTCTATTACTGTGAACCCCGAGCACGATACCCCCGAAGTATTAAATGATTATGCCAAACAAGTGCATGCCATGGATTCAGTATGGAACTTTCTTAGTGGAGATAAAGATAAAATATACCAATTGGCCTATGAAGGATTTTTAGCCAATGCAGGACAAGATGATTTAGCACCTGGTGGATATTTACACTCTTCTAACTTATATCTAATCGATACTAAAGGCAGAATTAGAGGTATTTTTGACGGAACTAGTACCACGGAAACTAATAACCTTAAAGATGCAATTAAAATTCTTTCAAAAGAAGAATTTGTTACCTTAAAATAACAACTGAATGATTTCTAAATTTAATTATAAGCCCATTGTACTTATAATTTCTTTAATCATACCTTTTGTAATAGGGATGTTATACCTCATGCCTAAAGGCTGGGATTATAGTGAGGACATACATGTTTTCCCTAGAATTAATGCTATTATTAATGGAACAACCTTTTTTGTTTTAATTGCAGCATTTGTTGCCATTCGCAAAAAAAATGTACACCTCCATAAAAGATTAATGATCTTAGCTTTGATTCTCTCAGCACTTTTTCTTATCTCCTATGTCATCTATCATTCCATAGCAGAATCAACTCCATATGGAGGAGAGGGTTTTGGGAAAGCTGTTTATTTATTTATTCTGTTAACCCATATTCTTCTTTCTATGGCTATTGTGCCTTTGGTTCTTATTTCTTTAAGCCGAGCACTAACTAAAAAATATGATAAACATAGAAAAATAGCTAGAATCACTCTGCCCATTTGGCTTTATGTTACCTTAACTGGAGTTATCGTTTATTTAATGATTTCCCCTTATTATTAATGACAGTCATATAATACTTGTTTAGTAGCTGGGTTGGACATTAGAATAAGTCGAAATTTTTCAGAATTTAAAATGTTTTTATAAATAAACGGCCCTTGTCTGAATTGTGCATTTACTACATTTTTAAAAGACTCTTTTTGGGTGTATTTTTATTTTTTTAGATATCTGTAAATTGTACTATCCTTTTTTAATAAATGGCTTTCCCATGAATTCGAATACCTTTAAGAAAGTGAAAACACTTTTTAAAACAAATATCCGTTACATGGGATGACCTTTGAAGGCTGAAGCACTTGTAGCGAAATAAAAGCTGCTAAAATTGAATCGACCCTTCGGTACATTTTTGGGGAATTGATTATTTAAGTGATTACAATGGAGTTAAAATAAAAGTATTAAAACAACACCTATTATTTCTCAACCCCAAAAACACTCAGGGTCCTATATCCTGCATGGTTTTAAAAATTCTCAATTAAATAGAGGGGGCTGAGTGATTTTAACGAAGTTAAAATTGTATCGAAGCCCGACATTCTGTATAATTTCTCTTTTTTTATTTCAAAATTCGTAATCCTTAATACTTCATTGATTCTTCACAATAACCTCAAGCCTCTAATTTTAAAATTTCTAAGCTTTTCGCTTTTTTATATTTTTATAAAATACGCTGCAACTCAAACAGATAGTGAGAAGAAAAGGCAAGACAGCACAAAGATAGAAACGATTTAATGGGATTATTGATAACTTTTTTGGGGCGAAGGGGCAGGAAAGGGCTTTGACAGTGATTTGAAGCAAAAAGATGTTATTGCATTAACTTCAAATCTAATCTACTGATATAGTATCTTGCATAGTGTTTTTTACAACAGGCTTTATATCTGTGAGAAGTTTATAAGTAATTACGATTTTATTCTTCTGTTTTTTATATACTATGTCAATGCCCGAAAGCCCAAGCCTATTACTATCTGATAATAGTTTCAGATAATTCCACGAAGAATATATCGGGGTTAGATTACTATCCAACAAATAGAACTGTCCCTTGTCTGAATATATATATTTGTCTTTTATAATACTAAGAGATGGTTTTAATTTTGGGGTTGAATGTTGTCTTATGTTGAAATTGTACAGCGTGTCAGTCAAACAGTC
Source organism: uncultured Flavobacteriales bacterium (assembly GCA_964552035.1). Lineage (GTDB taxonomy): Bacteria > Bacteroidota > Bacteroidia > Flavobacteriales_E > Vicingaceae > CAZKFN01. The sequence goes on from CAZKFN010000006.1 coordinate 46,250, forward strand.
AATTGAAAATATTTCATTCCCATAAGCAATAAGTGTTTTTTGGTTTAATGAGTCTGTAAAGGTTGTGATTTCACAATTTGTACATATTGGCTGTTGGACAAGGATTTTATTTTCTAATGCTATTGTAAACACATTATTAGCTGTATCAATTTGCCATATTTCCCGACAATTATTTAAAAATGTAATTTCGTTGTCAATATTTTTAGCTGTACAACCAAAAAATAAAACTAAAATAATCAATATGTAAAATACCTTTCTCAATTAAAATTATCTTTCCAACATAAAAAGATTCGATTCACCTGAATCATAGGCTTTTCTATCTATATCAGCGTTGCTTTGATTGGGCGACCTATATTGATTAAAATAGCCCCATCGTTCAGCATTAAAGTCATAAATTCTATTACCATTTTGCAATGTCCAACGTGGTTTATTTTGTTTGGTATATAAGCCGGGACTACTAAAATTATTCAACATCATTATATGTTGGTCGGTTGAGTTATACAACAAAGGCTTTCCGTACATTTTGAAGGCATAATCACCGATTCTCACATGCTGTGTTTCATGTAGTAAAGTTGCACCTTCATCAACCGAGTTACCGCTACCTGTATATTGAATATTAAATCCAATATTTTCCCCTTTTCCTATTGAAGTGGTGTATTTAGACATATCCTTTCCGTCGGCAGACATTTTATCATAAGTTTTTTGACTAATAAGTGACCTACGTCCCTTTGAGCCATCAACAAATGTTTCAGTTAATCCGCTTGCAGAGTATTCAGTTCCTTCAAAAGTAGTAACAGCGTCAACAAAGTTAATATCAACATTTACATTTTCACGCTTGCCCCCAATACCATAGCGTTTATAAAACTTCTTACCCGCTTTACTATTTTTCCATTTTTGAAAACCTTTATTTGCTTTAGTACTTGCACCTACGTTAATTGTATCCCCCAATATATCCGTATAGAAAATCGGATTATTTGCAAAAGTCGCGTATTGACTAATTGAAGGATTTGGTTTAGGGTCTAAGTTCCACCTACGCCCTAAACGACTGTCGTACTGCCAAAATTTGGCTGTATAGCTGTTGCCGCTGCCTGCAATCTCATCATCACGTTCCTGATTTTGGAACCCATACCTATACCCCTTCTCCAACCTCTTCGCCAGCGGTACGCTATACCCTTCAAAAATCTGGAAAACTTTTAGGTTTTGGAGTTCGATTATGTCTGCACTACCGTGAAAAATAAAAGTAAGGTTTAAAAGAATTTGGTTGTTCGTTGCTAGTGCTTGTAAATCACTTCCTTTTAAGGAGAACGTAACGACTTTATCATCTGCGGGGATAAGATTCCCTCCGTCGGGGTGAGAGGGGCTGCTTATAACTCCTAGTACACCCCCAATATGAGCAGTAACTTCTCTTTCGTGTGTACCCAACATACTCAATTCTATAACATAATCTCCATCGCTTTCTAAACTGGGTATGATCTCCGAAAGATTAATATTCATGTTTAAATCAAAGTTTAAACCGCCGGTATGGTCTTCTATTTGCAATGCATCCACATAGTCTTGTCCGTATACATTTTGTGCGGTTTGGCAGTTAATTAAAACATTCAATCCCGGTTGTGGGTTTTGTATAATTGCTTCATAATTATTGCACTTTGACAATAATCCACTATACAACAACTTATTTACATCTGCACTATAATCTATATTGGTATAATTTCCACTTCTGCTTTGAATTTCCATTCCGAAAGGGTAATAGTCGGTTCGGCTGGTGAGGTCGGCTTGGAAACTCATAAGTATTTGAGGGATTGATTGCATGATAAACAAATATAAAGAAATTAATTGATTTTTGTATTTTATTTTTGTTTTAAAAACACGCTGTAATTTAGGTGGATTGGGGGTGAAAAGGAAAAAGAGAGAAAACAGACGGAACGCTAAGAGCCACAGGGGTTTAAGAGCAAAGCCCTAATTGTGGAAAACTTTTTGGGATTACAGGGGAAGGAAAGAGAAAAGCGGACGGAATGTATTCAATGTATTTCTCCAAAACCCGATAAATACGTTTTATACTTTTTATTTTTATTTCCTTTTTTCATTGGTAGAAACTCAAAACCGTTGATTGTTCTAAAATATTCGTTTGCTTCTTCATCAAAGGGTAATAAATAATTATCTTGCATTAACAAGGGGTAATTATCAAAGTATATTCTTCTGCCATGTCTTTGGTCCATTTCAAAATAGCAACTATTTATTGTGTCCGTATGCCAAATTAGTTTTCTTGGCATACCAAAAATAGAAAAGTTTAAAACATACCCCTTTTTAAATTCAATATTATTTATTTTTACTTCATTATTTATTGTATCAATTTTACTTGTTGCTTTTCTAATCAAACACCCTCCTGAGTCATAAATTTCAATCCATGAAACAAAATCAAAGTAATAATTATTCTCTTGATATTCATTAATTTTTAAAATAGTGACCACAGGAATAATAGAATTAAGGAAAACGGTATCGTTTTTTACACTATAAGTTCCGCTATCTATCCCACAGTTCCAATAGTGAAAGCTAAATAAACTGTCTTCACTATAAAGTTTGAGCTTTCCAAAATTACTAACACTATAATACTCCTGTGAACAAGCGTTAAAGCAAAAGACTAAGTGAAACAAAACTAATAAACGTATATTATTTTTTCGGGTCATTATATATATACTTTAAACCTTTGGTTTTATTCCAATAATCCATTTGTTCTTTAGAGGTCTTATCGTGAATAGAAATCGTTTTTTCAGGTAAACTTCTATAATTCTCAAAATGCAACTGTGGCTTATATGAATAATTTAGTTTAAATCGGTTATTATTAAGCATAGTATTGCCTGAAAAACGTCCGCCTCTTTCGTGAGCTTCATGCTCTAATTCCTGTGAGTTAAATCCTCCATTTGTTCCTGCAACAAAAACTAACCGACCTTCAAAATATTGATGGGCATGTTTAAACTCGTGAGCCAAATCACTCATTGGAAACATCTTTTTAGACAAGTCAATGTTAATCTGTTTCATTTCCTTGCCTTTATAGGTTGTCATTCCCCTGAAATAGGTCATTCCTCCTGTTTTTCCGTCTCCTCCTTTACTTGGAAAGATAACATTAGAGTTGATATAATAGAGGTTTTCTTGGTCTGCTTCTAATGCATTTAATTCTTTATTAATTTGGTTGTAACTTTGAAGCTGCTGATTTAATTGTGTATATTCATCTGATGAGGCATCAAGCCCCTCCATTTGTGTATTTAATTCGCCAATTCTCGTATTAACTTCACTTCGGTAATTTTTATAGCTTTTCATACCTTCTTCATCTCCGTCCACTTCATCACCCAATGGGTCATTAAACCAAATGGGATTGTTGTCCATAGAAACATAGGGACTTTGCCAAGGCATTTTAAATGCTTTTGGGTCGGGCGACCACCATTTTACTAACCGTGGGTCAAGTTCTCTAAAGAATGTAGTGTAATGATTTCCAGAGCCTTTTAATTCGTCTGTCTTTTCAGAACCTTGGTAGCCAAATCCATACCCCTTCTCCAACCTCTTCGCCAGTGGCACGCTATGACTTTCAAAAATCTGAAAAACTTTTAAGTTTTGGAGTTTTATTATGCTTGTACCACCGTGAAAAATAAAAGTAAGGTTTAAAAGAATTTGGTTGTTCGTTGCTAGTGCTTGTAAATCACTTCCTTTTAAGGAGAACGTAACGACTTTATCATCTGCGGGGATAAGATTCCCTCCGTCGGGGTGAGAGGGGCTGCTTATAACTCCTAGTACACCCCCAATATGAGCAGTAACTTCTCTTTCGTGTGTACCCAACATACTCAATTCTATAACATAATCTCCATCGCTTTCTAAACTGGGTATGATCTCCGAAAGATTAATATTCATGTTTAAATCAAAGTTTAAACCGCCGGTATGGTCTTCTATTTGCAATGCATCCACATAGTCTTGTCCGTATACATTTTGTGCGGTTTGGCAGTTAATTAAAACATTCAATCCCGGTTGTGGGTTTTGTATAATTGCTTCATAATTATTGCACTTTGACAATAATCCACTATACAACAACTTATTTACATCTGCACTATAATCTATATTGGTATAATTTCCACTTCTGCTTTGAATTTCCATTCCGAAAGGGTAATAGTCGGTTCTGCTGGTGAGGTCGGCTTGGAAACTTAAAGTGGTATCCACATTATGTTGTCCACCT
>CAZKFN010000007.1:0-50288 GCA_964552035.1 uncultured Flavobacteriales bacterium
TCATTGCTTTTATCTTTAAAAATTTTATTTTTGACGTTGTTGTTCTAGCCCCTTCCTCTAGCGATTTTATTACTTATCAACTATTTTGTAGGCTTTCAGAGTCCCTTAACCTTGGAGATCAATTATGTTTTGAAGACCTTAAATTTGAACTCATTAACCTTACTATGGCAGGACAGTTCACAATGCATATTCTTGTTTCTGTTGTAGCAGGTATAGTCATGAGCTTCCCTTATATCTTATTTGAATTATGGAGATTTATAGGTCCAGCATTAAAATCAACAGAAAAAAATTATGCTAAAGGAATTATTTTTTGGGGAACAATGCTATTTGCCGCTGGAGTTAGTTTTGGATATTATATGATTACACCAATGTCTGTCCAATTTTTAGGAGGGTATCACGTTAGTGAATTGATTCAAAATCAGATTTCATTAAAATCATATATTTCAACCATTACATCCATTACTTTAGCGAGTGGTTTTATATTTCAACTTCCAATAATAATTTACTTTTTATCTAAAATAGGTTTGGTTACACCAAAGTTAATGCGAAAGTATAGAAGACATTCAATAATTGGAGTACTTATATTATCTGCCATTATCACACCTCCAGATATTACTTCTCAAATCTTAGTTTCCATACCTTTGTTATTCCTTTATGAAGTTAGTATTTTTATTTCTAAGGTGATAAACAAAAGGAATGCAGCCGAAAATTAAAGCTAAGTTTTTTTAAATATCTAACATTAAACTGCTATGATTATGTATTTTTAGCCTTTGTTTTTTATAACTTCATGAAACAAACTAAACTCGCTTCTTTATTTTTATTGCTTTTTATTTTTGTAGTTTCAACTACAAAAGCACAGAAAACTATTGTTCGCGGGAAGATTATTGATGCAGAAACAAAAGAAGCTTTACCTTTTGTAAACCTTTCTTTTAAAGATTCAAAAGTGGGAACTTCTACCAATATAGACGGAAACTATTCTATAGAAACTTATTATCCTACCGATACCTTATTTGCAATCTTTGTAGGATATGAAAAACAAGGGAAGAGGGTGCAAAAAGATAAAACTCAGATTCTTAATTTTGAGTTAAGTGCAGGTGAAGGTATTCAATTAAAAGAAGTAGAAATTAGATATCAGGGAAATCCAGCTCATGATATTTTGAGAAGGGTGTGGAGAAATAAAGAAGCAAATAATAGAGAAAAGTATGATTACTATAATTATGAAGTCTATAATAAAGTAGAATTTGATTTAAATAACATTACAGAAAATTTCAAAAATCGTCGAGTTTTTAAACAATTTCAATTCATTTTTGATTACATAGACTCCACTTCCGAAGAAAAACATTTCCTCCCTATGTTTATGACGGAATCACTCTCAGATATTTATTATAGAAGATCACCAAAAGCAGAAAAAGAATATATTAAAGCCTCCCAAATTTCTGGTACTTCCAATGAATCCGTCACTAAATTCTTAGGAGATATGTATCAAAAGGTAAATGTTTATGATAATAACATTAATGTTTTTGGGAAATCATTTATTAGTCCTATATCTACCTCGGGATTATTGTATTATAGATATTACCTGAAAGACAGCTTGATGGTAGGAAATCAATATTGTTATGAAATTGATTTTATTTCTAGGTATAAACAAGAGCCAGTTTTTGAAGGTACAATGTGGGTCAACGATACTACTTATGCAATCAAAAAAATAGAAGCAAGAATTAACGAAGGAGCAAACATCAACTTTGTAAATGGCTTTAAAGTTAAGCAAGAGTATAAAAAGATTGATGGCATTTATTGGATGCTCTATAAAGATGAGCTAATCGTCGATTTTCAGTTAGAAAAAAACGTAATGGGTTTTTACGGAAGAAAATATACTTCTTATAAAAATATAGAGGTTAATGTTCCTAAGAATAAAAAATATTATGAGGGCATAGAAGATGTCAAACTTCTCGACGGAGCTAATGAAAGAAATAATGACTTTTGGGAAGAGGCAAGACATGATTCACTTACAGCTATTCAAAAAGGGATCTATGAAATGGTGGATTCTGTTAAAAATGTTCCTGCATTTAGAACCATTACAGATATTATCGAATTGGTATTTACCGGTTATCATCAATTTGGGAAAATTGAACTGGGGCCTTATTTTAAAACCTATAGTTATAACGAAGTAGAAGGACATCGATTTAGAATAGGGGGCAGAACATCAAACGACTTTAGTAAGAGGTTGATGCTGAATACCTACTTGGCTTATGGAACAAGAGATAAAGAATTTAAATATGGAGGAGGGTTTTGGTATAAACTCAATGGGAACCCTAGAAGATTTGTAGGATTTCAATACAATAGGGATGTTGAACAATTAGGTCAGAGTAGAAATGCATTCTCAGAGGATAACATTCTTTCTTCCATTCTACGACGTAATCCAAATGATAAATTAACCGATGTTGAATCCTATGAGGCTACGTATGAACATGAGTGGTTTAACGGTTTGTCAAGCACCTTATTTACTAGAAAAGTCAATATGCGACCTTTGGGTTCTTTGGAGTACTTGCACTTTAACCCTGACCCTTATATAGGTTTAGAGCATGGAGACTTAATTCAAACTTCTGAGATAAGCTTGTTTACAAGATTTGCTTATAAAGAAAAATATATAGAAGGTGAATTTAATAGAGTAAGCCTGGGGAGTAAATACCCAATATTGGAGTTACAAGCTACTTTTGGTTTGAAAGGAGTTTTAGACGGAGGGTACGATTATACCAAATTAGAAGTAGCATTAAGCGATAAGATTAATGTAGGAATTCTAGGACATACTAAATATAAATTAACAGCAGGGAAGTATTTCGGGACTTTACCATATCCTTTATTAGAAATTCATAAAGGGAATGAAACTTATTTTTATGACCAGCAGGCTTTTAATCTGATGAACTTTTTCGAGTTTATTAGTGACGAGTATGCTACAGCATTGATTACTCATCACTTTGATGGTTTTTTTCTAAATAAAATTCCATTAATGAGGAAATTAAAATGGAGGGAAGTCGTTTCTCTTAGAGCAGTAGCAGGAGATTTAGATAATAGACATAGAGGAGAAATGGTGCTTCCTGTAAATGTTTTTAAGCTAGATCATCCCTATACAGAAGTTGCTGTGGGAATAGAAAATATATTTAAAATACTACGTTTTGATGCAATGTGGAGATTAAATTATTTAGATCACCCAGATATCGCTAAATTTGGTATTCGAGGAGCATTTGAGATTACTTTTTAATATTACTATGAAATTAAGAGCTGAAGAAATTGTTAAGAAATATAAGAGCAGAACAGTAGTTAAAGGAGTCTCTGTGGAAGTTAATCAAGGAGAAATAGTTGGTTTACTAGGGCCCAATGGAGCTGGAAAAACTACTTCCTTTTATATGATTGTTGGTTTGATTCGACCTAATGAAGGTAAAGTGTTTTTGGATGAAGAAGACATCACATCACTTCCCATGTATAAAAGAGCCCAATTAGGGATAGGTTATTTGGCTCAAGAAGCCTCTGTATTTAGAAAACTTTCCGTCGAAGATAACATAAAAGCCATACTAGAAATGACTAAACTTTCTAAAAAGGAACAAAAATTAAAGTTAGAGTCATTGCTAGATGAGTTTGGATTGCAGCATGTTAGAAAAAATAGAGGTGATTTATTATCCGGAGGAGAGCGAAGGAGAACAGAGATTGCTAGAGCTTTAGCCACGGATCCAAAATTTATTCTTTTAGATGAGCCTTTTGCAGGAGTTGACCCTATTGCCGTTGAAGATATTCAAAGTATTGTAGCGGAATTAAAAAAGAAAAACATAGGTATTCTAATCACAGATCACAATGTGAATGAAACCTTATCCATTACAGATAGGGCTTATTTACTTTTTGAAGGGAACATCTTAAAAGCAGGAACAGCTGAGGAGCTTGCTGCAGATGAGCAAGTAAGAAAAGTTTATTTAGGACAAAGCTTTGAGTTAAAAAGAAAAGACTTCCCCAAATAAAAATCTTCTAATGAAAAATCCAGAAGATAAATTGATAATAAATAAGTGGGAGCATTAAGCAAGCTTCCAATAGAATCGCATAATCTAAAGATCTTCTCGGCTTTTTATAATACAATAAAATTAATGAAGTGCTCGCTAAGGCTAAAATAAGACTTAGACTTTCTTTAAGCGATATAAAGCCAATTCCATAAGAGATAATACATATTATACTTGCTGTGCCAAGGCTCATCCAGCATATTCTTAGGGTTTTAACCACTCCAAACTGGTGAGGAATAGTTTTTAGTTTGTCCTTTTGATCATTTTTCATATCCCGTATGTCAAAAGGAAGACTTTGCCCAAAAACAAAAAGAGCTATAGACAGGCTTAAAGCTTGTTTTTTAAGCGTAAAAATAAGGTTAAAAGAATGTGATTTACAAAGTGCAGGTAACAAAACAATGACACCTGCCCAAACAAAAGCAACAATAAATACCTTTAAGAAAGGAATATTTCTCAAGGCTGGCCAGCTACCAATTTTGAGAACATAAAGTAAAGAGATGAGCGCAAGAGGAATCAATAGGAAATAGCTTTCTTTTGGGAGATGAAATAAAAGGAAAATACAGGCAACAAACGAGAAGATAAGAATAGAATTATGAAGTTTTGGGAACCTTTTAATCCATGTATTTTGTTGGGAGGATGTGATGTTTTTGTGAAGAATAAGATTGAATTTTCTTTGGAAGTTATAGCTAAAAAGTGTGATAAAGAAAATTGTAAAAAGGATTAAAAAATCAATTTGGAAATCCATTACTTGGATGGTAAAAGCAGCCATAGCCATAGCAGCAAGAGAAACAAAGATGTTGCTATATGCAAGGAAGTTAAAAAATGTATTTAGGTGCAGATTTTTATACATTATTTATGCCCAAAACAAGTTTGTAAAATTAAGACCTATTGCTTAATAAAACTTTTGTAATGATAAGGTTGTTCCAAAGGGAAATAAATGAAGGAATAATCATTTTATCAAAGTATATTTGCAAACTCAAAAAAACAAAATTTAAAAACATGACTTCAGCTGAGTTTAGTTCGCGCCACATAGGCTTGTCGGAGGATGATATTAAAAAAATGCTCCAAGCAATAGGAGAAGAAAGCCTAGCATCTTTAATTGACAAAACAATTCCCAAAGGAATTCGATTAAGTGAACCCATTAATATAGCAGAGCCAATGAGTGAGTATCAGTATATGAACCACATTAAAGAAATGGCTTCTTTAAATAAAGTGTATAAAAGCTATATTGGCTTAGGGTATTACAATACAAAGCTTCCTGCTGTTATACAGCGAAATATTTTTGAAAATCCTGGTTGGTATACAGCCTATACCCCTTATCAAGCTGAAATTTCTCAAGGAAGGTTAGAGGCCTTATTAAACTTTCAAACCATGGTTTCTGACCTTACTGGAATGGATTTAGCTAATGCTTCACTTTTAGATGAACCTACAGCAGTAGCTGAAGGAATGGCTTTGATGTATAATCTTAGGAATAAGGAACTTAAAAAAGCAAATGCAAATAAGGTTTTTGTAGCTGAAGATATCTTTCCCCAAACCAAAGAGGTTCTTCAAGGTAGAAGTGAACCTTTAGGAATTGAGTTAGTATATGGAGATCCCAAAACTTTTAATTTTGAAAAAGAAAAGGTTTTTGGTGCTATCGTTCAGTATCCCAATATTGATGGAGCAGTAATTGATTATAAAGAATTTGTAGAACGTGCACATCAAGCTGGTGCATTAGTAACCGTAGCAGCAGATTTATTGTCTTTAGCGCTTTTAACTCCCCCAGGTGAGTGGGGTGCAGATGTAGTTTGTGGTACTACACAACGTTTTGGAATACCCATGGGATTTGGTGGTCCACACGCCGCTTACTTCGCTACAAGAGAAGATTATAAAAGAAATATACCAGGAAGAATTATAGGAATGTCGGTTGATACTGATGGAAAATCAGCTTTAAGAATGGCACTTCAAACAAGGGAGCAACATATTAAACGTGACAGAGCAACATCAAATATCTGTACGGCTCAAGTTTTATTGGCTGTCATGGCTGGCATGTATGCCGTTTATCATGGTAGAGATGGAATTTATTCCATAGCAAAGGGAATCCATCAATATGCTGTACAATTAGCAACTTCTTTAAAAAGTTTTGGTTATAAAATTCTTGAAAACCAATATTTCGATACTCTAAAAATTAGACTTGAAGAAGGAAAGGCTGAAGAGTTTGTCCTTTATCTTAGAGAGAATGAAATTAACATAAGAAAAATTGATGCTAGTACTGTTGGTATAAGCATGAACGAAACTGTTGAATTAACCGAGTTAAATAATTTAATTACCTTATGTGCTGATTTTGTAGGTAAGGAATATATTCCAATAAAAGAAGTAGTAAATGAAAGCCCTCTACAAGAATCTTTGATTCGAACATCCCCTTACCTAAAGCACCCTGTATTTAATTCTTATCATACAGAAACAGAGATGATGAGGTATATTAAGAAGCTGGAAAATAAAGATTTTTCACTAGTACATGGAATGATTCCTTTGGGCTCATGTACAATGAAATTAAATGCAGCCTCAGAATTGATTCCTCTAACTTGGCCAGAGTTTGCGAATATTCACCCTTTAGCACCAGCGGATCAGCATAAAGGCTATACTCAGATTTTAGAAGGTTTAGAAAGAGATTTGTCAGCAATTACTGGTTTTTATAAAACATCTCTACAGCCCAACTCTGGAGCCCAAGGAGAATTTGCCGGCCTTATGGTAATTCGAGCTTATCATAAAAGCCGTGGAGATTCTCATAGAAACATTGCCTTAATTCCTTCTTCGGCACATGGAACAAATCCTGCAAGTGCGGTAATGGCAGGAATGAAAGTTGTAGTTGTTAAATGTGACGATAATGGAAATATTGATGTTGAAGATTTAAGAGCTAAGGCAGAAAAATACAAAGATAATTTAGCTGCTTTATTAATCACTTACCCTTCAACTCATGGGGTATATGAAGAAAGTGTTCAGGAAGTAATTCAAATTACCCATGACAATGGTGGGCAAGTATACATGGATGGGGCCAATATGAATGCTCAGGTTGGGTTAACACATCCAGGAAAGATTGGAGCTGATGTTTGTCATTTAAACCTACACAAGACCTTCGCAATTCCTCATGGAGGCGGTGGCCCAGGAATGGGGCCAATTGGCGTTGCCAAACATTTAGCACCGTTTTTACCAACCAATGCTCATGTTAAAACAGGTGGAGAGCAAGGCATACATTCAATTTCTGCTGCAGCCCATGGAAGTGCCTTAGTATTGATGATTTCTTATGCCTATATTAAAATGTTGGGTAGAGATGGATTGCTAAAATCTACAGAAGCAGCAATCTTAAGTGCAAATTATTTAAAAGCGAAGTTAAAGGGAGCTTATGATGTTCTATATCAAGGAGCAAATAATACTGTAGCACATGAAATGATAGTAGATTGTCGATCTTTTAAACAAACGGCAAATGTCGAAGTGTCAGATATTGCAAAACGTTTAATGGATTATGGTTTTCATGCACCTACTGTTTCTTTCCCTGTCAACGGAACCTTAATGATTGAGCCAACGGAAAGTGAAAGTGTAAAAGAATTGGATAGGTTTATCGAGGCGATGATTAAAATTAGAAGTGAGATTGAAAGTATTGCCCAAGGAGATTTAGATCAAGAAAATAACATGCTAAAAAATGCTCCTCATCCAGAATACTTATGTGTTGCCGATGAGTGGAAGTTTCCTTACAAAAGAACTACTGCTGCTTATCCAGTAGAAAGTTTAAAAGAAAATAAGTTTTGGCCTACTGTAAGAAGGGTGGATGATGCTTATGGAGATAGAAATCTTGTATGTAGCTGTCCTCCAATCTCTGATTATGAAGAGTAAGTTTATTTAAAATAAATAGTTATTAGCTTACTTTAACAAGATAAATGGATGGTTTTTATAAAATAAGACAAAAGTTAATTACATTTGAATAATAGTTATAAATAAAAAGACAAAAAATGAAAAGAAGTTACTTATTATTAAGTGGATTGATCATATCTTCTTCGGCATTGTTCGCACAAAATGTTAATTTAGATGCTTTACAATATAAGGGAGACGTAATAGATCAAAGTATAGAAACACCACACAAAGCTTTTAAAGGGTCTGATTTGACAAAGGCCTTTGGAGATACTGTATTTTTAGAGACTTTTGATAATTCTCTAAATGGCTGGACAGTAGGAAATAACACAGGAAGTTCAAATAACTGGCAGTGGCATAATGATGCCCCTGGTGGAAATTATACTAATGAACCAATGATTGCTTCAACCTCTGGCCCTGGATTCTTATCTTTAAGAATGGATTATATAAATACTCCTGAGCCACCAACTGGGCCACACAAGTTTGACGCTTATGTAACCTCACCAAAAATTACTATTCCAGCAATGGGTTCTGTTTATATTCAGTTTGAACAATATTTTAGATATTGCTGTGCTGGAGGAGACTCACTAGTTCTTGAAGTAAGTACAGATGGTGTTGATTTTAGTAAACATAGATATGATATTAGAGGCGGACTTGATGCTAATATTGGAACTGATAATCCCCAACTGACACAAATAAATGTTAGTGATGCTTTGGCTAATGAAACTGAAGTTTATATCCGTTTTCATGCTTTCGAACCTACACATTACTTTTGGATGATTGATGATGTTGCTATTATAGAGGGTCCAGAAAATGGGTTAGAGCTAGATCATTTCTTTGTTGGATATCACTCAAATGATTATCTATATTCTCCAAACTATCGTCGTATACCAATGGAGCAAGTGAGTGGTGCTACTTTTGCTATAAGAGCAAAAAATGTTGGATCTAATCCTACTACAAATGTAGAAGGTATTGTAGAAGCATCTCATGACTCTACACTTACTGGAAGCGCAGGAACAGGTTTAGTATATTCTACTGATAGTCTTCTTGCAGCTACATTAATGTCTTTAGAAGATACAACAGGAAGTGTTGGCGATCATATGCCGTTTACTCCTTCAGAAAAAGGATATTATTCCTATATTTTTTCAGTAAGCTCTGATTCTGCAAATCAGCTACCAGCCTCTGAAACAACAAAAAAGTTACCTTTTATTGTGACGGATAGTACTTACGCCTTAGATGATGGATCATTCAGTGGAATTGGTGGTCCAGGAAGGTATGTTGTAGGTGGATTTGATGGAGATAAAGTTGCACAAATGTTTATTATTGAAGAAGAAACTTGGGCTAGAAGCATTTCTTTAGCATTTCAAAGTAGGGCAGAAGTACATGGATTGAAAGTAATACCATTTATTTATAGCTTTGAAGAAGATTCTTTAATAAATGGACAAGGCACGGAGCTGGATAACTTTAGAGCAGGAATTTCTTCATCACCTATTTATACTGAGTTTTTCCCAATAACCATAGATACTGCAACTATGGGTGGACGCTGGACTTCTTTCCCTTTCACCTCTCCAGTTAAATTATCTCCTGGTGCTTACTTCGTAGGTATAGAGCAATCTGAGGGTCAAAGTTCAGGTAAAAAAATAATGTTGTTTAGAAGCACTACATCTCAAAGATATGCAGGTCCATTATCAACCATTATGCATTTAATAAATAGTGGTGGACCAAGTCCAGGTTGGTATTCGTATTCTGAAATTGATGCAATTCGTCTAAATGTTGGTCCAGAGAATGTATCAGTTGGATTAGAAAAGCAAGCAAACAGCAATACTCAATTTGAAGTTTCTCCTAACCCAACTAACGGAGATTTTAAAATGTATTTAGATAGCCAAGGGCAAGTAGATTATAAATTATCTATTAACAACATGCTTGGTCAAGAAATTTATACTGAAGATATTAGTGTAAATGGTAAATACGTTAAAGACTTAAGTCTTACAGGACTTGACAAAGGAGTATACTTTGTTAAGCTTACTAACGGCGAAGAGTCTTTAGTTAAGAAAATAGTATTAGACTAATAACAAATAACGTTAGTAAAATAAAAAAGCCCGATGTGAAAACATCGGGCTATATAGTTGTGAAGAGTTTTTAAAATTAGAGGATTATTTTATATAAGCTATTAAAGTAATTGGGTTGTATTATTCAAAGGATTTAATTTTCTCCTTCTTTTAACTTTTTCATTAAATCAGAGGCAAAAACAAAATCCAGCAACTCCTTTTCTTTACTTTTAAAAATAACATTTTTGTTGCCCTCCCAATGTTTTTTACCTTCATGAATAAAAAGGATATTTTCCCCAATTTCTAAAACAGAATTCATATCATGAGTCACAACTATCGTTGTCATTTTGTATTCGTGCGTAATTTCTTGTATAAGATTGTCAATAACAATAGCAGTTTGTGGGTCTAGGCCAGAGTTAGGTTCGTCACAGAAAAGATATTTTGGTTTTAATACTATTGCACGAGCTATCCCAACTCGTTTTTGCATTCCTCCACTAATTTCTGCAGGGTATCTTTCATTGACCCCATGTAAACTTACCCTATCTAAACAAAAATTCACTCTATCAGTCATTTCTTTTTCACTCATTTTAGAGTGCATTCTTAAGGGAAACTTTATGTTTTCTTCTACTGTTTGAGAATCGAAAAGGGCACCACCTTGGAATAACATGCCAATCTCTTTTCTAATGTTTTTGCGAGACTCTATATCCATTTTAGTGAAGCTTTTGCGATCATAAATAACTTCTCCAGACGTAGGTTCGATTAAACCAACAATACATTTTACTAGAACCGATTTTCCTGAGCCACTTTTCCCAATGACAAGGTTGGTTTTTCCACTTTGAAATTCAAAGTCAATGCCTTTTAATACCTCCCTTCCATTAAATGACTTGGATATGTTCTTAACTTCTATCATTAGATTAACAGTATTTGAGTCAGTACATAATTTACAATTAAAATAACAATGCTACTTGTTACCACTCCTCTCGTACTTGCTTCACCAACTGCCAGAGATCCACCTTTAACGGTGTAGCCATAATATGCTGGTATAGAGGTGATAATAAAGGCGAAAAATAGGGATTTAATTAGAGCATAGGTTACACTGAAAATTTTGAATTCATATTGTATTCCATAAATATATTCCGATACACTAACAACAGATGTAAACATAGCGATTAAATAACCTCCAAATAAGCTGACAAACATACTCCAGATAACTAGAAAGGGGAGCATTAGAATTGTAGCAAATATTTTTGGCACAATGATGTATGAAGCGGAATTAACCCCCATGATTTCTAATGCATCGATTTGCTCGGTCACCCGCATTGTGCCTATTTCTGATGCAATGTTAGATCCTATTTTCCCTGCTAGAATTAAAGCTATAATTGTTGTTGAAAATTCTAAAATAATGGATTGACGTGCAGCAAAGCCAACCGTATAGGATGGTATAATTGCACTATCAATATTAGAGGCTGTTTGTAGAGTAATAACAGCACCCATAAAAATAGATATAACAGTTATAATACCCAAGGAGCCAAGAGCTAGAGAATCGATTTCTTGAATCAACTGCTTTCTATATAAAGATAGTTTAGTTGGACGCATGAAAACGCGTCTCATTAGCATAAAGTATGCACCTATATTTCGGAGTATTTCCATAATCAATTAACAGCTAAAGTAATTATTAATTTGCTTAGAACCTTGATTTTAATAGATAGATAATTAACAATACGATATGAATAAAATTAATAGTTTGGTTTAGTTGAAAATAAGTACTAAGTTTGCACTCCTTAAGAAAGGTAGTACATAATAAAATAAAGATATATTGCGGGGTGGAGCAGTTGGTAGCTCGTCGGGCTCATAACCCGAAGGTCATTGGTTCGAGTCCAATCCCCGCTACTAAAAAGCCTCAACAAGTTGGGGCTTTTTTTATTATTAGTGGGATTGCTTTATACTACATATGTTTTGTATTCGCTGAGTTACAATAAGATTTATATTGGCTATACCTCTAATTTAGAGCAACGGATGTTGTCTCACAATAAACTGTCTAGAAAAGGCTATACATTTCGATATCGTCCATGGATAATAGTATTCACTGAAGAATATAGGACAAAAAAGGAAGCAATGGATAAAGAGAAGTCATTAAAAGGCTCACGAGGTCGGGCCTATATATGGTCGGAGCAATCTCGTCGTGGAATCATTTGGTTCGAGTCCAATCCCCGCTACTAAAAGGCCTCAACAAGTTGGGGCTTTTTTTATTATTAGTGGGATTGCTTTATACTACATATGTTTTAGTTTTATTGAATATTAAGTTAATTATTTTACATAAAATGGCAAATTACCAAAATTTGGTATTGTTTATTATATAATATTATATATATTAGCGCTTAAATTTTTTTAAAACGTCATTATTTAATATGAGCATAAGAGTTTTTTTACTTTTAATATGCATTTGCTTTGCTTTCTTTAAAGTAAGAGCACAAGATTTAGAGAATGTTGGCAGTGATATAAAAGAGATAGTAAAGGTTAATGGATCTTTTAACTTAGGCTTAGGTTACTATAATGTTAAAGGGATAGATAATAGAAGAGCACCCTTTAGTTGGTATTTAGCTGGAGCTCCTACACTTTCAGTAGGTGGATTTAATATGCCTTTTAGTGCTATGGTTAGCGAGCAAGAGCGAACCTTTCAGCAACCATTTAATCAAGTAGGAGCAAGTCCTTATTACAAATGGGCAAAACTACATCTTGGGTATAGAAATATTGTATTTAGTGATTATACCTTAGCCGGAGCCACATTTTTGGGTGGCGGAATAGAATTAAGTCCTGGTAAATTTCGTTTTTCGGCATTTCATGGAAGATTAAGAAGGGCAGTTGATGAAGATACAAATCTTACATTTACTGTTTTACCTTCATACAAAAGGATGGCTTCGGGGATGAACATTGGTTTAGGTTCTTCAAAAAACTCCTTTGAAATAAGTTTACTTAGGTCTAGAGATAAAATAGGGAGTACTCAAATTATAAGTAGAAATTATGATATAAAGCCAGAAGATAATTTAGTATTAGGTCTTAAGAATCAACTTACCATAATGAAAAAACTAAAGTTTGGTTTTGATGCAGCTGTAAGCTTTATTACTCACAACCGTACTTTAGGAGCAATTGAACTCGAGGAAGTTATAGAAAATGACTTCTTAACTAGTTTAGCTAATAATTTTATAGAAATTAATCCAAGCTCAAAAGCAAAGTTTGCAGGGAATGCTTTTTTAGAATACCGTGAAAAAAATTGGCGGTTAAAATATTTAGCAAAATATGTAGAATCCGATTTTATATCACATGGGGCAAACTATATACAAGACGATTTAATTCAGCATACGCTCAGTCCTTCCTTTTCATTATTTAGAAGGAGAGTTAACTTTAATTTAAGTGGTGGATATCAAAGGGATAATTTAAACAATTATAAAAAAGCAACTACTGAAAGAGTTATCGGAAGTGCTTCTGTCAATTTTACTCCTTTAAAAAGGATGATGACTACACTTTCATATTCCAATTATGGAACCAATCAAACCAGTGGCCTTGTTCAATTAAATGATTCTATACGAATGAGTTTGGTTAATTCTTCAATTGGTTCTTCCATAAGCTATCAGATTCCTACAGAAAGAACCTCTAATCAGATAGTTTTTAATTATCAGCAAAATAAAGTACTGGATAGAAATGAATTTAGTAGGAAGTATTCAGAAAGTAATATAAATTTTTATAACCTCTCTTATTCTTTAGGGATTAATAAAGCTAAAATAAGCATAAGTATAGGATCTAACTATTCTGATGTTAAGACCTATTTAAATAATATTGAAACCTATGGAGGGACGCTAGGCATAAATAAAACTTTCTTTAAAAATAAACTCAGAGTTCATAATTCTTTAAACTATCAACAAAGATTTATAAATAAAGAGAAAAATGGACACATTATAAGTAATAACACCAGCATAAATTTACAATTGAAAAGCAAACATTCTATAGGACTTATATTCACTTTAATAAAAAACACTACTACAGTTCAAGCATATAGTGTTTTTAATGAACAAAGGATACAATTTACTTATGGATTTAATTTTTAATCATTAAAAAAATGAAAAACTTTTTTGTTATTTTATTTACGCTTATTTCCTTATTTAGTTATTCACAAAAAAACTATATTGATGTAACAACTCATGCTATTCCGCCTTTTTCTAATAGAATAGACAAGCTGATTGATAGCGAGAATTTTACAACCTTTTTGAAAAACAATACCAACAATCATTTGACAGCTAAATTTTATATTGCTATCAAAAAGGATGGCTCGGAGATTTTTAGAACTAATGAGAGTTTTGCATTAAAAAATCCAATTACTTTAATGCCCAGCGAAGGTAAGATGTTTGATTGGGGACAGTTTGGACAGATTAGTTACAATGATTTAATAATGCTTCCTGAGGCTGAAAAAATGGGTTTAAATGAGATTGATTTTTTAAGAACAGGGAGGCTTCCAGAAGGGATGTATGAGTTTTGCATCAGTCTGTTTGATTATACCAACCAAGATCAAGAACAATGGAACATTCCAGAAACTAGTTGTGCTAAAATGAATTTAACTGATTTTGAGCCTCCACAAATCATATCAATAAATGGTGCTAATTGCGGTGAAGCTATAAAAGCTAGCCAACCTCAATTTGTAGGTTTTACATGGCTTTCACCAGCAGGATTTACTGGATTATTGGATTATGAAGTTGAAATTGTAGAGGTTTTCCCTAATGTAAAGGAAGATTATGATGCGATGTTTTCGGCTACTAGTCCACCTTTTATTAAAGAGATTACCAATATGACATCCTTTATTATTGCGTTAGAGCACCCTACTTTAAAAAAGGGGGCAAGGTATGTTTTAAGAGTGAGGGCAATAGATCCGTCTAAAAATTCCTCTTTTAGGAATAATGGATATAGTGAGATTTGTTCTTTTGTTTTTGGTGAAGAGTCTGATGAAATTTTACCTTCAAATATCAGCAGCAATATACTATACCCTGAACTTAATGATACGATTCCTTTTCCTAACCCACTATACTTTATAAAGTGGGATCCCTATTTACAAAATGTAGAAAATATAAAGGCTAAATATATAATTAAAGAGAACAATCAAGATATAGATGAGTTTGATGTTGAGATTGATGCAAAAGATGGAATTGTAAAAGAATTAGAGAATAAAAATAATAATAAAGAAATTAGTGAAGATATAGCTAATCAAATTATTCTAGGAAATTATTCAGAGAGAAGAAAGTTAGATTTATTAGAAAAAGGGAAAGAATATACAGTTGACGTAAAGATTGATTTTAAGCTAAAAGGTGATCCTGTAGTTCAAAGTATTAATGAATCGAGCACTTTTGTTTATGGGATGCCCTCTGCAAAAGTTGAAATTCAATCTGAAAAGCCTAATATTAAAGAAAAAACAACTTTTAAAATAAATTATCTAAACAAACCTAATCCGCTTATTAGTTCTTTTAAAGAGTTAGATAAACTAATAGAAACTTATGAGTTTGACTCTACTTTATATGTAAATGAAAGGGCATTGCTTGAGATAAGCCCTCAGGAAGATTTTGATTCTATTTGGTATAAAAAAACAGCTTCTATTGAAAAAGAAATAACGATTACAAACTCTTCTCCTTATACCTCGATTACTGAAATTTATGAAGATATTGACTTTGATATTAAAATTAAAGAAACGGGTACGTGGTATGCAAGAGTAAAATGGTTGAATGTTTTACCTAATGATACGAGTTCAATTGACAGCTCAGAGGTAAAAGAGGATAATTTACAGACTAAGGCTGTTAAAAGCTATTACACGAGTAAAGCGACAAAATTCACTGTAGATGATGGCGTTGATAGAGAGGATAGTGATTGTCAACCAGAAGGATGTAATTATCCTCCTATAGCAATAAATGAAGTTGTGCCCGCTGACTCTGTAGTTGTGGGAACGGAGCTAGATATAGGATACCATAAACTTAAGATTACAAAATTAGATTCTGAAAGTTCCCCTTATAGTGGAGAGGGAATTATAAAAATTAATCCTTTTCCTCAAATAAACTTTGCAAATATTCCTGTTAAAGTAAAGTTTTCAAAACTTAAAGTAAATCAAGATTTAAGAGTTTATGCTGGAAAAGCAGAAACTATAGATGGAAGTGGTTTATTTACTGATAAAACTTCGGAAAAGGTTGGGCAAATGCTAGCTGATAGTATTGATAATCAAAATACGATTAAGGATTTTGTACAGAATGCGGGGAGTTATGTGGAAAGTCAATTTGAGGATGATGTGGGAATGCCAATGCCAATTGGCTTTGTGGATAATAAGTATGGAGATGTAGAATATAAATTAGCCATTGCTAGTATTGTGTTTGATGCTGAAAGTGCTAATATGAATGTTGTTATGGGTGTAAATACCCCTCAATTAGCAAATTATCTAGATTTTTATGCCAAGGATGTTTGTCTCAAACCTGGAGGGATATCTGTTGCAAAAATAGATTTAATTCTAATGGGTGATAGGGAAATGAATATAGGAAGTTCAATGAAGCTAGTTCTCTCAGGAGCAAAGTCATTAGAAGATGAAAAATCTAAAGTAGAATGGGATTGTAAGGGGTTAAAAAATATAAATTTAGCTGGTTATGTTGAATTAGATTCTAATATTATATACGCAGAGGGTGATAATATTAAAAATGTAGAGGATAAGATTATTAAAGCAAACTTTAATGTAAATATTCAAAAATGGACAGATTTTATTGTAGACCTAGGTGTAAATAAGGCCTTTGAAGTAAAAGGTCTTCCTAATTGGTCTTTTAATGCAGATAATATTTCTCTTGACCTAAGTTCTAATAAAAATGTAAGTGGAATGAGTTTCCCAGATGATTATGAAGGTGATAAGAGCAATGAATGGCAAGGTATATTCTTTAAAAATATTCAAGTAAAAACTCCGAGAGGGTTTGAGGATATTGAAAATCAAGAAGAAAGGCTAACCTTTGAATTGAAGAGTATGCTCATTGACAGAACTGGGGTTTCTTTTCATATGAATAATGAAAATTTACTTTCTTTAGAAAAAGGAAGATTTGGAGACTGGGCTTTGTCAATTAGCTCAATTGATATAAAAGTATTGTCGAATGCATTTCAACAAGGAAAAATTAAAGGTCAACTAAAGGTGCCATTAGATACAGCAGCTGCATTTGAGTACGATATGATGGTTGACTATTCCTCTGATAGTTTAGATAGAAAACTTTCTTATAGTACTACAGTTAAGGGAATTGATGAGCTGGATGTGCCTATGTGGAAAGCCAAGTTTACTTTATTACCAAACTCTCATGCGAAATTTTATTACGATTCCAAAGATTCTATTTTTACCGAGTTAAAATTAAATGGTCAGTTTGGAATTAAAGGCAAACTGCCTTTAGTAGGAGATTTAAATTTCTCAGCTATAAAATTTCAAGATTTTAAAATAGGAGCAGCAGGTAAAGTAGGAAGTATGGACTCGTTGATTTTTAATATGGGGAGTGTCTCTTTTGCTAGTCCTGCAAAGAGTATTGGAGGCTTCCCAGTTAATTTTAATGAAGTTAAAACAATAACAAAAAGAGAAATTATCAATGAAGAACGAACAAGTTTACTTGGTTTGCAAATTGATGTGGATGTTAGCTTAAATATGGGTGCAAATAGTTTTGGGGGTGGTACAAAAATGAAATTATGGGCTAGACAAACAAAAGATCAAGGAATTTTAGGATTTAAATATCATGATTTTAATATTGATTCTATAGGAATTAGTGGGAAAATTAGTGTATTAGAAGTTAGTGGTGGCTTGAACTTTTATGATGAAGATTCAGTTTATGGAAAAGGGATGAAAGGGCATTTAAATGCATCATTTACCCCTGGAATTCAATTGGGCGCTATGGGCTATTTTGGAACTATGACTCAAGGGAATAGTGAATATAAATATTGGGGTGTTTTTGGCAATGTATCTTTAACTAGTGGTATTCCAATTTTAGCTGCCTTTGAAATAAATGGCTTTGGGGGAGGAGCTTATAATAATATGGAACTAATTCTTCCTGAATCTCCTCCAGTTTCTAGGGTAGTAAATCAAGCTTCTACAGATTTGATTCCAACCTTAAGACCAAAGAATAATGTTTTTGGATTTAGAGCAACCGTTTTTGCACAAAGTTTCCCTGGAGGTGAGTCTTGGAAAGCATCTTTGAGTTTAGGTGCCGAAATTAAAAAATCTGACTTTTCTGTCAATAACATTAATTTGCAAGGAAACATGTGGGTTATGGCAGATAATAATCCTGCTGAAGGTAATCCTCAGGCTGCATTTTGGGCAGGTGCATTTATTAATTATGATTTTATTCAAGAGCAATTTGACGGGAATTTTTCTTTTTATCTGAACAAAGAGTTGACAGGAAACTCATCTATAGTCGGGATACATGGAAATGATAGAGCTGGAAATATATTAATGCATTATTCTAAAGAAAATTGGTTTGTATATGCTGGTCAACCTAAAGATAGAATAGGAGCTAAATTATCTAGTCCTGAAATTAGTTTAAATGGATACTTTGTCACAGGAACCAATGTGCCGGGCATTCCAGATTTGCCCAAAAAGATATCTAATGTATTTCCTCAAGCTAAAATTCCCAATAGAAGTAGTGAAATTAATAGTGGTAAAGGCTTTGGATTTGGTGCTGAGTTTGAAATTCAAACAGGTGATAAGAAGTTTTTATTTTTAAAAGCTAACTTAGATTTAATAGCAGGCTTTGATATGTCTTTATTGAAATATACTGATGCTAGTTGCGATGGGCTTAATACAGTTAAAATAGGAATTGATGGTTGGTATGCCTTAGGGCAAGTATACTCATTTTCAGAAGGGGCAATCCATGCTGATTTTATGTTCTTTAACAAAGAGTTGTCTCTTGAAGTGCTTCAGGTACAGGGTGGTTTAAAGCTTTCTGCTGGAATTCCATCGCCTACTTGGCTAAGCGGAAATATAAAAGGGAATTACTCGGTACTAGGAGGTAAAGTAAAAGGGGATTTCGACTTTGAATTACAAATTGGAGAAGAGTGTAGACCCAGCTATATTCAAGAAAGCCCAGTTGTTGATTTAAAAATAGTCGCAGATAACTTTCCAAAAGAAAACACAACGGGACATGATATTTTTACTATGCCTGAAATCCTATTAAACTTTAAACGTAATGAAGTATTTGAAATAGAAATAGTAGATAACAAAGGGAAAGAGGTTACTAAAGAGTTTAGAGCTGTTGTAAATTATAAATTAAAAGAAGGGAATAAAGAGCTTTCTACAACCACTGAAGCTTCTATGGAAAATGGTGCAGAGAGACTTAAAATAATCCTCAGTAGTGGAGAGCCCTTACGACCCTACCAATCCTATAATTTAGAGTTAGAAGAGTATTTCCAAGAAAAAAAATCAAATAATAAATGGGCAACTATAAAAGATAAAGACGGGAAAAAATTAATAACAAATCGAACCATTAAATTTATGACCGGTGGAATTCCACCAACTATTCCTGAACAACTGGTAGTTTCTATGACTCCCGAAATTAGAGAAAACTTTTTTATGAAAGGAGAGAGTGAAAAGGTTGACAACTCTATAAATAGACCTAGTCAAAGAACATCTGGCTCTAATTTAAACGACAGGATAATAAATAAGCTGAATACTTCAAGCTCAGCCGATAAAAAGCTTACATATTCAAAAATACCAGCTAAAGTTTTTAAAGCTTCTTTTAGTTATAATTTGAAGAGCACTTACTTTATAGATAGTATGGTAGTTGGTGAAAGAACATTAAGAGAGAGATTAATGGGAGCAGAACCATATATAAAGTCCAAAGCAGAATATTGGATGACGATAACAAATTTGCAAACTAATGAAGTTGAAATAGAAGAAAAAATAAGAGTTTCTTCTAATGGGAGGTCTGTTGATGGAATTAAAGCCTTTAATAGTTTGAAAAACAACATGCTATATAAATTAAATATTATAAGGAAATCAGAAGAGGAAAGTCAAAAAAAAGGCTCAAACGAGAATGCATATCTTAATATGGTAACCACTCAACTTGTTAATTTACAATTAAATCCAAATAATAAGATGCAAGTAAGCTCCTATAAATTCCAAGATAATTACAATCAAAAAGTAAATAAGGAGGCGATTATTTTCACTTCTTACTTTAATACGAGTAAGTATAATACTATGGAGGAGAAGGTGGTGGATACTAAAATTACATACAACCTGCTTTCGCCTATAACATTAATTGGAGCATACTTTATGTCAAATAGCAAAAATGAGGGCTTTGATGAAAGGGAAATAAACAATAAGGTTTGGTTAAAGGATATTATTAAACCTGATTTAGGCTGGTATAAAACATGGGATAGTATGAGGGTGGTTCAGAACTATATAAATGTATTTGCAGATGTTACTAGGAGTAAATCAATAAGTAATAATATCCCTTCTCTAGATAAAAACAACACCGACTTTAATTTAGTTGGTAGTAGCGGACCAATGTGGAGAGTAAGCCCTTATGATCTAAGTCAAGTAGTAAAAACATTTGGTACAAATGATGAGTTTTTGTCAGGGTCTAGAGCAAAGTTTGTTTTTGCTTTTACAACTGACTTTGATAGTAATGTTAAAAAAGATAGGAAAACTATTTCTAATAATATTGTTAAAGTACTAAGCCGAGTTAATCAAATGGAAGCCAAATTGAGACAAATAGGTGCGAATACAAAAATATTGCCTTCTAATATTAGAACATATTTCAATAAGTATATGAATGGGGTCTATATTGTGAGAAGTGAATCAGAACAAAGTATTCATGACTTAAGGTGGTATTCTAGAGAGGATAATTTGTCTATCCCAAAACTGACGAAAGAAATCAAAAATTATAAGTTTAACACAAATATTAATCAATAAGAGATGAAGTTTAAGTTTTATTTATCGCTCTTAGCTCTATTCTTACTTTTTTCAAGCACTAAAGCTGAAGAAAATAGTCATGAGCTCTTGCTAAGACATCATCAAGGGAAAATTTTAATTCGGTGGGCTCCTACTTCATATAAAACTTGGAAAACTACCTTGGATTCTGGTTATATGGTTCAAAAAATAAAGTTAGCAGATTTATTAGACGGGGGAAACGATTGGAATAATGTAAATGAAAGCCCTATCAAACCTTTATCTTTAAATGAATTTAGAGATGTATTTGGCGATGAAGATGAGAGTGCAGCATTAGCTGCACATATGATTTATGGAGCTAACACAGACAAGGGAAAACTTTCAATGATAGATGTAATTCCACACTCTTTAGCTGAACAAAAAAATAGATATACTTTTTTATTGATAGCAGCTTCAAAGAGTTTTGAAGTTGCAAAAGCATCAGCTTTAGCAGCAGAAGATAATGATATAGAGGAGGGTGCACATTACGCATATAGGTTGATAGCCATAGGTTCAGATACTATTTATGAAAATATAAATTTAAATATCGATAATTCTAAAGATTATATTCTACCAGATGTTGATGTTGAAGAATTAGAACATGCTGCTGATATTATATGGCAAACAAAAAATTACCCTTTTTGGGGTTATTTTTTAGAAAAAAAGGACAATGAAAATAATAGCTGGCAAAGAACAACTAATTCACCTCTTGTTTTTTTAGAAGCAGATTTAGATAGTTTACAAGAGCTAGATAATAAAAATAGAATTATAGCATCTGAAAAGTATAATTCAAACTACACCCCTGTAGAGTATCGTTTGGTAGGAATAGATGATTATGGGATTGAAAGCATAGGGGAGGTTTTCTCGGCACAAGGAGTAGATAAAACTCCACCACCACAAGCAGATAGCTTGAGTGCAAAGGGAATTGATGAGAATAGTATTTTAGTCCGTTGGGATTGGGAAGCAACAGATGAAGCAAAAGATATGATTGGCTTTAGAGTAGACAAAGCCATAACTACTGATTTTGCTTTTCAAGAATATTCTGAAATTTTACCTGTGAATGCTAGAAGCTTTGTTGATAAAGCCCCACATAGGTTAGGGAATAATTATTATAGAGTTGCAGCTATTGATACGGCTGGAAATGAAAGCTATTCTATTTTTACGTATGGAATGGTGTACGATACAATTCCGCCAACTACGCCTAAAAATATACAACATACTATAGATTCAAATGGAGTTGTAATTTTAAATTGGGACCCTTCACCTGAGATTGATGTTTTGGGATATAGGTTATATTTTGCAAATCAAGAAGACCATGAGTTTATTACTTTAACTGGAAATCCTATTGACACTAACTCATACACAGATACTATAAGCTTGAAAACATTAACTAAGTATGCCTATTATAAAGTTGTTGCTCTTGATTATAACTATAACCACAGTGATTATTCTGAAACAATAAAAGTTGAGCGTCCAGATAAAATTAGACCGCAAGCTCCTTTTTTTACCTCTTACTATACTGATGGTTCTTTAATTCGCCTCAATTGGAAAAAGAGCTATAGCGATGATGCCGATGTAATTATAATTAAAAGAAAGGAAGAAGGAAACAATACGTGGGAAGAAATTTATAAAAAAGACAATGATGCAGATAGCTCTTTTATAGATAAAAATGTGAAAAGGAATCTTGTTTATGAATACGACATAAAAGCTATTGATTTTAGTGGGCTTTTGAGTGAAGATGGAAGAATCTTAAAGGTTAAAACTATACCTTTACAAATCTTGGAAGATGTTAAGTCATTAAGAGGGTCTTATTTAAGTGAGTCTAATCGAATCTTATTAAGTTGGGAATATGAGCCATTAGAGGATATTTACTATGTTGTATATCGATCGAATGATGGAGAGAATTTTCATGAAATAGACTATGTTGAAGAGGAGCGTGAGTATTATGATGGAATAATAAATAAAGACCAACAATATTTTTATGCTATTAAACCAGTGCTTAAAAAGGGAGCATCGGGTAAAAGGTCTAAGAGTATTGAAGTGATTGTGAGATAATTAATTTATACTTAACCTTATTGTAACGTTGTATAGGTAGAGTTTAAATAAAGTATACCTACTGCTAAGAAGTTTTATGATATATATGAATTACAGCTTAAGCTTTTGCAGTGGCTATAAATAAGTTGTTTTGCTTAAAAGTATCTTATTTGGTCTTTTTTTACACTAAAAACTTCCTTAATTTTGTGGTTTCCAAAGCGGGATGTAGCTTAGTCCGGTTAAAGTGCGCGCCTGGGGGGCGCGAGATCGGTGGTTCGAATCCACTCATCCCGACTTTATTTTTTAAGCTTTTTGTACCTTCTTAATTAAAAGGTTTTGATTGAGCAATAGAGACAGAGAAGTAAGAAATTGGTAAAATTATATTTCATTATTTCTAAAACATTTTCACAAAGCAACTGTAACATTAGTTACATGAAGAATGATTATTAACTAATAGTTTTGTACTAAAAAACAATCCATGGCAGAAGAGAATATAGAGACAGTAGAACATGTTAAATGTTTAATTATAGGATCAGGACCAGCAGGATATACTGCTGCAATATATGCTGCAAGAGCAGAGATGAAACCGGTTCTATATCAGGGGCTTCAACCAGGTGGGCAGCTGACGATCACCAATGATGTTGAAAACTACCCTGGTTATCCAGATGGAATTAATGGCCCGACCATGATGATGGATTTCCAAAAACAAGCTGAGCGTTTTGGAACGGATGTACGTTATGGAATTATAACCAAAGTTGATTTTACTGGCCCGGTGCATAAAGTATGGGTAGATGATAAAAAAGAAGTTACAGCTGACTCTGTAATTATTTCTACAGGTGCTTCTGCAAAATGGTTAGGTTTAGAATCTGAGGAAAGACTTAATGGTTATGGTGTAAGCGCTTGTGCTGTTTGCGACGGGTTTTTCTATAAACAACAAGATGTGGTTGTTGTGGGTGGAGGAGATACTGCAGCTGAAGAAGCTACTTATTTATCGAAACTTTGTAAAAAAGTTTATCTTTTGATTCGTAGAGATGAATTTAGAGCTTCTAAAATTATGGCAGATAGAGTGTTAAATACTGAGAATATTGAAGTTTTATATCATCATGAAGTAAAAGAAGTCTTAGGTGATAAAACGGTAGAAGGAGCTTTAGTATTTAACAATCAAACTGGAGAGGAAAGAAAATTAGATGTTACAGGATTTTTTGTAGCCATTGGACATCATCCCAATACGGATATTTTTAAAGGTTGGTTAGATATGGACGAAACAGGTTATCTAAAAGTTAAGCCAGGGTCAACTAAAACTAATATAGAAGGAGTTTTCGCAAGTGGAGATGCGGCAGATAAGGTATATCGACAAGCTGTAACTGCTGCAGGAACAGGCTGCATGGCTGCCTTAGATGCAGAACGCTATTTAACTGCAATTGGAAAGCACTAAATAAAATTAATTGTTGTTTTCTTTTCGCTTTTGAATTTCATCGCGAATCATGGAAGCTTCTTCGTAGTTTTCAGTATCTATTGCCTTTTGTAATTTATTTTGTAAGTTGGACATAGAAAGAGCAGATAAGTCAGTACTTTTCTTTTGACTTGGAGGAGTATCTGGCTTTTTTATTGCTTCTTCTTTGCTGCTGCCTATATCTTCATCTAATATAATTCCTGCTTCTTTTAATATAAACTCATAAGTATAGATAGGGCACTTAAATCTTACAGCAATTGCTACTGCATCAGAAGTTCGGGTATCAATTTCAATCTTATTATTATTTTGTATGCATATTAATTTTGCATAAAAAACGCCTTCAGAAAGATTATAGATGATAATTTCTTGAATATCTATGTGAAAAGCATTTGCAAAATTTTTGAATAAATCATGAGTTAGTGGTCTTGAAGGGGTCATGTTTTCAAGCTCAATAGCTATGGCTTGAGCCTCAAACCCACCAATGATAATTGGCAAACGCCTATTCCCTTCTTTTTCAGCTAAAACTAGAGCATAAGCACCCGATTGAGTTTGACTATATGAAAGACCAACAATATCTAATCCGATTTTATTCATTGAGTTATAAAGGTTTTAATAACTGCGTAAAGTTGACACCTTACGCAGTTTATTATCATTGAGCAACATTGCTAATTTAATTGCTCGTATTTATATCCATGCTTTTAGCAGCTTCAATCAATTTGGGAACCACTTCAAAGGCGTCTCCCACAATACCATAATCCGCTGCTTTAAAGAAAGGAGCCTCAGGGTCAGTATTAATTACAACAATAACTTTACTTTGGTTTACACCAGCTAAGTGTTGGATTGCACCAGAAATTCCTATAGCAAGGTATAGGTTCGGTCGAATAGCAATACCTGTTTGCCCAACATGTTCATGATGGGGCCTCCAGCCCATATCTGAAACAGGTCTCGAACATGCTGTTGCAGCACCTAAAACTTTGGCAAGCTCCTCAATCATTCCCCAATTCTCTGGGCCTTTTAATCCTCTACCAGCACTAACAACCTTAGTGGCTTCCGTTAGTGGAAGATCAATACTTTCCATTTGCTGGCCTATTACTTTTAATCTTGAATTTCCAATTTCAGGATTGAAATCTTCTACAGTGCAATTTTTGTCAAAGATTCTACTTTCAATGGAGTTAGGGGTAATAGCAATAATTTTTATTGCTGTTTTTATTGCAACATTGGCAAAAGCTTTTCCCGAAAATACGCTTTTCTTAACCACAAAACCATTGCTTGTATCCGGCAGTGCTACTGCAGAAGTTACTGCACCAGCATTAAGATTGGCAGCAAGTATAGGTGTAATGGCTTTACCACTAAAATCATGAGAAAAAACAATAATTTCAGCATTTTCTTCTTCAGCAGCAACCTCCATTGCTTTTGCAATTAAGGTTGGTTGAAAACTTGAAAGCACATCAGATTTTACTTGTAGAACCTTATCTGCTCCATATTTCCCTAAGTTATTTATCTCCTCCGTATTGCCAGCAACTAAAACAGTTACTGTCTTTCCCTCTTTTTCTGCTATTTGACTAGCATATGATACTGCTTCAAAAGCAGATTTTTGGATTTTATTATTTACCGTATCGGCATATACTAATATTGACATAACTCTTTAGTTTTAAATAATTTTAGCTTCGTTTTTTAACAACTCCAATAGTTCTGCAGGATGGTCTGCATCAACATACTTGCATTCTCCTTTAGCAGGAGGTAGTTCATAAGATAATATCTCAGTTGTGTTTTCAAAGTCAACTGGTTCAATTACATTTAGGGGTTTAGTTCTAGCTGCCATAATTCCCCTCATATTAGGGATTCTAGCCTCGGCCATTCCTTGAGAAGCACTTAATACAAACGGAGCTTCTATTTCAATTTGTTCTATACCACCTTGGATGTCCCTTTCTATAGAGGCTTTATTTCCCTCCATTTCCATTTTGGAAGCATTAGAAATAAAAGGTATATCTAAAAACCCTGCAATCATTCCACCGATTTGTGAGCCGTTATAATCTATGGTTTCTTTTCCTGCTAGAATTAAATCAAAATTATTTTCTTTGGCATAATTTGCAATTTGCTTTGCTGTATTTAAAGCATCCTTAGGCTCCATGTCAACACGTACAGCATCGTCGGCTCCAATGGCCAGTGCTTTTCTTATGGTAGAATCATTTTCTGTTGTTCCAACATTGATTACGGTTACTGAACCTCCTTGGGCTTCTTTAATCTCTAAACCTTTGACCAAGGCATACCATTCATCATAAGGATTAATAATAAATTGTACGCCATCTTTGTCAAATTTTGTATTATCATCAGTAAAGGCAATTTTAGCCGTAGTGTCTGGTGCTTTACTGATACAAACAAGTATTTTCATAACTTAATAAATATATAATGTAGTTAATTTATTCACTTAAAAACAGTTTTATCTGCTCTTGCCTTAAAGGATTACAAAAGTAACTAAATTTGGAGTAAAATATAAGAAAATCAACAAGCAAAGGCTTATTTTTATCGTCTTAAACAAAAGATATTTTTGTTTGATTCTCAATTGATATTTTAATAATTTTGCTTCCCATCCTATATGATGGATAATTAATAACCACAACTTATGAGAACTATACAGTTTAGAGAAGCCCTTAGAGAGGCAATGAGCGAAGAAATGCGTCGCGATGAAAATGTTTTTTTAATGGGTGAAGAAGTTGCTCAATACAATGGGGCCTATAAAGTAAGCCAAGGTATGCTTGATGAGTTCGGGGAAAAGAGAGTAATAGATACGCCAATTGCGGAACTTGGTTTTGCTGGAATTGGAGTAGGTGCTGCAATGAATGGCTTACGTCCTATCATTGAGTTTATGACTTTTAACTTTTCTCTAGTAGCCATAGACCAAGTAATTAACTCTGCTGCTAAAATAAGGCACATGTCTGCCGGCCAATATAGTGCACCCATGGTGTTTAGGGGACCTACGGGATCTGCTGGACAACTGGGTCAACAGCACTCACAATCTTTTGATAGCTGGTATGCCAATACGCCAGGATTAAAAGTGATAGTCCCTTCCAATCCATACGACGCAAAAGGATTATTAAAATCTGCTATTCGAGATGATGATCCTGTAATATTTATGGAGTCAGAACAAATGTATGGGGATAAAGGCGAAGTTCCAGAAGAGGAATATATCATTCCTATTGGAGAGGCTAAAGTAGTACAAGAAGGAAGCGATGTAACCATTGTTTCTTTTGGAAAGATTATGAAGGTTGCTCTTCAGGCAGCTAAGGAATTAGAAAAAGATGGGATTAATGCCGAAGTAATTGATTTAAGAACAATTCGGCCAATTGATTATCAGGCTGTTATTCAGTCTGTTAAGAAAACTAATCGACTTGTAATTATAGAAGAAGCATGGCCATTGGCTAATATTTCAACTGAACTTAGTTATATGGTTCAACGCAATGCATTTGATTATTTAGATGCTCCTATAAGAAGGATTAATACAAAAGATACTCCATTGGCATATGCTCCAACTCTGGTGGCTGAATGGTTTCCCAATACTAAGCAAGTTATTAACGCAGTTAAGGATGTGATGTACATCAACAATTGAGAAAGTTAAATTAGTCGTAAACTAACAAGAATAATTAATGGATGTTGTTAAATTCGACATCCTTTTTTGATATCAATTGAATTAGATATCTTTGCCCTCTTTTTAGAGATACATTATTTATATATAAATTAAATTTTTAAAATTATGGATATCATCTTATTATACATAGTTCCCTTTTTAGGGATTATAGGATTGATTGTAATGGCTGCTAAATCAGCTTGGGTTACAAAGCAGGAAACTGGAGAGGAAAATATGGTGAAGCTTGCACAGCATATAGCAAAGGGGTCCATGGCATTTTTAAAAGCAGAATGGAAAGTTATGAGCTACTTTGTTGTAATAGCTGCTATTTTATTGGCTTGGTCTGGAACACTTGTAGAAAATTCTCACCCAGTTATATCAATTACTTTTGTTTTAGGTGCTTTCCTTTCTGCCTTAGCAGGTTGGATTGGAATGAATGTAGCAACTAAAGCAAATGTGAGAACCACTCAAGCTGCTAGAACTTCTTTAGCTAAGGCTTTAAAGGTGTCTTTTAATGGTGGAACTGTTATGGGGCTTGGTGTTGCTGGACTTGCTGTTCTTGGAATGGGAGGGCTGTTTATTACCCTACTTACAATGTTTGCTCCAGAAGGAGGATTTGTTGAACGTATGGATTATATGTTGGCTATTGAAATCTTAGCTGGTTTTTCATTAGGAGCAGAATCTATTGCACTTTTCGCTCGTGTTGGAGGTGGTATTTATACTAAAGCTGCAGACGTCGGTGCCGATCTTGTTGGAAAAGTAGAAGCTGGTATTCCTGAAGATGACCCAAGAAACCCAGCAACTATTGCAGATAATGTTGGAGATAACGTTGGAGATGTTGCGGGAATGGGAGCCGATCTTTTTGGCTCTAATGTAGCAACAATTTTAGCCACTATGGTTTTAGGTGCAGAAGTTAAAGCAGATGATGCTTTTAATGGGCTCTCTCCAATTATTTTACCCATGGTTATTGCAGGAGCTGGATTAATATTCTCCATTATTGGAACTCTCTTTGTTAGGATTAAAGAAGGTAACTCTAATGTACAAGGGGTATTAAATAAAGGCAACTGGATAGCCATTGTTTTGACTGCTGTTGCTTCCTATTTCCTAGTTGATTATATCATGCCTGAGCAAATGATAATTCGTGGGGAGCATTTTACTTCCATAAATGTATTCTTTGCAATTGTTACAGGATTAATAGTAGGAACTATTATTAGCTTTGTAACGGAATACTATACTTCTGTTGGAAAAAAGCCAGTAAATTCAATTATTCAACAGTCCTCTACTGGTGATGCAACGAATATTATTGCTGGATTAGCAGTCGGTATGCAATCTACAATGATTCCTACTATTGTTTTAGCAGCTGGAATATATATATCCTTTGAATTTGCTGGGCTTTATGGTGTTGCCATTGCAGCTGCTGGAATGATGGCTACTACAGCTATGCAGTTAGCTATCGATGCTTTTGGTCCTATTGCCGATAATGCGGGTGGAATTGCTGAAATGAGTGGACTTCCAGATGAAGTAAGAGAGCGTACAGATGCTTTAGATGCTGTTGGAAATACTACTGCTGCAACAGGAAAAGGATTCGCTATTGCTTCAGCTGCTTTAACAGCCCTAGCTTTATTTGCAGCTTTCGTTGGTGTTGCCGGTATTGATACTATTGATATTTATAAAGCTAATGTTTTAGCAGGTTTATTTGTTGGTGGTATGATTCCTTTTATTTTCTCATCATTAGCTATTGCTGCTGTTGGACGTGCTGCCATGGATATGGTAAATGAGGTGAGAAGACAGTTTAGGGAAATCCCTGGAATCATGGAGTACAAAGCAGAACCTGAATATGATAAGTGTGTAGAAATATCTACTAAATCTTCAATTAGGGAAATGATGTTGCCGGGTGCTATTGCTCTTGTAGTTCCAGTGATAGTTGGATTTCTTTTTGGACCTGAGGTTTTGGGGGGTCTATTAGCTGGTGTAACTGTGTCGGGAATACTTATGGGAATCTTCCAAAATAATGCTGGGGGTGCTTGGGATAATGCTAAAAAATCTTTTGAGCAAGGAGTTGAAATTGATGGCAAAATAGTTGGAAAAGAGTCGGATGCATATAAAGCTGCAGTTACTGGTGATACTGTAGGAGATCCATTTAAGGATACTTCAGGACCTTCCATGAATATTCTTATTAAACTTATGTCTATTGTTTCTTTGGTGATTGCACCTCATATTAGTCTCGATAATACTACAGCTACTGAAGCGGAATTAATGGGGGTGGTTGAAGAAGCTACCAGTTATTATGAGGTAAATTTAATCGATGGAGAGTACGCCATTGAAGCTTATGAAAATTATGTGACTTGGCAAGTGATGAATGAGGAAGTTAAGCATAGTGGAAGTGTGCCAATTAAAAAAGGAACTCTTAAAATAGAAAATAATAAAATTGTTGAAGGACAAGTTACTGTGGATATGACCAACATTATGATTGACAACTTTGGTGAGGAAGGAGATGTTTCGGAATTAATGGCTCATTTAAAAAATGAAGATTATTTTGATGTGAATCAATTTCCTGAGGCCAAAATTACCTTCCATTGGTTAGATGGAAGTGGATTGGAACAAATTATGCTCGGGGAAATGCTTATCAAAGATATTCCTAATACAGTTAGATTTGATATTAGTGCGCGTCAAGCTGATTCTAGAACGATAGTAGCTAAGTCTTATTTAAATGTATATGGAGCAAAACATGGAATCGGTTCTGCATCAAATTTAGAAAAGAATATAAATACGAGTGACTTTTTTATTGAAGTTAGGTTTAATGCCAATTTAGTATAATAAAAAGAAGTTAAGTTGAAAAAAAGATAAAGCCCGAAGCAACACTTCGGGCTTTATCTTTTTTATCAGGCCTGAGGGTTAAAATAAACCGTGAATTTCTGCATCAATTTTATTAATGACTTTACCTAAATCTTCTTCATTTTCAATAAAGTTGGTGTTGTCAATGTCAATAATAAGTAGTTTTCCTTCTTTATAGGTGCTTATCCAAGCTTCATAACGTTCATTTAAACGCTTTAAATAGTCTAGGCGAATACTTTCTTCATATTCCCTTCCTCTACGACTAATTTGCTCCACCAATACAGGTATAGAAGCTCTAAGATAAATTAATAAATCAGGTGGCTGAATAAAGGACTCCATTAATTTGAAGAGTGAGAAATAAGATTCAAAATCTCTAGAAGTCATTAAACCCATGGAATGAAGGTTGGGTGCAAAGATGTAGGCATCTTCGTATATTGTCCTATCCTGAATTAAATTCTTTCCAGTATTTCTAAATTCTTGAATTGTACTAAATCGATTGTTTAGGAAATAGACTTGCAGGTTGAAAGACCAACGTTGCATGTCATTATAAAAGTCATTTAAATAGGGGTTTTCATCTGCATCTTCATAATGAGCATCCCATTTATAATGTTTTGATAAAAGTGAGGTTAGTGTGGTTTTTCCCGAACCAATATTTCCTGCAATGGCAATATGCATATTATAATATATTTGAAAGCACTAAAATAATAAATTCCCTTGTGAAATACCTTAAACTCTTAAGATTTAATTGGTTTTAAAAATCTTTATTTCCGTGCCATCAGAGGTGTAAAAACGATTTTTTTCTATTCTAGCCTGTTGGATAACAACATCTCCTTCATTTTCTTTACAGGCTCTAGCTAGCTTAGCTATATGAAAGATGCAAAATTCGCCATTCATAACAAAATACAAAGTATTATCAAGAACTTGTATTTGATTGAGTTGCTTTAAGTTTATTTTTTTATCGAAAGCTGCAAAATGATCAAAAACAAATAATCCAAACTTGGGATCGTTGAGGTATAATCTATCGTTCATTTCTACCATTTCTGTTGGATAGAGTCTGTTGCCAAACCATTGGGTAATCATAACGCTTTCATATTTCTTCTCCCAACGACTATCTAAACGAAAAATTTTTTGTGAAACTTTATCATATATCCAGAACCCACCATCTCTTGAACGTGCTATTGTAGAAACCTTATCATAACCCAGTTGATTTAAATCGATTGAATTTCCAATGGGGCTTAGGTAGTTGTCCAAGGTTAATACTGTTGCATATTCTTGAAAGAATACAAGGATTTTATGAGGGTCTGTTGCATCAATACTATGGATTGTCCCATACTTTTTTGAATTGTATTCTTTGATTAGTTTGCCTTGTCTGTCATACTTTTTTATACTGTAATCATTTATAAGGTACAAATTTCCCATTCGATCTGAACTTATTGTTTTAGCCTTTTCATTAATGGTAGCAATAAGCTCTTCTGTTTCTTGAGCGTAAGAAAAAATGCTAAATGCAGTTATAAAAAGTAAAATCGAAAGTGTTCTTGCCATTTTTATTATTTTAATTCAGGAATCAACTGCAAAATTTCTTCCAAATATATCCTCTCATTACTTAACCTAGGAACTTTGTTTTGTCCGCCTAATTTGTTTTTTTGTTTCATCCATTTGTAAAAAGTTTTTGGAGGAGCTAAAATTATTTCTGGAAATTCAAGTGCCATATTTCCGCTTCTTTTTGCATCATAATCAGAATTAATCTCCCTTAGTTTATCATCCAATAATTGACGAAATAATTGTAGGTTTTCTGGTTCTTTTGAAAATTCAATAATCCATTGATGCCTACCAGCTTTATTATTGGTTAAATAAAAGGGAGCTGCAGTATATTCTTCTATATGTGCATTAGTTTTTTCACAAGCATAATTTAGAACTTGTTCGGCATTGTCTATAATTACCTCTTCACCAAAAGCATTGATAAAGTGTTTTGTTCTTCCAGAAACCTTAATTCTAAAAGGGTATTTAGAGGTTATTTGAACCGTATCTCCAATTTTATACCGCCATAATCCTCCATTTGTTGAAATGATTAAAGCATAGTTGGTATTAAGTTCTAAATCATCTAACTGTAGAGTATTAGGTCGTTCTTTGCTCCATTCTTCTATTGGGGCAAACTCATAGTATATTCCATAATCTAGCATCAATAAAAGTTCACCAGGATGATGAGGATCTTCGATACCAAAAAAACCTTCTGAAGCATTATAGGTTTCCATATAGTTCATGGTATTTGAATCAATTATTGCCTTAAATTGCTTTCTGTATGGCGTGAAGGAAACCCCTCCATGAAAAAAAACCTCTAGATTGGGCCAAATCTCAGTTATACTTTTCTTATTGTATTTTAAAAGGATTTTATTGAGAAGAATTAAGGTCCAGGATGGTACGCCTGAAATACTTGTAACATTTTCTTCTACACAAAGAGTGGTCATTTTTTCTAGTTTCTCTTCGAAATTATGCATTAAGGCAGTTTCCTTATCTGGTGTACGCATCATCTCTGCCCAAAAAGGCAAATTCCTAATAATTATAGAAGATAAATCACCATGATATGAATTAGTAGAAGGATTGATAGACTGGCTGCTACCACCCATCATTAACGTTCTACCCGTGAATATTTTAGTGTCTTCATGTTTAGAGCAGTACATAGCCAACATGTCCTTCCCCCCTTTATAATGACAATCTTCTAGGGCTTCTTTGGTTAAAGGTATAAACTTACTCCTGTCGTTGGTAGTGCCACTGGATTTTGCAAACCATTTAGTTTCTGTTGGCCATAGGATATTTTGCTCTCCATTCATCAATCGTTTTACATAGGGTTTAATATCTTCATAACTTTGAATGGGAACGGCATCTTTAAAATCTTGAGGATTTTTTATTTTAGCGTAATGGTGTTTTTGCCCCCACTCCGTATCTTTAGCTGTATCAATTAGCTTTCCAAACCACTCATCTTGTACCTCAATGGGATATTTAAGGAATAAATCAATTTGGTGCATGCGCTTTTTCATGAACCAAGAAAAAATTGAATTGAGGATAACCATGCTTGTTAATAGAGTTTATTGTTTGCTATTAGAACTTATATAAAATCTAAACCCAGTTGTTCTTTTAACTTTTTTAGATTAGGGTTTTTTTCAGACAATTCTTTAAACTTTTCTTCATCGGTGTATGCTTTTTTTTCTCTAACATCTTTAATTACTTCCAGTTTCAGTTCAATGGTATTATTTTTCAACTTTCTTCTTAAAAAGTCATGAATTCCCGTTCGTTTAGATAGAATTTCATCATACTGGCTTTTGTTATCTACCTTTAATAAGATTTGATTTTTATTTTGACGTATAGGACTTCTTGTATTCATGGCAGTAAAAACAATAGTACTTCCTTCTTCATCGCTTTTTTTAATTCTTTCGGCCAATAATTTCCAGGTGGCCAAAAACTCTTCATCACTAAAATCATTTACTTGGACATCTAGGTTTTGAGTTTCATTTTTTACATCAATTTCTTTATCCGTCTCCTTGGTTAATTGGCTTATTGCAAGGGTTGTTCTTTTGCTATTTGCTAATTTATGAAGCTTACCAGTACCTTCAGTTGTCTTTTTTGTAATCTCTTCTTTACTCTCCTTAGTTTCAATTCCTTTAGTTATAGCTGGAGGTGCGTGTTCTGGAGTTGATTTATCAGCAGTTGTTTCTGAAGTTTGATCTCCAACTTTAGTTGTACTTTTTTTTTCAAGCGGGGGATGGATGCTTTTAGCTTTTTTAGTTTCTGTTTGATCTGGTGAATGAATGGATGCAATTTGCATCAAGCTCAATTCAATCAACAGACGTTGGTTTTTGCTACTTTTATATTGAATATCTGCTTGTCGACATATTTCAAGGGCAGTGATTAAAAATTTTAAATCACAATTTTGAGCCTGTTGATGATAGCGTTTTTTAATGCTTTCTCCAACTTCTAATAACTTAATTGTTGCATGATCTTGACAGACTAATAAATTTCTAAAATGAGAAGCTAAGCCGTTAATAAACAAATGCCCTTCAAACCCTCTTGATAAAATCTCATTGAAAATCAATAGAGCATTGGGAATATCACCAGCTAATAAGTAATCTGTAGTTTTAAAGTAAAAGTCATAATCTAGAATATTGAGGTTTTCAATAACATCTTCATAGGTAAATGACTTTCCTGCAAAACTTACAATTTGGTCAAAAATTGAAAGTGCATCTCTTAAAGCTCCGTCAGCTTTTTGTGCAATAATATGTAAGCCTTCTTCTTCCGCTTGTATTTCTTCTTTTTGAGCGATTTCTGCTAAATGTTGAGCGATGTCATCTACTTCAATTCTATTAAAGTCAAAAATCTGACAGCGAGAAAGAATGGTTGGGATAATCTTATGTTTTTCTGTAGTAGCTAAAATAAATATAGCATGAGCTGGGGGTTCTTCTAAAGTTTTAAGGAAAGCATTAAAAGCAGCAGAAGAAAGCATGTGTACCTCATCAATGATGTAGACCTTATATTTTCCAATTTGTGGTGCATACCTCACTTGGTCTGTAAGGTTTCTAATATCATCTACTGAGTTGTTAGAAGCAGCATCAAGCTCGTGGACGTTTAAGGAATTTCCTTCAATAAAGGATTTACAAGATTCGCATTCGTTACAGGCTTCTACATTTTCTGTTCTATTGGAGCAATTAATAGTTTTTGCTAAAATTCGAGCACAAGTTGTTTTTCCTACTCCCCTAGAACCACAAAAAAGAAAAGCTTGTGCTAAATGCTTAGTTTTAATAGCATTTTTAAGCGTATTGGTAATTGATTTTTGTCCAACTACAGAATCAAAAGTAGTAGGACGATATTTTCGAGCTGATACAACAAAATCTTCCATAGTAATAATGCAAAAGGTTAACAAAGATACTATTTAACCTGCTGAATTTTACATGTTATTTAAGGAAAGTTTCCTTGGTTTATTAATTTGAATCTAATTATTTAATTAAGAGTTTCTTTTAAGTTATAGCTAGACTGCTTGTTATTAATATAATTAGGTAATGGTATTGGAAAGCGAATGAGTAGTACAAACTGTTATGCTTTCTGATTTATATCTTACCCAATCCAAATAGTCAACCTAAAATAACTTAACTATCAAAAAATGGGAAAATTAAAGGAAATAAAAGGTAATTATAGCTATATTGTCGTCAAAACTTAAATGTTTTCGCTTACTTATTTGTAAATAAAATAAAAAGAATTACTTTTGTCGCCCCAATTTTGGGTAATTATAATTATTAAAAACAATTTACAATGATCAATCATTATGAGACTGTTTTCATTTTAACTCCCGTTTTGTCTGCTGAGCAGGCGAAGGAGACAGTCGAAAGTTACAAAAATGTACTCCAAGACAATGGAGCTAAAATTGTGAATGAGGAGCATTGGGGCTTAAAAAAACTGGCCTATCCCATTCAAAAAAAGTCAACTGGTTTTTATCAATTGTTTCAATATGAAGCAGAAGGTGAAGTGATTTCAAAGCTTGATGTAATGTTTAGACGTGATGAACGCGTTATGCGTTTCTTAACGGTTAAATTAGACAAGCACGCTATTGCTTATGCTGAGAAGCGTATTGAAAAAAGAAAATCTCAAGCGAAAGCTGATTAATGAATTATAAAACTAGAAAAAATGGCTCAAAACACATCAGAAGTTAGATACCTCAATCCACCAGCGATTGATCTCAAGAAAGAAAAATACTGTAGATTTAAAAAGAACAGAATCAAGTATATTGATTATAAGGATCCTGATTTTTTACTACAGTTTGTCAATGAACAAGGTAAAATTTTACCAAGAAGAATTACTGGTACTTCATTGAAATACCAAAGAAAAGTAGCTCAAGCGGTAAAGCGTGCTAGACATTTAGGTCTTATGCCTTATGTTACGGATTTATTAAAATAAGGAGGAGAATAAAATGGATATTATTTTAAAAGAAGATATGGAAAACCTTGGACTTAAGGATGAATTAATTACAGTTAAGTCGGGTTATGCAAGAAACTTTTTAATACCTCAAGGAAAGGCTGTAGCAGCAACTAAGTCTGTTCGTAAGGTTTGGGAAGAAAATATGCGTCAAAGGGCACATAAAGAAGCGAAGCTAATTGAGGAAGCACAAAAAACAGCAGAAGCATTAAAAACTGAAAAAATTACGGTTGGTGCTAAAGTTGGAGAGTCTGGACAAAAAATATTTGGTTCTGTAAACAACATCCAATTAGCAGATTCTATTAATAGTAAAGGACATAGTGTAGATAGAAAGAATATTAAGATTCTTGGAGCTCAAATCAAAGAGATTGGAACTTACCAAGCTACTATTCGACTGCACAAAGATGTGGAGATTACTATTGATTTTGAAGTAGTGGCAGAATAAAATCTTGCAATAATTAATAATAGAAAAGCCGTTTCAAAACTTGGAACGGCTTTTTTGATTTCAACCTTTTGAAATAAGGTTATGTATTTAACTAAAATTTTCGCTACTTATTCATAGCGTAAGGATTCAATAGGGTCGAGTTTTGCAGCTTTTTGAGCAGGATAAATTCCAGAAATTAAGCCGACTACTGTGCATAATGCAAAACCCATCATAATCCAGTTCCAAGGAATTATAAAGCCCCCAGCCATCATTTGTCCAACGAGATTTCCTATCAATATTCCCAAAACTATTCCTAAAGCACCACCCAATTGGCAAATTGCTATGGCTTCAATAATGAATTGATTTCTTATAGTTTTTGACCCTGCCCCTACGGCTTTTCTTAAGCCAATTTCTTTGGTTCTTTCTGTAACAGAAACTAACATAATGTTCATGAGCCCAATAGCAGCGCCTAGAAGGGTAATTAGGCCAATGATTGTTGCAGAAGCAGTAACAGTGCTAATGCTTTGAAAAAAGCTTTCGGAAATGCTATCGCTTCTTCTAATTTCAAAGCTTTCCTCTTTCCCAACTTTATCTTTTCGAATCACCCGAAATAGTCCCGTAGCCTCGGCAACCGCAACATCCAACTGACGATTATCCATTGCTTTCACACTGATGACATAGTTGGCGCTTTGCATAGAGCTAAAGTATTTCCTGCTGCTGCTTAGCGGAATAATAACAATATTATCGCTGCTAAATCCAAAGGTGCTTCCCCTGCCTTCTAAAATTCCGATAACGTGAAATCTGTTGTTGCCAATTACAATGCTCTTTTCTAATGGGTTCTCATCGGGAAATAATTGTTTGCTAATATCAGCACCGATGATTACAGTCTTACTACCGGCTTCAATATCTTGTGGTGAAAAGTTTCTCCCTTCTTTGAGTTCATAAGCATTGGTCAGTAAATAATTCTCATCTCCTCCAAATACTGCGATATTGGGATTGGTTTCATTGGATTGATATTTTAAGGTTGCCATTCCTGTAGCACGTGTAGAAATGGAAACAATGGCTGGGAAATAAAATCGATTTTTAAAATCCATGGCCTCTTGGTAGTTGATTTTTGGAAAAGATTTTGCTCTTCTACCCCCTCTGCTTACATGAATAAAACTTCCTTGGTTTTGAAGGGTAAAAGTATTAGCTCCCATTCTCGAATAACTATCGCTGATAGAGCTTTTCATGGCATCAATAGATGTGAGTATTCCAACGAGGGCAGTAATTCCTATTGCAATGATAAGAATGGTTAAGCTCGTTCTTAACATTTGGCTTTTAATAGATCTAAAAGCC
Organism: uncultured Flavobacteriales bacterium; assembly: GCA_964552035.1. GTDB lineage: Bacteria > Bacteroidota > Bacteroidia > Flavobacteriales_E > Vicingaceae > CAZKFN01. The sequence continues at coordinate 38,607 of CAZKFN010000007.1, forward strand.
TCTCTTATATTTTCTAGTAGAAGCGTAAACACCATACAAGATTACGAAGGAAAGACTGAAATGAAAGCTAAAAAAGGATAAACGGTTATTAAATGTTATAACCACATGCATTTTTTCATAGAAGTGTTTGGGTCAATTCATTGAAGAGAAAGAAATTTAATTGTAAATGCTTAATTTTGCAATCCAATAAACATAAAATAATTTACTACTAACACATAAGAAATAGAAAGGCATATGGCATTTGATATTGATATGATTAAAGAGGTTTATTCAGGAATGGATAAACGAATAGAGGCTGCGCGTAAGGTTCTAAATCGACCTTTAACTTTAACCGAGAAAATACTTTACTCTCATTTAGATGAAGGTGAGGCAACAAAGGAGTTGGAAAGAATGAAAGCCTATGTAGATTTTAAACCGGATAGAGTAGCCATGCAAGATGCTACAGCACAAATGGCTTTACTTCAGTTTATGCAAGCGGGCAAGAAGAAGGTTGCTGTTCCTTCTACGGTACATTGTGATCACTTAATTCAAGCGAAAATTGGAGCTGAGAAAGACTTGGAAGTTGCAGTTGAGACCAACAAAGAAGTATATGATTTTTTAAGCTCTGTTTCAAATAAGTATGGGATAGGGTTTTGGAAGCCAGGTGCTGGAATTATTCACCAAGTGGTTTTAGAAAATTATGCTTTCCCTGGTGGAATGATGATAGGTACTGATTCCCATACCGTTAATGCGGGAGGATTAGGAATGATTGCTATTGGTGTAGGTGGTGCAGATGCAGTTGATGTTATGGCAGGTATGCCTTGGGAGCTGAGAATGCCGAAGTTAATAGGAGTTAAATTAACAGGACGTTTAAGTGGTTGGACTGCTTCTAAAGATATCATTTTAAAAGTAGCAGGTATTTTAACAGTGAAAGGTGGAACAGGAGCTATTTTAGAATATTTTGGTGAGGGTGCAGAAAGTCTTTCATGTACAGGAAAAGGGACAATCAGCAATATGGGCGCGGAGATTGGTGCTACAACTTCTATTTTTGGATACGACCAAAAAATGAGAGAGTACTTAGAAAGTACAGATAGAAAAGAGGTAGCTGAATTAGCAGATGCAGTTAGAGAACATTTAGTAGGTGATGCTGAGGTATATGCTCATCCGGAAAAGTATTTTGATGAGGTTATAGAAATTAACTTATCCGAATTAGAGCCCTATATTAATGGCCCATTTACTCCTGATTTAGCTACTCCTATTTCTGAGTTTGCCAAAGCAGTAAAAGAAAATAATTGGCCACAAAAACTTGAGGTAGGATTAATAGGTTCTTGCACAAACTCTTCTTACGAAGACATTACTAGAGCTGCTTCTATTGCTCAACAAGCCATAGATAAAGATTTGAAAGTTAAGGCCGAATTTACTGTTACCCCTGGTTCTGAAATGGTAAGATATACTGTTGATAGAGATGGTTATCTAGACACTTTTAAAGAAATTGGTGGAGTAGTTTTAGCTAATGCTTGCGGTCCATGCATTGGGCAGTGGGCACGTCATGGAGCAGACAAGCAAGAAAAAAACTCTATTATTACTTCCTTCAATAGAAACTTTGCTAAAAGAAATGATGGAAATCCAAATACTCATGGATTCGTAGCTTCGCCAGAGTTAGTGACAGCCATGGCTATTGCTGGTGATTTAACTTTCAACCCTTTGATAGATACTTTAGAAAATGAAAAAGGGGAGCAGGTTAAATTAGAAGAACCACAAGGAATAGAAATGCCTATAAAAGGTTATGAGGTTGAGGACAATGGCTTCCAAGCTCCAGCAGAAGATGGAAGCACTATAGATATTAAAGTATCTCCTGAAAGTGATCGTCTACAATTGTTAGAACCTTTCGCAGCTTGGGATGGTAAAAATAAAAAAGGGATTAAGTTGCTTATTAAAGCTAAGGGAAAGTGCACCACCGACCATATTTCAATGGCTGGTCCTTGGTTGAAGTATAGAGGACATTTAGATAATATTTCCAACAACATGTTGATTGGTGCGATTAACTACTATAATGATAAGGCCAATCACATCAAGAATCAACTGGACGGTACTTATGGCGCGGTTCCTGATGTACAAAGAGCCTATAAAGCAGCCGGTATTTCGACGATTATTGTTGGTGATGAGAATTACGGGGAAGGCTCTTCAAGAGAGCATGCAGCAATGGAGCCAAGACATTTAGGTGTTTTTGCTGTTTTGGTACGTTCTTTTGCTAGAATTCATGAAACAAATCTTAAAAAGCAGGGAATGCTTGGGGTAACCTTTGATAATCCTGCGGATTATGATAAAATTCAAGAAGACGATACTTTTAATTTTATTGATTTAGAGGAATTTGCACCGAATAAGCAATTAACGGTTAGAATAAACCACTCGGATGGCAGCTCTGATGAAATTAAGGTAAATCATACCTATAATGCGAGTCAAATTGAGTGGTTTAAGGCAGGTTCTGCTTTAAATATGATACGCAATCAATAAGATTTAGGTTTAAGTGTTGAAAGCTAGCTGATTGAGATAATCGGCTAGCTAAATTAGCTTCGAGTATTTCGAGAATTGCAGAATTATTTTTAACTTCGGAACAATCTTTGTACTCATACTATAAAAAATTAATATGAAAACACAAATAACCTTGTTATTATTATTCCTTGCCTTTGTTGCTTTTGCGCAAGAGGATTCCTATAATCTTGTTCCAAATCCTAGTTTTGAAAAAATTGATAAAAAAGTAAAAGGCCCGGGTGAAATTGAAAGAGCACAACCTTGGGTATCTGTAACTGGTACAATGGTTGATTTGTACCATAATAAGGCTAAGGATAGAAGTTTTGGAGTACCTGATAATGCTTATGGAAAAGAGGATGCTAAAACGGGAGATGCTTATGCTGGTGTTAATTTTTTTGGTTTTAGAGGAAGGGTTCCACGCTCTTATCTTGGAACGCCCTTAAAAGAACCCTTAGAAGCAGGGAAAGAGTATTGTTTAAAATTTCATGTTAGTTTATCTGATATGTCCATGTATGCAGTCAATAACATTGGAATGCATTTGTCTACTGAAATGGAAGTGCAGTCGGCAGATCCAATTTTAAATTTTAACCCACAATTGGTGCCTTTACCTAATAAAGTATATGACCAACAATTTCTATGGCAAGAGATATGTGACCAATATACTGCTCGAGGTGGAGAGCAATTTTTAATTATTGGGAACTTTAGATCTGATGATGAAACACAACAAGAAAGAATGCGTTTGTCTAGGGAGTTTTCTGGACAACAACAACGAGATGCTTATTATTTTATAGATGATGTCTCTGTTATTCCCATGGATAAAGTAAAGAAAGGAGATTGTAATTGTAATCTACTTGCAGGTGGAAGGGCTACGGTGCAAGAGAAGTCATTTAGTACAGAAGCCAGTAAAAGGAGCTCTGCAAAACAGGTGTATTTTATCAATTCTGATGGTTCAAGGGCTTCTGAAACTACAAAAAAAGAAACCGTCGCTGAAGCAGAAAATTGGACATTAGAAGACGAATTCATCTTTTTTTCAACAAATAAAGATGTCCCAAATGCCTCGGAGGAAAAGAAATTGGCTAAAATAGTAGAATACTTAAATGAAAATCCTTCAGTAAAAATTGAGGCTGTAGGACGTTCTGATAAATCAGAAACTACATCTAGTATAGCAAGGAAAAGAGCATTTAGAATACAGAAAATGTTGATTGATCTAGGTATAGATTCCTCTAGAATATCTTATACCATTAATGAAAGCGATCAAGATGTAAATAAAGTCGATGCTTCTTTAAACCAGCATGTTTATTTTAAAATAAAATAAAAACTCCCTCTAGAATAATTTAAAAAAAGCTTAAATAGTAAGTAAAGCTTTTTGTGTTTTATATTGAACGGATATGAGGATTATTTTTTTATTTATTTCTATTGTATTTCTCTCTTCAGCAGCAGCTCAAGAGAATTTATCTATCGAACTTATAAATGAACAAATAGAAAAATTAATTAATCAGTATAGAGAGGAGCATCATTTGCCTTCTCTTTATAGGAGTAATGAACTGGATGAAACTGCTGCTGATCAAGCTAAATATTTGCAGGGAAAAACAAGAATTGAACATACACAAGACAATAGGAGAAAGCAGACTGTGGTAGATAGGTCTATCTATTATGGAGGGCTTTATTCTGAAGTAAAAGAAAATATTTCAATTTTTGGAATCCGTAGCAGACAAAAAATATATCCTTCGGAGGATAGAGTCGAAATTAGAAATGAAGTACAAGTCGCAGCCGCAGCTATGCACCAATGGCTACATCAAGAGGAATATAAAAAAAATATTTTAGGGAAACATTATTTTTATTTTGGTTCTGAAGTAATTCAATCGGGAAATAATTTAAATATTGTAGTTGTTTTTGCAGGAGAACCTTATGAATTGCCTGGCAACAGTAAAGGAAGAATACCAAAACAAAACATTAACAACCCCAATAAAGATAATTGTGCAGAAGTATGGGAAAAGTTTAATTCTATTCCTCAACTTTTTTCTGATGCATTTGTAGTTGAAGGCAATGAGGTTTATTTTAGGTTTCATAGTTTACCTATCGCAGAGAGTATTTTTTCTAATGGTGCAGATGGAATTGCTGTTGACGTTATTTATGATGAACAATTTTCTTGTAATGAAGGAAATAGGCTTTATCCTGGTGAAATAAATGATGGTTTTTTAATGCCTACCGTTAAAAGAAATAAAATCCTAACTTCTAATGAAGCGGAGGAAGAAGGTAGAGTAAATACCAAATTGGGAAGCTTACCAAGCTTTTATAATCCAGAGAATTGTGAAATAAATGCCGTTATCATTAAAAATGGAACCAAATGTTTTACCGTACCTTATAATAAATATGAGGTATTAGATTTAAAAGCTTTAGATATTCCTTATCAGCTAATTGGGAAAAGGATAGAAGAATCTTCAAAGTGGAAAGATACGTTGAAATTATCTTTTTCTATGAAAAATGATATGGATGAAATTTTAAATGAATTTAGAAGAGTAACAAATGCATTAAATTATCAACTTGATGAAATTAGAATAAAAAGAAAGGCTTCACCTATTGTCGACTTATCAATGGATAAAAAGGCAGAGGCAATTATGCAAATATTAGAAAGTGAGTATCCAGAACTTTGGTATGTTGGAGTTATCGACGAAGTTGCTTGGGAAGAATATTTTGAATTCCAAAAAAACTCTGTTTATGAAATAGAAACTAAGGATAAAGATACGCTTGATATTAAAAACTACCTGAAAGAAACTGTAGAAGAAGACTCCCTTTTAGCCGACTTTTTAAACGACTTAAACGTTTTAGAATTTGAGGTGTTTGGCACGGCAGAAATTAAAAGTGGATACACAGTAGAAGAAAAAAAGGATATGTTTAATCATTTATTATCAGTTGATAAGGTAGAACAGGCATTATCTATTCAAAGGAGTTTAATAGAAGACGATGGGGCTTATCAAACAGTATTAGATGGAACTATCGCACAACAAAATGAAAATTTGCAGCTCATTAATAATCAGATTATAGCAGCAGCCCTTCATGGAGAAAAACAATTTCAAGGTAACCCGATTTATTTGGCATTTTTAGAGTTGTATCTTATATCTAAAGAATATCCAATTTTAAACTTTAACAGGCATCTTTCTTTAATAAAATACTGGGCTGAATCTGGAAATACTTCAGGTATTGAAAATTGGCAAAAAAGCTTTAACCTTTTAAAAGATAAGGAAGAAATTTCATCTGAATTGTTTGCAAAGACTACTGTAAATTATGCTTTATTAGCTGCTAATTATTACTATGACAAACAAGATTACTTAAATAGAAAGAAATCTTTTGATTTACTAATTAGAACCTTTAACAACACTAATTTTACTGATGATGAGGTTTTAGATATTGCAAAGTATTTTGCTTTTCAAGATCAATTTGATCGAGCTATAACCTTGTTATTGCCCAAAGTAAATGCCGATGAAGTAGGTGAGGACATTTTATATTATTTTCTTCAAATTGCAATTTATCAGGAAGAGCTTGTTCCTAAATCCAAGTATTTTCAGCTCTTAGAAAAAGCAAAAGCACTTTATCCCAATACTTTTTGTAGTTTTTTTGGTAAAGAAAAAAGGGGAATTCAGGCTTTAAAGGATTATGAAATAAAAAATCTTTATTGCTCGACTTGTGAATAAACTCTAGCTTTTATCCTCTTCATCTTGGACAAAGGGACTTATATTTGTCAGAATGATTCAAAAGGGAGACAAAAAAATAATTCGGGCCTGGGCATTTTACGATTGGGCTAACTCTGTTTATCCTTTAGTAATTACAACTGCTATTTTTCCAATGTTTTATGAAGCAGTGACTACTACCTCTTTAAGTACAGGTGAAACTACAGATATTGTTAGCTTTTTTGGCTATCATTTTAAGAACACTGAGTTGTATTCTTATGTTAGTGCATTATCTTTTTTAATTGTTTCCATAATTTCTCCGGTTTTGTCGGGAATAGCAGACTATTCAGATAGTAAAAAACGCTTTCTTCAATTTTTTTGTTATTTAGGTGCGCTTTCTTGCGCGTGCTTGTATTTTTTTGACACCAATTATCTTGAGTGGAGTATGTTGGCGGTATTATTAGCTTCTGTGGGTTTTTGGGGAAGTATTGTTTTTTACAATGCTTATCTTCCAGAAATTGCAGAAAGAAAGGATCACGATAAGGTTTCTGCCAAAGGCTATGCTCTTGGTTATATAGGCAGTTCCATTTTATTAATTGGGAACTTGGTTTTGATTATGGCTTTTGATATGCCGGTGAAATATTCTTTTTTAATGGTAGCTATTTGGTGGGCGGGCTTCAGTCAATATACCTATTATTATTTACCCAATAGCATGCATCAACATAAAGACAGAGCTAAGAAAGATAGACTTACAAGAGGTTGGAAAGAGTTGCAAAAGGTATGGAGACAATTAAAGGGATTGAAGATTATTAAACGTTATTTATTGTCTTTTTTTATCTATAGCATGGGTGTACAAACAGTGATGCTTATGGCTACCCTTTTTGCAGCAAAAGAAATTGATTGGGGAACAGATGGAACAAAAACAGGCTTAATTGTTTCTGTAATCATTATTCAGTTTATTGCTATTGGTGGGGCTTATTTCTTTTCTTGGTTTTCCAAAAAAGTTGGCAACATTGCTTCCCTATCTTTAAGCTTGACGATTTGGATTGGGATTTGTATAGGAGCTTATTTTATTTATACTCCTTTTGAGTTCTATATTATCGCTGCAATTGTTGGTTTTGTTATGGGTGGAATTCAGTCTTTATCTCGCTCAACTTATTCCAAAATTCTACCAGAGACAACCGATCATGCTTCTTTCTTTAGTTTTTATGATGTGCTGGAAAAAATAGGGATTGTAATAGGAACTTTTGTGTTTGGCTTTTTAGAGGGTTATAGTGGAAGTATGCGCACTTCCATCTTTGCATTGCTTAGCTTTTTTGTAGTTGGCTTATTTGTTTTACTTTTTGTGCCTAAGCATCCTGCAATTGTAGGCAAGTCGATAAAAAGGGTTTAATTTTAAATTTTAAAATAAGAAGTTTTGGAGAATCGCTTAATATTTGATATTGCTATAGTTGGTGGAGGTATTGTTGGTGCAGCAACTTTTTATAAATTGCAAACCTGGCATCCTGAGCTAAAAATTCTTTTAATTGAAAAAGAAGACCATTTGGCAGCTCACCAAACAGGGCACAACAGTGGTGTAATTCACTCTGGATTGTATTATAAACCCGGCTCTAAAAAAGCAATTAACTGTGTTAAAGGACGAAGAGAGCTGGTAAAGTTTGCTCAAGATTACGGTGTAAAACATGATGTTTGTGGTAAAGTGGTTGTCGCTACCGATGAGTCTGAGTTGCCTTTTATGAATAAGATTTTTGAAAATGGTATTGCCAATGAGACGGAGGGAATAGAAAAAATTAGTGGAGAGGAGGTTAAAGAAATAGAGCCTTTTTGTGAAGGTATTGCTGGAATAAAGGTTCCTTGTACAGGGATTATAGATTTTGTTGGTGCTACAGAAAAAATGGTTGAAATAGCCTTGGGCAGACAAGAAAAATCAAAGCTTGTTTTGGAAGAAACTTTTGAAGAAGTTATCAATGGCTCTATTCAGGAAATAAAAACAAATAAAAGCACTTATTGGGCTAAAAACTTAATCTTTTGCGGAGGATTGCAATCCGATCGCCTTGCAGCGAAAGATGAGGTGGAAACGGATATGCAAATTGTGGGCTTTAGGGGAGATTATTATGAGTTAGAAGAGCAGGCACTTCATAAAGTAAAACATTTAATTTATCCTGTTCCTAATCCTGCATTTCCATTTTTAGGAGTCCATTTTACAAGAATGGTAAATGGAGAGATAGAGTGTGGCCCTAATGCTGTTTTTACATTTAAACGGGAAGGTTATGGCAAGACGGATTTTGACTTAAAAGATACTGCAGATGCTTTATTTTATGGTGGTACTTGGAAGTTGTTTGCCAAGCATTGGAGATTTGGATTAGATGAATATAGGAGAGCTTTTAGTAAGAAGCTATTTTTAAATCGCCTACAAAGATTAATTCCTACGTTAAAAATGGAGGATATTCGCCCCGGTCGCGCTGGTGTTCGAGCTATGGCTTTGGGAATAGATGGAGAAATGATAGATGATTTTAAAATAAAATATAAGAATAATAATATTCACGTTCTTAATGCACCTTCTCCTGCAGCTACTGCTTCTTTAGCCATAGGGGAGGATGTTGCATTAATGGCAAGAGACCGGTTCAACTTAGTTTAGGGAATTTAATGGTCGATAATTTGATAATCCTTTTTGTAACGTTCCCAATCAAAAAGAAACATTTCCATCGCCTTATCTAACCTTTTTAATAAAAGCGGATTAGGTGCATTTAGGTTTTTAAAATACTCTTCTTGATATTGCCCTAATTCATATTTAAAAAAAACCGCTTTAGACATTGCATAAATATTGTTTTTGCTAGGATGGTTTACTCTACTTAGATAGCTTTTGTAATCATTTAAGTTTTTATCCAATTGAAATTTATCAATTTCAAAAACTTTAGATAACTTTTCAGTAATAACACTAATCAATCGATTGTCCTTTTTAGCTTCAAAATATTTAGGAACTTCTTTAAGGTTAGCTGCTAAAACAATTAAAGTAAATTTGCTATCATCATCAGCTACTATTTCAGGCTGAGAAATAAATTCAGCAGCATTATTGATAATAGCAGCAACATCTTCAAATCCATTATCAATTGCATCTAGAACGGAATTGACAAAGATATTAGCTAGGGCATCTATAGTTAATTTTTTTTTGCCGAGAATATTAAACATGAAGCGTAGCTGTCCTTTAAACATTATAAACAAAGATAAAAGTTTAAGTAGCTATTTTGCAATTTAAGCAAAAGGATTTTCAACAGAGTTATTAACTGATATTTATCGTTGAACTCCTGTAGGGAATTGTACTTTATCAGGGCTTTCATTAAGGTATTTTAGTGCTTTCCTAAGGATTCTATTTCTTCGCCCTGTAGTATCTGTTGGTTTAACAGTATAGGAAACAACTGCTTCCATCCAAGCGTAAGCATTGTTTCTAAAGTATACTTGGGGAGTCCATTTTTTATCATATCTTGTAGCTTGGAAAGGGTATGATTCTTGAAAATCTTCCTTTACGGCCTTCATCAAACATTCCTCAACAAAGTCTAAATCACTGGTGTAAGCAACTTGAAGTGCAGTTTCATTCCAAATAAATGGGGTTAAACCTCCATTGTAATTAATCACTTCAGTTTTTAAAACTACACTATTTGGAAAACGTATGACTCTACCGCTTGGATGATCATTTTTCATATAATCTCCACTACACTCTTCAATTAAGGTTTCCAAATAATGAACTTCAACTACATCGCCTCTCATTCCGTTAAGTTGGATCCTATCACCTACTTGATAAGGTTTTCTAAAGATGATATAAATCCAAGCAATAAAGGAAGTAATGGGAGCCTGTAAAGCAAAACCTAAAACAATAGATGCTAACCCAAGTCCGGTTAGGGTAGCATAAACATTTTTAAAAATAAAGGAAAGCGCAACAGATAAGGCTAAGATGCTAGCTATTAATCTTGTAATACGGATTAAGTTATATCGATACCCTCCGATTTCCCCTTGATTGTCAATAAGTTTCTCAATAAACTTACCAATTAATAAAATACTAAAAATGAGGAATAAAGAAACAATAAACCTATTAGCAATATGTTTATACTGATTATAATCTCCCCAATCGCCCAACAACGACAATTCTAAAAGAATATATAATGTTAGGGAAATTACTGCCCCAACAGCAAAAAAAATAATTTTGTAATATCTATTTTTAGGTTTCATTATTTTGTATAATCAGTTAATAAGTGCGAAACTAGTAATTAAATCCTTTCAGGTATTAAATCCTTTTAGGAATTCTCCAAAGGACTTAGAGCCCAAACCCATATATTAGTTTTGTATGAAAGGAAATATCAATTTAAGCTTAAGACAAAGATATCAAATTGAAGTCTGAGTTGAAACGCAACACTGCTAAATGTAGAAGGACGTAGAATTAACATATAGCTTTGAGCATTCTAAGATACTTTGCTAAAACCGTTGTAAGGTAAAAGATTAAAGATAATTCAATTATTTAGCGTTATTTGCCTGACATGTTAGACATACAGTCATTATATTTGAGATATAAAAATATAGAAAGCCCTAGTTTTTCTGATAAAATTAAGATTCTTGAAATAGAAGAAGGTAAATTATGTAGAATATCGGGCTTCGATACAATTTTAGCTGTGCTACAACCACTCAGCCCCTTCAATTTAATTATGAATTTTTTAATCATGCAGAATATAGGACCCTAAGTGTTTTTGGGGTTGAGAAATAATAGGTATTGTTTTAATACTTTTATTTTAACTCCATTGTAATCACTCAAGCAACCAATTCCCCAAAAATGTACCGAAGGGTCGATACAACTTCAGCTGCGCTAAAATCACTCAGCCACCTCCAAATTCATACAATTTTTATTACATTGTAATCAAGTAAAAAGAAAATATAAATCTTTATATTTGTCTGTAATGAAGTCTTTTATCAACAGCAATTCTTTTTATCCTAACGGTGGTACAGGCATAATCGAACTCCAAAACCTAAAAGTATTTCAAGTTATTGAAAGTCATAGCGTGCCGCTACGCAACGATGTTCTGAACTTACAAGAACTTACACTCATAACTCCATTTATCTTGCTTCCAATAATGGGCTTCATTACCACATTTTTTACAACTTATTCCCTCTTTATCTCGCTGTTCTTTAAAATGATATCGACAAGCCTCTTCGCTGGCAAAGTGTGCTGGAAATGAAAATATATTTATAACATTGTGTAGTTAAATCAGTAAATTAATCATTTTAGGTTGGTTTGCGGATATCCAGTTTATAAATAAATGAAATGAACAAACTTCACAAACTAAACTTAAATATTTAACCTTAGCTAATCCGTTCAAATTGACTTTATTTTGTAATAATTAATTGTCTTTTAATTATATTAGAATCCTTTAAAAAGACCATTACTTTATAAGTACCCAATTTATTTGGTGCTATAAATGAGACTTTGTTGTTATCTATTTTTTTGAAAGTAACTTTA
>CAZKFN010000008.1:0-31606 GCA_964552035.1 uncultured Flavobacteriales bacterium
TTCAAAATAACTGGAATATTAGCATCTTTAGCAGGCAAAATGCTGGATGGGTGCAGGATTTTAGCACCAAAATAGGCCAGCTCTTCAGCCTCTTCAAAAGAAAGAGATTTTATGGGTTTCGTATTTTCAACAGTTCTAGGATCATTGTTGTGCATCCCGTCTATATCGGTCCATATTTGAATTTCTTTTGCCTCAACAGCAACACCAATTAAAGATGCTGAATAATCGCTACCTCCTCTTTTAAGATTATCAATTTCTCCATATACATTTCTACAAATGAAACCCTGAGTGACAAACAGGTTAATACCTTTTTGGTCTGCCATTAAACGATTAATATTTTCTTTTATATAATAATAATCCGGCTCTAGGTCTTTGTCAATTCGCATAAATTGAAGAGCAGGAAGTAAGCTTGCTTGCACACCTATTTCCGTTAAATACAACTGGAATAATGCTGTAGACAATAATTCACCTTGAGCCAAAACAGCTTTTTCTTCGTGAACGGTAAAAGAATCTTGCGTAAAATTCAATAAATAGTCAAAATGAGTATTTACAATTTCTATAGCTGTTTGTTTTTTTTCAGCTGTAGAATATAAATCTTCTACAGTTTTATAATATTTTGTTCTTAAACCTTCAATTAAATCGGCGGCAAACTCAGGTTTTGCTTCAAACATATAGTTGGCAATTTCTACAAGACTATTGGTTGTTCCAGCCATTGCCGAGAGTACAACAACCTTACGCTCAGGGGAGCGCAACAGCTCTGCAACTGACTTCATACGTTCAGCTGATCCAACCGAAGTGCCTCCAAACTTTAAAACATGCATATATTTTTAATTTTTAAATGCGTGCAAAGATAGGAAACAGCATTAAAATTATGTTAAGAATGTGAATGTATAGCAAAGAGAAAAAATAAAGCACAGTTTAATTGTTATTTTTGTTTTTATTTAAAATCTTAAGGATAAATGTTTAGCCTACTAAAAAAAGAAATACAATCTTTTCTAGGTTCCTTGATAGGATATATCGTCATCATCGTTTTTTTAACGATTATGGGGTTGTTACTTTGGGTTTTTCCTGGAGAAACGAACATTCTAACTGGGAAATATGCTGATTTAGCTCCTTTATTTTCAATTGCTCCCTGGGTGTTTATGTTTTTAATTCCTTCTATAACTATGCGTCTTTTTGCAGATGAAAATAAAGCGGGTACCATGGAGTTGTTGTTGACTAAGCCCCTAAGTGATTTGCAGATAATCTATTCCAAATTTATTTCCGGTTTATTGTTGGTGATTATTTCTTTAATACCTACTTTAATTTATTACATCTCAGTTTATTATTTAGGTACGCCTATTGGGAATCTTGATCAAGGAGGTTTTTGGGGCTCTTATATTGGTTTGATTTTTTTGGCGGCAGCTTTTGTAAGCATTGGATTATATGCCTCATCACTATCAGACAATCAAGTTATTGCTTTTATCATCGCCGTGTTTTTAAGTTTCTTATTTTTTATTGGTTTTGATTTTATAGGATCCTCTGGGATGTTGGGTAAAATTGATTTACTCATTACCAATTTGGGAATTAATGAACATTATATGTCTATGAGTAGAGGAGTAATAGATAGTAGAGATGTTGTATATTTTATTAGCTTAATCACTCTTTTTATTTTACTTACGAAGTTAAAATTAAGTTCAAGGAAATGGTAATGGGCAAAATAAAAAAAAGGGATATTAGTAGTTTTATCATCAGTTTTTTAATACTGATTTTAATCAATTTTATTGCATCTTATGCATTTTTTCGTTGGGATTTAACCTCTGAGAAAAGATATTCCATTTCAGCTCCTACTAAAAAGATGCTAGACGAACTGGATGATAATGTATACGTCAAGGTATATTTAGAGGGAAATGATCTTCCTTCCGCCATGCTTCGTTTAAGAAATGAAATACGCGAGATGCTTAGTGAATTTAAGGTATATTCAAGCGGTCACTTAGATTTTGAATTTATCAACCCCTCAGAAAATCCTAATAGAAAAGAAAGAGATAGAGTTTATAAAAATCTTTATGATAAAGGTCTTCGTCCAACAGACATTGAAATTAGTGAAGGCAGTGGGATATCTAAAAAATTAATTTGGCCGGGAGCCCTAATTAGTTATCAAGATAAGGAAATGCCAGTAGAATTATTAAAAAGTCAATTTGGAGCACCCCCGCATGAAGTTTTAAGGCAATCTATTGAAAGCATTGAATATGGACTAGCTTCTACAATTAAAACGATTACTCAAGAACACTTAAAAAGAGTAGCTTTTATAGAAGGTCATGGGGAGTTAAATCAATATGAAACCGCAGATATTGTAAGTAGCCTTAAGGAGTTTTATGAGGTAAGTAGAGTTCCTATCAATGGGAATTTATCCGCTTTGTCCAAAAGGGTTTTTACTTCAAGGGATAGCTCTAAAGTACAAATCGTCAACAATTACGATTTGATTATTATCGCCGATCCCGATTCTACCTTCGATGAAAAGGATAAGTTTATCATTGACCAATACATTATGTATGGCGGTAAGGTCATTTGGTTGATTGATCAAGTAGAGGCAGATATGGACAGCTTACAAAACAAAAACATGAGTATGGGGATTGCGAAATCCTTAAATCTAGACGATCAGTTTTTTAAATATGGAGTGCGAATTAATTACGATCTAATTCAAGATTTACAAGCTGCTCCTATTCCTATTGTTAGCGGTCAGTTTGGAAATCAAGTACAAACTCAACTGTACCCTTGGTTATTCTATCCACTTATCAGCTCTAGGGATAATCATCCTATCAATAAAAATGTAGATGTTGTTCGAGCAAAATTCGCCAATAGTATTGATTTTGTAGGAGGAGAGAACTTAAAGCGAACGACAATTCTTTCCACCTCTAACCATACTAAGCTAATAAAAGCGCCTGCAAGGATAAGTTTGAATATGGTTAATTTTAAGCCCCCAAAAGAACAATTTAAAAAATCCAATGTTCCCATTGGGGTATTGATTGAAGGTGAATTTACCTCTGTTTTTGAAAATCGTTTAACCTTACAAATTACTGATGCTGGAGAAATTAAATTCAAGGAGAAAAGTCCAAAAACACAAATGGTTTTCTTCTCTGATGGTGATATTATTAAAAATCGATATAATCCAAAAACGGAAGAATATTATGCACTTGGATATGATAGATATACCCGACAGCTTTATGGGAATAAAAACCTTTTTATGAATACTATAAATTATCTTTTAGATGAATCAGGGCTTATTTTATCCAACAACAAGAGTTTTAAAATTCGACTTTTAGACCAACAATACATAGAAAATAATTATTTAAGCATTCAACTCTTGAATACGCTGTTGCCTATAGTACTTATTTTAGGTTTAGGGGTTACTTTTCACTTTATTCGCAAAAGAAAATACACTGTTAAATCATGAAAAACATATTCAGGCTAATTCTATTAATCGCTTTAGGTGCAACTGCATATTGGATATACCAAAACAAGGGGATTAGCTCTACTAATAAAGGACAGGTCTTAAAAGACTTTGCTGTTGGAGATACATCTAAAGTGGATCAAATATACATGAGTCATCCAAATGGCAAAGAGGTTTTAATTACGAGAAGAAACCTTGATAATTGGATGGTAAATAATGAATTTAAAGCACGTCCAGATGCGATCAACTTAATTTTAAAAACGCTTCATGATGTTCAAATCCAATCTGAAGTATCTCAAAAGACCTTTGAAGGGGTAGTAAAAAGATTAGCTACAGGCCATACTAAAGTTGAAATTTATCAGGGGAAAAATAAACCGGTAAAGGTTTGGTACATTGGAGACCCAACTCCAAGTAAGCTGGGCGCTTATGCTTTATTAGAAGTAAATGGTAAAAAATCTTCCAAACCCTATGTACTTCACATGCTTATGGAAAGAGGTTATTTAGGAAGTAGGTTTTTTATAGACCCTTTATTATGGAGAGAACCTTTGGTAATGTCCTGTAATCCAAAAAATATCAAAAAAATAGAAGTCTGGCATAGTGCAGACACCCTTAGCGGCTTTGCTATCCGAAAAATTGGAATTGAAGAATTTGAAATCAAGAGCCACCATAAAAATGATTGGGAGGATTTAGATCCTCGAGCTGCCATCTCTTACTTTAAGGAGTTTGAGAAAGTACACTATGAATATGTAGATGTTAAAACTGAGCAAGCTGAATTCGATTCTATTTATTTTTCACCTTTTCGACATCAAGTTAAAGTCAGTATGGAGGACGGAAGTGAAATTGAAATGCGAACTTTTAACATGCCGGTAGTAGAAGGTGCCACATTGGGTGGTGAACCCATTTACTTTCATCCCGAAAGAATGTATGCCTATAGCTCCTTCATGGATGAGAACAGCCACCCTATTGTTCAAAACCTTACTTTCGATCTTTTAGTCCCTGCTTATGAGGACTTCAAGACTAATACAATTGTTGAAAAGTTAATGGATTAAGAGTTGGCATACCCATTCAAATACTATAAATTTGTTTGACATTTTTATACGATAAAAGAAATGAAATTTATTGCATCAAGTTCTACCTTATTAAAACAACTACAAAATATTAGTGGCATACTAAACAGTAGCAACTCTCTTCCTATTTTAGACCATTTCCTTTTTGAAATTAAGGAAAATGAAATGCAAGTTACTGCTTCTGATTTAGAAAGTACAATAACTTCAACTATAGAGATTGATTCTAAAGAGGAGAGTACCATAGCCATACCTGCAAAGCTTTTATTGGACATTTTAAAAACTTTGCCAAACCAACCTCTAACCTTTACGGTTAATGAAGAAACCAAAGAGGTGGATATTAACTCTGATAACGGAAAATACCAATTAAGTGGGCAATCGAGTGATGAATTTCCAAAAGCCCCTGTAGTTGAGGCCCCTTCTTCAGTAAATGTACCTGGAGAGTTATTGTTTACCGCAATTGAAAAAACAGTATTTGCCAGTGGAAACGATGAGTTAAGACCAGTTATGTCGGGGGTATTTTTTGAGCTAAGTACAGAACATTTGGTCTTTGTAGCTACAGATGCTCATAAACTTGTCAAATATCAACGTACTGATGCTAGGGCTTCTAAAGCAGCTAGTTTTATTATGCCTAAAAAACCCTTAAACCTGCTTAAAAACATTTTAAGTACTTTTTAAGATGAAATTAAAATTGAATTTAAAGACACCAATGCTTCCTTTCAGTTTAGCAACATTAATCTAGTTTGTCGATTAATCGATGGGAAATATCCTAATTACGATTCTGTAATTCCAAAAGAAAATCCAAATGTCCTAACCATAGATCGAGAAAAATTATTAAATTCTATTAGGCGTGTTAGTATTTTTGCTAGTAAAACAACCAATCAAGTTCGTTTGAAAATTACTGGAAGTGAATTGCAAATTTCAGCTGAAGATACCGACTTTAATAACAAAGCCAACGAACGTCTAACTTGTCAGTTTGAAGGTGAAGACATCTTGATTGGTTTTAATTCTAAATTTCTTATCGAAATGCTAGGGAACTTAACTACAGACGAGATTAACATCTCTATGTCCGATCCAAATAGAGCAGGTATATTAACTCCGGTTGCTTCTGATAATAAAGATGAAAATATCTTGATGCTGGTTATGCCTGTAATGCTTAATTCTTAAGCTTATTGACCATTTGATTATGTAGAAGATATTTCAAAAATTGCGAAATATGTCATTCTCAATAAATTCAATATAAAAGGTTGTTATCGAAATTAGAACCCAGCCATTTAACTAAGTAAACTTTTATTATCTAATACTTAGCACTTAGCACTTAGTACTTCAATAGACTAGGTACTAGCATTTTACCAATTTAAAAAAACTATTCTTTTTTTAAGAAATTGTAATTATAAATTAATTTTTAATACAAAAAGAATTACTTAATCTTCTAATGTAATATCAAATTGAACTAAATCTACAAAAGCTTTTAATCTATTTTCTATATCTTTAGAATTAAGATTTTCAATGCGTTCTGTTCCAAATTTTTCAACGCAAAATGATGCCATAGCACTTCCATGAATAATAGCTCTTTTCATGTTTTCAAAAGAAATATTATCCGTTTGAGCCAAATATCCAATAAATCCCCCTGCGAAAGTATCTCCAGCACCTGTTGGGTCAAAAACATCTCTTAGCGGCAGTGCGGGTGCGAAAAAGACTTCCTTATTGTAAAATAATAAAGCTCCATGCTCTCCCTTTTTAATAATTACATATTTAGGCCCCATTGTCATAATTGTTTGAGCTGCTTTTACAAGGGAATACTCTCCTGAAAGCTGACGAGCCTCTTCATCGTTTATAGAAATTACATCAATCAACTGTAAGGTTTCTTTTAACTCCTCCATCATGATATCCATCCAAAAATTCATGGTGTCTAAAACGATTAATTTAGGACGATTTTTTAATCTCTCAATCACTGTTCTTTGAATAATTGGAGATAAATTTCCCAACATCAAATAATCTACTCCTTGATACTCTTCAGGTATGATAGGGTCAAAGTCTTCTAATACATTTAATTGGGTATCTAAGGTATCTCTTGTATTCATATCATTATGATATTTACCAGACCAAAAGAAAGTCTTCCCATCTTTCTTAATTTGAAGTCCTCTGGTGTCTATTCCCTTTTTATTCAACATCTTGATATATTCTTCAGGAAAATCACTTCCTACCACTGAAACTATTCTTGGGTTTTTAACATAGTTTGCTGCTGCTAAGCTTATATAGGTTGCTGCTCCACCTAATATTTTATCCGTTTGACCAAAAGGGGTTTCAATGGCATCAAAGGCAACTGTACCTATAGATAATAAATTCATATATTTTTTATTTAAATTTTTTGCAAAGTTATTGTTTAATTCAAAACTAAGAATTAATATTGCAGTCCAATTTTATATTGGATATAAAAATTCCTCCTTAGCTCAGTTGGTTAGAGCATCTGACTGTTAATCAGAGGGTCGTTGGTTCAAGTCCAACAGGAGGAGCAAGACAATCAAAGGGTTACCATTAAAATTACGGTAACCTTTTTTTATATCCCTATAAATTATACTTGAAATGTGGGTAATTCAATAAGAAATTGGATTAGATTTAGCTTAAATTTCTACAACTCTTAATCCAGAATCATTAAAGGGCCCTAAAACAACCTCATCTTTTTCATCAATTAATTGCATGCGTATTTGATGCATCCCTTTATCCAAACCATTGATAGAATAAGCTTGCCAATTACTAAGAATAAAAACCTCGTCATCAATCGTTAATTTTATTCTTTTTCCTCTCTTGCTAAGTTGAACATTAAATAAAAAGAAATCTAGGATTGGAAGCTGATTTCTAGGCTCTATTAAAAAAAGATGAGCTTGATCTTTATTAAAATAACTTTTACCAGAACCTACATAAAAATTCTCTAATACTGAAGTACTTTCAGATTTGACACTGTTCCCTTTTTCGTTAATTAAATAAGCAAACACCACATTATTCCCCGACATCAAATGAAGCGTAAAAGATAAGTCTTCTAAAGGTTTTGAGCTATAAAACTCATTATTTACCATTACACCCACCCTTAAATTATTAATTTGTTTTATCTTTTTCCCCTTTTCATCTAAAAGTTGAAAAGTCAAAATATGTTCTCCCTCCTCTAAGTTTCCTTTTAAAGGAGTAGTCAATTCTAATTTATAATTTTGATAGTCTTTTATATATTCTAGGGAAGATAGCTGAAGACCCTCTCCTTGAATTACCGTATCTTTTAAGGATAAAGTCTGCTCTTCATCTAGAGTGTTTATTTCTTCATTTTCATCAGTAGAAGAGGAAGGATTTCTTGTTTCTCCACCACAAGAAATTAAGAATATAAAAAACAAGCCCATCATGTTGAAGGGTAACAAAATTCGCTTCATCATTTTCAATTTAGGATTTAAGTATTTTGAATACTTCTCAATAGCATTACAATGTTAACAATTCTGTTTTAAAGTTTCTATAAATAAATTAGTAGGAATAGCTATAAAGAAAAACATCAATAGGTATCTTTGTCAAAAAAACAATGATTGATTTTGTAGCGGAGCTAGAATGGCGTGGTATGATTCATGACATCATGCCGGGAACAAGGGAACAACTTCAAAAAGAAATGACTACTGCCTATGTTGGTTTTGACCCAACAGCTGACTCTTTACACATTGGAAACCTTGTCCCCATAATGCTGTTAACTCATCTTCAAAAAGCGGGGCATAAACCTATTGCTTTGGTTGGTGGTGCTACAGGTATGGTTGGTGATCCTTCAGGAAAATCAGAAGAAAGGCAATTCTTATCAGAGGAAATTATACAACATAACTTGGCTTGTCAAAAAAAACAACTGGAGCGTTTTTTAGATTTTAGCCCCAAAATTAAAAATCAAGCAGAAATAGTTAATAATTATGATTGGTTTAAAAATTTTGGTTTCTTAGAATTTCTGAGAGAAGCAGGAAAACACATCACAGTAAATTACATGATGGCTAAGGATTCTGTAAAAAAGCGCTTAGAAAGTGGTTTATCCTTTACGGAGTTTTCTTATCAATTAATTCAAGGTTATGATTTTTATTACCTCAACAAGCATAAAAATTGCAAATTGCAAATGGGAGGTTCTGATCAATGGGGAAATATTGTCACTGGGACTGAATTCATAAGGCGAAAATCCAATCAAGAAGCTTTTGCGCTTACTTGCCCTCTTATTACAAAAGCAGATGGAAGTAAATTTGGAAAATCTGAAGGTGGCAATGTTTGGTTAGATGCTAAAAAAACCTCTCCCTATAAATTCTATCAATTTTGGCTTAACTCTTCCGATGAAGATGCCGCCAAATACATTAAAATTTTCACCCTTTATCCTCAAAAAGAAATAGAAACTCTAGAAAAGGAACATCAAGATGCTCCTCATCTTAGGATTTTACAAAAAGCTTTGGCCGAAGATATTACGAGAAGGATTCATTCAGAAGAAGATTTGAAAAATGCCATTACTGCTTCCAATATTCTTTTTGGTACATCTACTGCAAATGATTTATCGAGCATAAGTGAAGGTGATTTTCTTAGTATTTTTGAAGGAGTTCCACAATCCAGTATCAAAAAAGAAGAGTTAGATAAAGGCATGGGAATAATAGACTTTGGTGTGGCAATTGCCAAAGCATTTTCATCCAATGGAGAAGCAAGACGAATGATTAACAATAATGGGGTAAGTATTAACAAACAAAAAATAAACCTTGAAAAACGAATCACTTCTGCTGATTTGATTCATGAAAAATATATTTTGTTACAAAAAGGCAAGAAAAATTACTACTTGATTAGCATTGATTAGAGGATTTACATATTTATTTTTTCTACACTTTTTTATACTCACTTCTTTATTAGCACAAGAAGGAGATGTAAAAAAAAGCATTGCAGTTTTAGGTTTTAAGCGCTTTGAGTTTCAATCTGATTTTAAGCTTCAAGAAATCATGGAAGTGAATCAACTTTCTTCACAAGATGAAGTTTATGAATTGTATGTCAATACCATTTTAGATGAAATATCCATACAAAAAGGTGAACTCAGCTTATTTAGGCTTTCTAAAACTGAAAGCGATCGATTGCATAAAAGAATCCCTGTAGAATATAAAACAAGTCCTGCTAATTATCTAGGTGTAGATATTCGTTATTTAAGAGAAATGAATAGAATAAACACCCTGCTTACCAACTTATCTGCCGATTATTTTTTAGCCTTAACCGAATATAAAATCAATACTATTTTTATAACAAAGATAGCAACCGAAGACGGGAGTAAAATGTTGAGATGGTCTACTCACCAAATCAGTTATGAGTTATATGATAAAAATGGAAATGTAGTGGCTTATGGAGATAGAATTGAACTTTTGCCCAAAGACCCCAAAAAAGGAACTGCAAACACAATGGGAGTGGAAATTTCCATGGTCAAGGATTCTTTTATAAATATTATCGATGACATAGATAAAAAAATTAACCCTAAGAAAAGGAAAAAGCGAAAAAGGTAGTATTAGCTAACCATTAAATTACATCCTCTTATTGCTGCTTTATCAAATCTTCCCAAAACTTCGAAACTACCATCAGCATAACTTTTACCTAAATCATCGGTTTGTATAAAAGCCATAGAATAGATGTTGGCTAAATCAATAATGTTTAAAGCCCCACTTCTACCATTAGATTCATAAGAAAGAGGGTCATCTTGGCTTCTAACTAAAACTTTCATCCATGGAGGGGTTTCAAAACGCCCATTTCCTTTAGAGTAAGCTTGAGAAAGCAGTTCAGTCATTCCATATTCAGAATGGATTTGATCCACTGAAAATCCTTTTTGTAACAATTGATGCAACTCTTGCCTAAGAATCTCTTTTCTTCTGCCTTTCATCCCTCCGGTTTCCATAACAATAAGATTGGGATTAGCTTGAGGTTGATATTTTTCTACAAAATCTAACAGTCCAAAAGAAACACCAATTAATAAAACTTTTTTTTGCTTTTTAGCTAAGCTATTCAATATGGAATATAAGGTTTCGTGATTGTGTAGAAAGAAACCACTTTCTTTCTTTGCACTTTTTTTAATCAATTCATCCACCATTAATACCAAAGATGATCCTTTTCTTTCGAGATATGAGGGTAAAAGTGCAAGCACCAAATACTCCTCGATATTTCCATAAAATTTTTCAAAAGCTCTACTAAAACTTTTCTTATATAATTCAACTGACTTAACATAATGTTTAGATGGAGTGGAAGTAGTTGTTCCACTACTCTCAAAAATAATTTCTTCTTCCCATTCTCCAGATTTTAGCACATGATTCTTAAAAGTAGAAATGGGAAGAAAAGGGATATCCGTGATTTCTTTTACTTTTAAAGCATCTACTTTCATTAAATTACAATATTGTTGATATATGGAATTGTACTCATATTGAAAATGGAACAATTCAATTGCCCTCGACTCAAAATCAGCAGTTTTAATTTTCCAAAGTTCGTTTTGAAAGTGCTTTAGAAATGTTTTTGTTTCAATATTAAAAGTTGATTGTTTTATTCTTCTTAATTTTATACTGTGAAATTTTTTACAAAAATAGGAATATGTCTGTTCATTGTAGCTGCTTTTTTTTCTTGCTCAAAAGAAAGTGACTTCCCCAATATTCCTTTTATAGAAACCATAGATTTTCAAAAAACAAATAATTTAGAGGTCATTTGGAAAATTAGATTTACCGATGGTGATGGGGATGTTGGTGTAAGAAATGAAGCCGATCCTGATAATTTCATCGTTGAAATTTTTGTCGTTGAAAATGGAGTTGCATATATAGATAGTAATTTACAAGCTTCAAATTATAGGATTCCAGTAGTTCAAGGCATACGTACTGCTAAAGGTGTAGAAGGTGAAATAGAAATCACCATTGATGGTTTAGATTTTTTAAATGCAGCTGGTTATGATTCTTTATATTATACTGGATTTCTAATTGATAGAAGCCTTAACAAAAGTAATACCATTCGCACTCCAACTTTTTCTACCAATTAATGTTTCCAGGTCTTTTGTTAACTCTCACATCACTAATACGAATAACATAATCCCCCACCCTTTCAAAAGCCGTAAATAAGTCAGAATATATCATTCCACTAGCATATTCATATTCCCCTTTCTCCATACTCTTAAAATATTTTCTTCTCAAACTATCTCTCATTTTATTAATTTCCTTCTCGTAATTATAAACCGCTTGGATATCAATTTGACTACTAGGCTTTTCTAAGTTTTCTATCATTAAATCCATAGCTTCGGTAACCAATGCAAACATTTTTAAAAGTTTTTCCCTTTGTTTTGGTATAAAATAAATCTTATTTTCTGCCTTACGTTGGATTGTTTTAGACATTCCATAATTAATATCTCCTATAGACTCTAAGTCACTCGCAATGCTTAAAATTGTTCTTATCCTAATGGATGATTTTTCACCCAATTCGTTTTCTGACACCTTAGCAAGATAAGCGATAATTTCTGCTTCTATTCTATCAGTTATCTCTTCATATTTTTTCACCCGCTCCAAAGTCTTTTGAAACTGCTTTTTATCTGTTTCTAACAATAGGTCAGAAATAAAGCCCGTCATACGTCTTACCAACTTAGCAAATTTTGTAAGTTCCTTATGTGATTCAATGATAGATGCTTCTGTAGAAACAACTGTTCCCATTCCAATATATTCTAGGGTATATGCCTCATCTTCTACCCCTCTAGAAGGAACCATAAGCGTAACTATTTTTGCAATATAGGGGATAAATCCAACCATAAGAGCGGTATTGATAACATTAAAAACCGTATGAAACAAGGATAATTTTAATTCAGATTGGGATTCCCGTACCTCGGGTATTATCGTAGTAAAAATCTTTTCTAAAGGTTGCCATAAATAATCAACAAGATCCAAGAAATAAGAGAAAAACGCTAACATCCATAATACCCCCATAAGGTTAAATATAAAATGAGCTCTTGCTGCTCGTTTAGCATGGACATTAGCTACCATTGCAGCAAGATTTGCAGTTATGGTAGTTCCAATATTTTCTCCCAAGACCATGGCTGCAGCAATCTCATAAGATATAATATCGTTAAAAAGTAAAGTAAGCGTTAAGGCCATTGCAGCCGAAGAAGATTGAACTATAATTGTCACTAAAGTTCCTACTAAAACAAATAAAAGTGTAGTAACAATTCCTCGACCAGCATACTCACTAAGGAAGTTTAATACCTCAGGATTCTGATTTAAATCCGGTATTGAATTTTTTAATGCATCTAATCCTAGAAATAATAAAGCAAATCCAATAAACACTTCAGCGGTAGAGCGGAATATTGCCTTCTTAGAAAACATCATAGGAAAACCAATCGCTATGATAGGGAGGGCAATAGCAGAAATGTTAAATTTAAACCCAAACACTGAAATTAACCATGCGGATACTGTAGTTCCGATGTTTGCTCCCATAATTACCGCAATAGACTCCATCAAAGTAAGTAGTCCTGCATTGGCAAAACTAACTATCATTACGGTGGTAGCCGAAGAGGATTGAATCAAGCAAGTGATCAAAAAGCCAGTAAACACACCTAAATAGCGGTTTCTAGTCATGCTACCTAAAATACTTCTAAGACGGGAGCCGGCAGCTTTTTGTACACCATCGCTCATAACTTTCATTCCATAGATGAAAAAACCTAGTGCTCCTACAAGAGTTAAAAAATCAAGAAAACTAAATCCCATTTACTTTTATTAAAAATTGATAGAGCAAATGTATAAGCTTACTTAGAGTTTGATGTTAAGTTAGTGTTAAGAAATTATTTATTTTCTCCATTCATAAAACGAGCAAACTTCTCAACAACATACAAATTATTATAGGAAGAAATTTTGAAGAGGAGATAATCGCACTTCTTCAATTAAAGTAGCATCGCCCAGTTCGATCATGGTTGCAATTAATTGGGCAATATCCTCTTTTTGTATCATTTTTGAAGTGTCCACCCCCTTCACACCTTTCCAAGATGAAGTGTTGATGGAACTAGGGAAAATTGAAGTGACTTTTATTCCATCTTCTCTCACCTCCTCCCTAAGAGAGTCGTTCCATGCTTTTAAAGCATGTTTGCTAATGGAATAAGCAGCAGATGTTGATATAGCTGAATGAGAAGCAACAGATCCAATATTGAAAACCTGCCCTTTTCCTTTCGCTTTAAAATGGGGTAGCAATTCGTTCGTAAGTTGAACAGCAACATATAAATTAAGCTCTAGTTGAGCTTTTATCTCTTCGATTTTTAGGTTAGAGGCTTTACCTGGTCTAAAAATACCAAGATTGTTAATCAAAACATCTGGACTGTCTTCTTTTGTAAAACTCTCAGCTATATTTTTGATGGATGAAGTTAAACTTAAATCAGCAGCAATAATTTTTACAGTAGTATTTAGGGATAGCTTTTCAGAAATTCGTTCTAATTTTTCTTTGTTTCTTGCAATTAAAATTAAGGAATGCCCTTTCTGAGCTAATTGTGTAGCAATAGCTTCTCCTAATCCTTGAGATGCCCCAGTTATTAATATTTTCATTGTACAAAAATAAGCATGTGAAAATTACTTTTTCAAAAAAAACAATGTTTTAGGAATAGTTCATACACTATACTTCCTTAAGCATTTTAAATTCTTAGTAAGAGACAAATCTTAAAATAGAATTGAATCTTTTTTAATTTTCTAATTCCTTAACTTTGATAGTTAAGGATGGAAAATAAATTTAAAGATAAGAGAATATTGGTTGCTCCTTTAGATTGGGGGCTTGGTCATGCCAGCAGATGCATTCCTGTTATCCAAGAGTTAGTCGCTCAAGGTGCACAAGTAATAATAGGTGCCGACAAGCAGCCTATGAAGCTGTTAAAAAATGAATTCCCAGATTGTGAGGCTGTTCGTGTTCCTGGAATGAACATTAGCTATCCCAAACACCTTTCTATGAGCACTTTCATGGCTTTAAAAGCACCACATTTTTTTCAAACTATTTCTAAAGAGCAAGAAAATTTAAAATTAATTGTAGAGAACTATAAAATCGATGGAGTCATTTCCGATAATAGATATGGTTTGTATAATAAAGATAAGCCTTCAATTTTAATAACCCATCAGTTATTTATTCAAGCTCCTATCTTTAAAAACCTCTTGAAAAAATTAACCGCAAAATATATCTCTAAGTATTATTGTTGTTGGATTCCTGATATTCAAGGAGAAAACAATTTAAGTGGTATATTATCGCATCAATCTACTAATCTAAAAAATTTGCGTTTTGTAGGTCCTTTATCCCGATTTATGAATCATCAAAATGATTCGTCAAAAAATCAAAAATTTAAACGGGAATTAATGATTGTTTTGTCAGGACCAGAACCTACCCGTAGTCAGTTTGAAAAATTGATTTTAAATCAATTAAAACATTTGGATATAGAAGCATTATTGGTAAGGGGGATTGTAGAAAACAGTCCTTCAAAAAAGCTCAACAAGAAGGGTAAAATACAGGTGAAAAACCACCTAAGTTCTAAAGAAATGCTACAAGAAATTCAAGATTCAGAAATAATTTTATGTCGTTCTGGTTATTCTTCAGTAATGGACTTAGCAGTTATAAATAAAAAAGCTATTATTGTTCCTACTAATGGGCAAACGGAGCAGGAGTATTTAGCCAAACATTTAAGTAATAATAAATTTTTATACTCAACTACTGAAAAAGACCTCAACCTTACTTTAGATATTAAAAAAGCAAAAAAATATAACGGTTTTAATATGAGTTTTAATCAATCCATGTTGAAAGAGGCGGTTTATGATTTTTTAAAGCAATGTTAAACCCTTTTAATTAGCTACCACTTAAAAGAAAATAAACATGATACTAGTTACAGGAGGTACCGGCTTAGTTGGAAGCTATATACTAATTGAGTTAAGTAAAGAGAACTCAAGCATAAGAGCTATTTATAGAAATAAAGCTCACATAGAAAAAACAAAAAAGATTTTTGAAGCTCACCACCTTTTAAGTCAATTTAATGAAATTGAATGGGTGAAAGCAGATGTGATTGATTATTTTCAATTAAAGGATGCATTTCAAGGAATTAGGAAAGTATATCATGCCGCAGCTAAAGTATCTTTTTCAACAAAAGATACGGATAGAATGATGAATATTAACATAGACGGAACAACACATATTGTCAATCTCTGTCTTGAGATGAGAGTTGAAAAATTGTGTTACATCAGTTCTGTTTCCAGTTTAGGCAGTTATCAAAAGGGGTGTACGGATGAAGAAGCACTATGGCAAAAGACAAAAAAAACAACAGCCTATTCTATTAGTAAATATTATGCCGAGAATGAAGTATGGAGAGCGTCAGAAGAAGGATTGAAAGTAGTTATTCTAAATCCAGCAACTATTTTAGGTTATGGTAATTGGAATGACAGTAGCTTAAAAATTATCAAAAGTGTGGTCAACGGCTTATCCTTTTATTCACCAGGAACCAATGGATTTGTTGGGGTTAAAGATGTAGCTATAGCCAAAAAGCTAATGGAAAGTAATATTGTTAATGAGCGTTTTATTTTAGTTGCAGAAAATATAAGCTTTCATAAATTATTCCAAATTATAGCCAAAGCATTTGATGTACCCCCCCCAAAATATGCTAGTAAAAAATGGATGGCTAAGATTTTGCTTTATAGCGATCAACTTATTTCTAAACTTACATTGAAAAACCCTGTTTTAACCAAGAGTACAGTTAAGAAAGCTTTTCATCATCAATGTTATAAAGCCGATAAAATCGAACAGCAATTAGCTTATAAATTTCAAGATATAAATGAAGTAATGCAAGATGCAGCTTTACTTTACAAGAAAAATTTTAATCTTTAAGCTCTTTGGATGTCGAAGATTTTTTTTGTTTTTCAACCAAGGCCGCTTCTTCACTTAATCGAACAATAACTTGTTCAAACAACTTTTCAAATTTTTTAGGCCGCTCCATATAATAATTATAATTACTATCGTAATCTACCCTAGAAACTTCCATTTTTTGAAAAACTGAAGCATATATACTATCTGGATTAAATATGGTGTCTCCTATTCGATTATAGGACAATCTTATCATTGCTTCAGCCAATTGTACTTCTACCAATACCTCTACAAATATTTCTTCATCCCATAAATAATCTGGCTTTTCTTCATTTGCACAAGAAAATAAAAAAAAGATAACACTAAAAAATAAGGCTATCTTTTTCATACCTTAAACTTCATTCTTTGACCCCTTACTTCTTCATTAATTTCTCCCTGTTTATATACCCAATCTCCATTGACAAAAGTGTGTTCTATACGGGCATTAAAATTTTGTCCTTCAAAAGGTGACCATGCACATTTTGCCAATATATTTTGTTGATTTACAGTCCAGGGTTTATTAAGATCCACCAAAACTAAATCAGCGAAGTAACCTTCTCGTAAATAACCCCTATCTTTTATCCTAAAACAATCGGCTACAGCATGAGCTGTTTTATTAACAATTTCATTTAAAGAAAATACGCCTTGGCGGTTTAACTCAAAAAGTGCTGGTAAAGCATGCTGTACTAAGGGTCCACCACTTGGTGCCTTAAAATATGTATTAGATTTTTCTGCTAAAGTGTGAGGAGCATGATCCGTTGCAATTACATCTATGGTATTATTCTTAACAGCCTGTCGAATAGCTTCTCTATCTCCTTCAGTTTTTACAGCTGGGTTCCACTTGATAAAAGTTCCTTTTTCATCATAATCTTTATCGGTAAACCAAAGATGATGAATGCAGGCTTCTGCCGTAATCCTTTTTTCTTTTAAAGGAATGTCATTTCTAAAAAGCGAGAGTTCTTTAGCCGTAGAAATATGTAAAATATGAAGTCTACTGTTATGCTTTTGTGCCAATTCAACAGCTTTTGATGAAGATAAATAGCAAGCTTCAGCACTTCTTATTATAGGGTGTAAATGAATTGGAACCTCTTCTCCATATTTTTCCCTAGCTTGAGCCATATTACTTCGAATGGTTGCTTCATCTTCACAATGAGTAGCTATCAACATTTGGGATTCTTTAAATATTTTATCTAAAACAACCTCTTCATCTACTAACATATTCCCAGTTGAAGAACCCATGAAAATTTTTACACCACAAACATTTTCAGCATTAGTTTTTAAAACTTCCTCTAAATTATCATTAGAAGCACCCATAAAAAAAGAGTAGTTAGCAAAGGAACTTTTCTTAGCAATTTGATATTTATTTTCTAATAATTCTTGAGTTAAAGTATTGGGAACGGTATTGGGCATTTCCATAAAAGAAGTAATTCCTCCTGCCACTGCTGCCTTAGACTCTGTATACAATTCAGCTTTGTGAGTCAATCCAGGCTCTCGAAAGTGAACTTGATCATCAATCATTCCTGGAATTAAATATAAACCTTCGGCATTGATAATAGTTTCATTGGCTTTGCTACTCAAACCACTTTTGCTAATTTGATTTATGCGATTTTCTGCAATGCGAAGGTCAGCCTGAAAAATTTCACCTTCATTAATAAGGTTAGCACCTTGAATTAAAATTGATTTACTCATGGTAGTATTTACGTTTAAATTTACGCAATGGAATAGAAGATAAACGCAATTTAATAACTCCAAAAAAAGCTTCTCTAAAAATACCTGGAGTCATTTTACTCTTTCCTTCCTGTCGATCTGTAAAAATAATCGGTACCTCAACTACTTTAAAGCCATATTTCCATGCTTTAAATTTCATTTCAATTTGAAAAGCATATCCTTTAAATCGAATCTTTTCTAAATTAATTTTTAATAATACTGAACGGTGAAAACATTTGAATCCAGCTGTAGCATCGTGGAAAGGCATTCCTGTTATAAAGCGAACATAAGCTGATGCATAATAAGACATTAATACTCTTCCCATTGGCCAATTGACCACATTAACTCCTTTAACATATCTAGAACCAATAGCTACATCCGCGCCATCAACCTTACATGCATGATAAAGTCTCACTAAATCTTTTGGATTGTGGCTAAAATCTGCATCCATTTCAAAAAGATAGTCGTAATTGGCATTTAACCCCCACTTAAATCCATGAATATAAGCAGTGCCTAATCCTTGTTTCCCTGACCTCTCTTCCATAAAAAGCCGATCGGGGTGCTTTTGCATTAACTCTTTAACAACATTTGCAGTGCCATCTGGCGAGTTGTCATCTACAATAAGAATATCAAATTTCTCAGGCAATGAAAATGTCTCCTCTATAATATTTTTGATATTTTCTATCTCATTATATGTAGGTATAATAACGAGTTTCTTTGCCATAACTTAATTAAAAACGTAAAAATAAGGATTCAAAAAATACTATTTCGTTTATCTTAGCTTAAACTTTAAAATAGTTCTGCATAAAACTACTATACTAAGCGTTAAAAATAGAAAGAATTAACAATAAATCAAGTAGGAAGTAAAGATAGCTTATTAGTCCAAACTTTGCTGACCCTAACAGTACTTAACCGTCTCTCGTTTTGGGCAGTTTATTAAATATTTAAAGTAATCTACTTTTAAGTGCAATCCCATTTCTAAAACCCTTTAAGACCCATTCCCTAATAGGCTCATGGGTCATTGATAATCTAAGCCAACTTTTAATACTTCCTGTTGTTGTCCAACACCAGCTTCAAGGAACTTTCAGTTTTGTCAAAAGCCTTACTTTGCCCAACTTTCATTTGCATTATTTTAAGTCTTAAGACAATAAAAGGCATCACAAACAACAAAGAGGCTGCTCTAAAGGATTAACCCCTTCAATTAAAGATTCATTTATAATTAAATAAGTTAAATTATTTTTTAATAAATACATTATCCATTCCTCCAGAATCTTCGCCTACTTCAAATTCGCCTCTTATCATAAAAAAAGTAAGGTTAGACAATACTTGCTCCATTTCTGCTTTTGTTGCGGGATTATGAGGCTGAATCGGCCCATTATAAGAGTTTTTATAAGTCCCTATATACCAGCCTGGAGTATTTTCGTTGATTTTAATGGAATAATTAGTCCATTCATCTTTAGGAAAATCTGTTTGAGAATCATACATGTAAAAAAGCGTTAGGCTGTCACTTTGAAAAATGATATCTTCAAATAAAAATTGATCCTCCATTTTTGAGTTTTGAAAAAGGCTATAACTTAATGTAGCATTATAAAAATCACTTTTATCCCCCAAATAAGAGCTAGGAGCATTAAAATACCATACACCTCCCACTACATCATCTACGGCATAAATGTAACCATCTTGAACGCCTCCATCAGGAGAGTAGGATGCTGCTACATAGCCACCTTGGGCATCACCTATTATTGTCCAACCATTAGCGTCTTCTTTAAACTGATCTTGTTCAATCGTAAGCTGTTCTTGTTGGGTCGATGGTAGCTTGTCAGAATCGTCCTTTTTGCAAGCAATAAATAAGAAACTAAAAGAACAGAAAAGAAAAGTAATTTTTAATATTTTCATTTTATTAATTATTAATTTATGGTTAGACAAAAGGTAAAAGTAGCGAAACTTATTCATTTAGGACATCATTAAAACCTGGGATTAAGTTCGCTACCTTGCTCATCAAATCTTACTTAAGCTCGTTCTTTCTTGTACCTTGATAAGCATTCACTCCATATCAAACCACATCCAGCACTCTGTCTCAGCAGATTCCCATCCGGGTTAACACCCTTGTCTTCAACTAAAAATTCTCATCAAAATTAGCCCTTCAGGACTTTGATAATGGAAAACATATAACAAAAATAAAAGCCAGGATATATACGAACCCAAGCTTTTATAATTTATTCTCAAATTAATATTAGTCCTGTAGCAAGATCATTATTTTTTGCTGTAATTCTACATCTTGTTGTACTATTCCTGCTATTTCTTGATAACGTTGCATAGAAAGCCCCGCCTCACTAATCCTAATTTCCATATTTCCTACAGTTTCTTCTTGAATTTCTTCAAGCTTTGGCATCAACTTCTCAAGTTTAGCTTGCTCTTCATCTGTAACTTCAGTTTCTTGAGTGGGATTCATTTGAGCTTGTTGAATTTCAGCAAATCGTTCAAGATCGAAGTCTTCTTCTTGAATAGTCATCACCATTTTTTCGTGGCTAATTTGATTTTCTTCTTGAACAGCTTTAAAAGCTTCTGCAAACATTTCAACTTCTTCATCAGAGATTTCAGCTGTTTTAACACCTTGTTCATGCATTTCAGGAACTTGTTGTTGACTTTTATCAACTTGTGCTGTTGCTGTTATAAAAGTAAAAATAGCAACCAAGCTTACTCCTATTGTTTTTATACTATTTTTCATAATATTCTTTTTATTTATAATTGTTGAATAAAAATTCATTATTGACTCACTCTTTCTTCTACCATCTTCTGGTATTTAGCTAGTAATTCTTCATCGGCCTGAATCTTCATTACCATATTTTCATACCATTGCTCACTTAAGCCTGCTCCATCAAGAATATCAATCATTTCTTCTTGAATTCTATTTTGAATTTTTTCAATATTTTCATTAGCCTCATTATACCGATCTAATTCTTCACCACTTGCATCAACTTCCTTGTCGGGCATTTGCAACAATTGTTGAATTTCTGTATATCTTCCTACCTGCATTCCAGCTTGTTCTACGGCTCCCATCATTTCTCCTTGAGCTGTTTGATTTATTTGTAAAAACTGACTTGATAAATCTGCAAACATTTCTAACTCTTCATCAGTTATTTCTGACAATGACTCATGGTCATTCATCTCTTCTATTAAAGCCGATTCATCAATTGACTCTTCACCAACCTCTGCGCCATCTTTTGGTGCTCTATCGCATGCTGCTAATGTGACGCATACTGCTGCAATTGCAGCAAATGATCTTAATTTCATAAGTTTTTGGTTTAAATTTAATTTTTATAAAATCTTCTGATTATGAATAATATACTGCCAAAGTAAGCAAGTGTTTATCTTTAGCAAAAAAAGATAAGCCTTATTTTTCTTAAAGTTTACTAATCATTGAGTCAAATAGTTGCAACTTAATCAATATCATACAAGCTTAATTTAAAATGGAATGCCTTATTTACCTATAAAATTATTTACTAGGTTCATAAACTTTTGAGGTGATTCAGCATGAAGCCAATGTCCAACATTTTTTATTTCTTCAAGCTGATAATTTGGAAATTTTTGTGCTATTTCAAAAGCGTACTGTGGTAAAATATAATC
This sequence comes from uncultured Flavobacteriales bacterium, assembly GCA_964552035.1. Classification (GTDB taxonomy): domain Bacteria; phylum Bacteroidota; class Bacteroidia; order Flavobacteriales_E; family Vicingaceae; genus CAZKFN01. Next base: position 21,718 of record CAZKFN010000008.1, read on the forward strand.
CGAATTACCTCCTTTTATAAAAAGGCTTTCTCCTTCATACTTCCCTTCACTAATTGCCCAATTACTTATGGCTTCTAACTCTCTTTCTAGGACAGACAAATTAAAACGCCAAGCAAAACTCTGATTCTTTGTTCGGTATAGGTTTTTCAACAAAAATTGACGAACACCAAGTTCTTTAATTTTAACAGCCAACTGTTCTTCTGCTTCCTTTCTATTTTTAATTGTTCTTATAGCTACTGATTTGAGAGCTTCTACAATTCCATAATGATGCACTTCATAACTCACTGGTGCAATGTCAACTACAATCAACTTGGAAACTTCAGTAGGATATTTAATTGCGAATTCCATGGCGGTCTTCCCACCCATGGAATGTCCTAAAATAATAGGTTGATGGATTCCATTTTGGGTTATTAAATTTTTTACATCATCTGCCATTATCTTATAATTGAACTCTTCAGAATGTGGTGATTTCCCATGATTTCTTTGATCGACCAACCAAACCTCATAATTTTCTGACCATTTTTTCCCTAAGGTCATCCAATTATCTAGTGAACCAAATAATCCATGTAATATAATTAAAGGCCTACCTTCACCTAACTTTTTATAATTTAACTCCATAATTCATTCTCCTTTAGGTTCCCATTTTAATTCCTTTAAATACAATTGAATGGTATTTTCTAGACCATAATATAAAGCATCCGAGATTAAGGCATGTCCGATAGAAACTTCTAATAACCCTTCGATGTTTTTTTTAAAATACCTCAAATTGTTCAAATCTAAATCATGACCCGCATTTAAGCCCAATCCTACTTCTTTAGCTATTTGTGCAGCCATAACATAAGGTGTGATTGATTCTTCAGGGTTAATAGGGTATTCTTCAGCATAAGGTCCAGTATACAGTTCTATCCGATCCACCCCAGTTTTAGCTGCCTCTCGAATTTGATTTTCATCCGTCTCCATAAATATGCAAGTTCTAATTCCAGCTTCCTTAAATGTTTTAAGGATGGGTTTTAAAAAATTTTTGTTCCTCAAAACATCCCAGCCCGCATTAGAAGTTAAAACATCTGGGGCATCTGGAACAAGTGTCACTTGTGTTGGTTTTATTTCTAGAACAAGCTCTATAAATTTTGGAGTTGGATACCCCTCAATATTAAATTCTGTTGTTATTTTATCTTTTATATCATACACATCCTGATAAGTAATATGTCTTTCATCGGGCCTAGGATGTACAGTTATTCCTTCTGCTCCAAACTTTTGAGAATCAATTGCTACTTGAAGTACATTTGGGACATTTCCGCCCCTTGCATTTCTAATTGTCGCAACTTTATTGATATTAACGCTTAATCTGCTCATGATATTTATGTAATATTGTATAATCTTTGCCCCAAAGTTAATTTAATAATATATATAGAACTCCTTGTAATGCTAGCAATTGATTTAATTAGCGACGAAATTCCTCCTATTAAGATAACCGACAAGGTTAAAAATGGTTTAAGGTGGATGGAAGATTTTAAAGTAACTGAATTGCCTTTAGTTGACGGAAACAAATTTTTAGGTTCAATTAGTGAAGAAGAACTTCTAAACCATGCTAATCCCGAAGCAAAAATTAAAGATTCTAAAACCTCATTGGCTATTCAAGATGTTTATGTTTTCCAACATCAACATATTTATGAGCTTATCGCAAAAATAAGTCAGTTTAAACTGAGCACGATTGCTGTGATAGATGAAAAAAGGAATTTTATAGGGTTGATTGACTTACCTATTATAATGCGAAGCATCTCAAAGTTAAATGCAATGAAAGATCCAGGAGGGATTTTAGAGTTAGAACTTAACGTCAACGATTACTCTTTAGCTGAAATTTCTAACATTGTAGAGAGTAATGGTGCCAAAATTCTTAGTTCATACATCTATACCTATGACGATTCTACAAAAATGAATGTGACTATAAAAGTTAATAAATCAGACTTGTCTGCAATCTTACAAACTTTTGAACGATACAATTATAATGTGGCTGCTTTTTTCCATAAAAGCCCAATGGAAGATGACATTAAAAAGCGTTATGAAGCCTTTGTTCACTACCTCAACATTTGATCTAAAATGAAGAGAGCAAGTTTGCTTTTTTTATCATTTTTATTTTCAACGATTTCATATAGCCAAGCTTTTAAGATTGATACAGTTGCTATTGATAGCAATATGTATAAAAGCGCTATAAAAGTTATTTCGGATATTAAAATTATTGGAAATAAAACGACTAAGTCACAAATCATCCATAGAGAATTAAATTTTAAAACCAACGACACCTTAACGAATACTCTATTTATATATGCTCTTGAACAATCGAGAAAAAATTTACTCAATACTTCACTTTTTAATTTTGTTAAAATTGATTGGGCAATTATTGATTCTATTCAAACACAAATAATTGTTAACCTTCAAGAGCGCTGGTACACCTTTCCTGCCCCAATCTTTGAAATTGATGACAACAATTTTAATACATGGTGGAAAAGCAAGGATTTTTCAAGACTTAATTATGGATTACAACTTACCCAATATAACTTTAGAGGAAGAAAAGAAAAACTCAGCTTTGTTGCTCAGTTTGGATTTACAGAGCGATACATTCTCAACTATGACATTCCCTATATCACTAAAAATCAAAAAGGAGGATTGTCGTTTAATTTTTCTTATAATCGAAGGGATAAAATAGCCTATGCCTCAGAGAATAATAAACGCTTAGAGTATAAAAATATAGAGGGAAATGCATTGCGCAATTATTCAGCTGGAATAACCTATCAATACAGACCGGCAATATATAATACTCATAGACTTGGCGCTGCTTATGATTTTATTAGTATAGAAGACACCATTAGAAAGCTCAATCCAGAGTACTTAGGTAACTTTAGCAGAGAGAAGCAATATTTTAGCATCTATTATACCTTTACCCATGATGAGAGAGATTCCAAAAACTTCCCTTTAAGTGGAATGTATTTTCAATTTTATATCCGAAAATTTGGTTTAGGTATTTTTGACAATGACATTAATTTAACAGATGTTCAGTTTCAACTTAAAAAATTCATTCCCCTTAATCACAGATTTTTCTTAGCCGGAGGGATAAGAGGTGCAGCAACTTCTAGTAAAGACCAACCTTACATATTGCAAAATGGAATGGGTTATAGCCCTGCTTTTACTTTGCGTGCTTATGAATATTATGTCATCGATGGCCAAAATCTCGGTATTGTAAAAGCAGAAATTAAGTATCAAATTATTCAACCCAAGGAATTTAGTTTAAAACTCATTCCTCTTAAAAAATTTCAACGGTTCCACTATTCACTTTATGGAAGTGTATTTTCAGATGTTGGATATATAGAAGACAAATATGGATTTATTGATAATAAATTAGCAAATGATTTACAATACAGTTATGGAGTAGGATTAAACTTTGTTAGTTATTATGATATAGTTATACGCAGTGAATTGTCTTTTAACAAAAAAGGAGAAAGTGGTGTATTTCTTCACTTTGTTGCCCCTATCTAGGTAGAGATAAATTTTTAATTATTTTAATTCGTTTAATTAAACATTACCTTTACCTCCTATTTATTATTCCAATTATGAAAATTGCAATCTACGGTAAACAAATCGATAGTACTAACAAAAAGGAAGTTGAAAACCTATTAGATTTACTTATAAAAAAGAAGGTTAGCTTACTGTTTCATCGTTCAATTGCTCATCAAATGAAGCAAAATGGTTTGGATAAGTTTCTCAACAAACAATATTTCTCTACCGCTAAAGAATTAGAAGGAAAAGAAATAGACATTTTAATTAGTATAGGTGGTGATGGAACTTTTCTAGATACCATACTTTTAATTCGTGAACAGCCCATACCAGTTATAGGAGTAAATACAGGACGATTAGGGTTTCTATCCAATACCCCAACTTCAGAAATTGAGAAAGCGGTAGATATTTTATACCATAAGGACTTTAAGATAGAAGAACGTACGCTATTAAAAATGCAGAGCAATTCAAAGCTATTTGGTTCTGAGAACATAGCTTTGAATGATATCAGTATTTTAAGAAGTGATAGCTCCTCTATGATTACTATTGATGTAAAGTTAGATGGGAAACATCTCAACACCTATTGGGCAGATGGACTAATTATTGCAACAGCAACGGGCTCTACTGCCTACTCATTGAGCTGTGGTGGCCCAATTTTAATGCCTGGAAGCGGCAACTTTGTGATAACACCTATTGCTCCGCATAATTTAAATGTTAGACCTATCGTTGTTAACGAGTGCTCAACCATTGACATTCAAGTTGAAGGAAGATCTAAGCGCAATTTAGTAGTAATGGACTCAAGAACAGAAGAGTTAAAGAATGGAGAGTCTTTAAGGATTACAAAAGCCAAATACAAACTACAACTTATTCAAACAGAATCTTATAGCTTTATAAATAGTTTGAAAGGGAAGTTAAATTGGGGACTTGATAAAAGGAACATCTGACAAAATTTCTATATTATTTCTAAAATTATATAAATAATTAATACTTTTGTATCCTTAAACAGTTTTCCATTCTTGCAAATTATCAGCATTATATGAAAAAAAAGATTATATACATACTTTGTCTCTTAATTGCGTTTCCACTACTATCGGATGCGCAAGGGCGAAGATGGATGAAATACAAACAGAACATCTTGTTCGGTGTTGGTCCCACAAGTTTTCTAGGTGATTTAGGAGGAGGGAACGGCATAGGGAGATCTGGACCTATAGATTATAATTTAAAGTCTACTAAAGCTGCTATATTCGCAGCCTATAGAAACAATATCAATGAAATGTTTGCATTGAGATTAGATCTTACTGCTGGTTATTTAAGTGGAGACGATAGATATACTTCTAACCCTGCTAGAAGGGGTAGAAACTTACATTTTAGAAGCGGATTTGGTGAACTCACCTTAATGGGAGAGGTTTTCCTTTTACGAGGAAATCAAAGAAGTGTATTTAAGCCCTATGGCGCTAGAAGGTCAGTACGCCCTAATTTTTTTAGCGATATTGATTTATATGTTTATACTGGATTAGGAGGAATGTATTTTAACCCAAAAGCAAAGTATGACGGAAGGTGGGTTGAACTTCAACCGCTTGGAACAGAAGGACAAGGATTGCAGGGTGAACCTGATAAATATAACAAATTCACCATTACTATTCCTTATGGATTTGGTATACAGAAACCTATAGATCCATATTGGTCAATTGGTCTTGAAACGACTTTCAGAATGACCTTCTCAGACTACATTGATGATGTCAGCACCACATATTACGGTAGAGATAACCTTAGAAATGCCAAACTCGCAGCCGGTGCATCAGAAGCAGAAGCCGATCGTGCTGCATACTTATCTGATCCAAACATCTATTATAAATTATCTGAGTACGAAGGGAAGACTGTCAACTATCAACAAATAGGTGAAAAAAGAGGTAATCCAAATGATAACGATTACTACTTTACGGTTATGGTTACAGTTACAAAAAAGATAGCTTCTAGTACAATTTCAAGAAAAAGAAAAAGACCTACAAGCAGATATACTTTCTAATACTCTTTTGCGTTACTCTAAATATGATCATGAAAAGGCTATTTATCTTTACACTTTTATTTATTGTATTTGGATTATCAAGCCTTTTAGCACAAAAAAAGACTTCTGAGTTAGGGATTTTAGTAGGTCGTTCCTATTACATTGGCGAACTCAACCCTTCAACTCATTTTGGAAAAGAGACAGGAAGCCTGAATTACGGTATTCTTTTTAGACGTAACCTAAACTATAGATACGCTCTTAAAGCAACACTTGCTCAAACTGAACTAAGGGCAGCTGATGAATATATGGATTTTGCATTTAACCAAGCTAGAAATGCAAAGTTTCAAAATTTGGTTACTGAACTAGCAGGAAGCATTGAATTCAACTTTCTTCCTTATGCAATTGGACACAATGAAAACCCTTTCACCCCTTATCTTTTTGTTGGTGCAAATGTTTTTATAAGTAGACCAGAAACGTACATCGATGATATACAAGTGGAAGGTTCTACTACAGACAAAATAACTAGCCTTGCTTTTTCTTTTGGCCCTGGATTTAAGTTAAATATTTCTCCAAAAATAGGCCTAAGTTTTGAATGGGGTTTTAGAAAAACTAACAACGACAACATAGATGGACTTCCCAACCGACAACTTCAAGTCTTTGAACTCGGCAAGGAATATGACAAAGATTGGTTTGTCAGTTCTAACTTTATGTTAACCTTTAAAGTTAGTGGTCAAAGTAAGTGTCCGGTTTATGATAATTTTTAATACCTAATTGATTAACCTTGTACTTTTTCAATTAAACCTTAATCTTTTTTATGTCCCAAGAATTAGACAACTTACAAATTCCAAAACATATTGCTATTATAATGGACGGCAATGGACGCTGGGCTAAAAAGAATGGTAAGTCGAGAATCTTTGGACATACAAATGGAGTTAAATCTGTAAGGTCGGTAACTGAAGGAGCTGCTAGAGCAGGAGTAAAATATTTAACCCTCTATGCTTTTTCTACAGAAAATTGGAATAGACCTAAAGTTGAAATTAATGCGCTAATGCAATTGCTAGTCACAACCATTGCTAAAGAAACAATAACCTTAAATAAAAATAACATAAAACTCCAAGCCATCGGACACTTAGAAAGTCTTCCTAAAAATTGCTACCAAGAACTAAATAAAGCAATTGAATCAACATCCAAGAATGATGGAATGAGTTTAATACTAGCATTGAGCTATAGTTCGAAATGGGAAATTATTGAAGCTGTTAAAAAGCTGTTAAATGATGTCAAATTAAATAAAATCAATATTTCGGATATCCATGAAGACAGTTTTAACAACTATCTTTGTACAAAGGGAATCCCAGACCCTGAACTATTAATTCGAACATCTGGAGAATATAGGATAAGTAACTTTCTATTATGGCAGTTGGCTTATACAGAACTTTATTTTACTAAAAAACTGTGGCCAGACTTTAGAGAAGAAGATTTAATAGAAGCAATTAAAGATTATAATAAAAGAGAAAGAAGATTTGGTAAAACAACCGAACAATTAGCAAAACAAAAAGGTGGGAATGAATAAGCTTATCGGATTTCTAATTTTTGTTTTTTGCTTTACAATAGGCACATCGTTAAAGGCGCAGATTACTGTTGACCCTGCCTTAGAAGCTTTGGATTATAGTTCTCCTCGTACCTATGAAATAGCGGAAATTATAGTTGAAGGAACAAAAAACTTAGACCATTCTGCATTAATTGCCATTTCGGGATTAAGTGTTGGACAAGAAATTAGCATTCCGGGAGATCAAATATCCAATGCCATTTCCCAATTGTGGGGTCAAGAACTTTTTACAGATATCTCGATCTTAGCAACAGATGTTAAAGGAGATTTAATTTTTTTAAAAATTAAGGTAGAAGAAAGAAGCCGCCTTTCAAAATTCCGATTTAGGGGAGTTAGAAAAGGAAAACAAGAAGGACTTAGAGAAAAAATTCGCCTGCATAGAGGTAGAGTTATTACACCAAACTTATTAGAAAAAACTAAAAATACTATTAGGGAATATTATGTTGACAAAGGTTATTTTAATGCAGAAGTTGACATAGAGTTGGAAGAGGATTCACTTTTAAGCAACAGCTCCATAGTGACTATTGTCATTAAACAAAACAATAGAGTAAAAATTCAAGATATCAGCATTGAAGGAAATGAGGTTCTATCTGACAATAAAATTAGAAGGGCCATGAAGGAAACTAAACAAAAAAGGGTTTTTCGCATTTTTAAGGCTTCTAAATACATCGAAGAAGACTATAGAGAAGACCTAAATCGCATTGTAGATAAATACAATACAATTGGATATAGAGATGCAAAAATCATCTCAGATACAGTTTACCAAGTTAATCCAGATAGAATTTCTATAAATTTAAAAATATCGGAAGGGAATCAATACTATTTTGGAGATATTAAGTGGATAGGTAATACAAAGTTTTCTGACAAGGATTTAGATCGAATCCTCAACATAGAAAAAGGTGATGTTTTTAATCAAGATTTATTTAATCGAAGGATTCAACACGACCCAAATGGCAGAGATATTAGTTCTCTATATTTGGATGATGGATATCTATTCTTTCATCCCTATATTGTAGAAACTCAAGTGAAAAACGACACTATAGATTTTGAAATAAGATTAACTGAAGGGCAACAAGCAAGAATAAATGAAGTCACTATAACAGGAAACACCAAAACCAACGATCATGTGATTAGAAGGGAAATTCGAACACTTCCTGGTGAGCTTTTCAGCCGTTCAGACATCATTCGTTCCCAAAATGAACTCATGCAATTGGGTTATTTCAATCAAGAAAAATTAGGAGTAAATCCAATCCCTGACCAATCCGATGGGACAGTTGATATAGAATATGTAGTCGAAGAACAACCTTCAGATCAAGTCGAACTTTCAGGAGGTTGGGGAGCAGGTAGGATTGTAGGAAGCTTAGGACTTTCCTTTAATAATTTTGCTGCAAGTAAATTTTTTAAAAAGAACGCTTGGAAACCACTTCCAATGGGGGATGGACAACAATTAAGTATGAGAGCTCAAACAAATGGAGAGTTCTTTCAGTCTTATAATATTTCTTTTACAGAACCATGGCTTGGGAAGAGAAAACCTAATAGCTTTAGCGTTTCTGCATATTATTCTCAACAAACTAATGGAATTCGAAAATATGCAACAGATTTAAACGGTGAAAAAATAAGAAATCCAAACCGTCAACTATTAGGTATTTGGGGCGTCTCAGTGGGCTTAGGTCGCCGGTTAGAAGTTCCTGATGACTTCTTCCAATTGTATAATGAATTAAGTTATCAATACTATAACCTAGACAATTGGGGAAACTTTATATTTAGAGATGGGTATGCACACAACTTGAGTTTTAAAACTATTTTTTCAAGAAGCTCTGTCGATGCTCCTATATATCCTAGGAGAGGCTCCAACACCTCTATATCCATGCAATTAACTCCTCCATACTCGCTTTTTGACGATCGAAGTAATTACGATAAACTAAGCAATCAAGAGCGTTATAAATTTACAGAATTCCACAAATGGAAATTTAATTCTTCTTGGTATACCACCTTAACTGGGAACTTGGTTTTAAATGCAAAAATAGGTTATGGATATTTAGGCTCCTACAATTCTCAATTAGGGCAATCTCCTTTTGAAAGATTTTATTTAGGAGGTGATGGATTAAGCGGCTTTTATTTAGACGGAAGTGAAATTATAGCTTTAAGAGGTTATGGAGATAGAGTTCTTTCTCCTAGGGAAGGAGCAACTTTAGCAAGTAAGTATACTATGGAGCTAAGGTATCCGTTTACATTAAACCCAACTGCTACAATTTATGGCCTGGCTTTTGCAGAAGCAGGTAATTCATGGTATGACTTTAATGAGTTTGCACCATTTGAGGTAAAGAGAGCTGCCGGTTTAGGTATTAGAGTATACATGCCTTTCTTTGGACTACTTGGATTAGATTGGGGATATCGATTTGATGATGTTCCAGGAAGAACAGATCCAACAAAAAGATCGGAATTTCACTTTACTATTGGAGGCAATATCGGTGGTTGGTAAAACAATTAATGATTAAAGAAATGGTAAGAATAATTCTATTTTTATTTTTAAGTTTGGGCTTTTTAAGTATAACTGCTCAAAATGTTGCTTATATCGATTCAGAATATATCTTAAAAAATATTCCGGAATATGAAGAAGCTCAAAAAGAATTAAATGAATTATCTAAGCGCTGGCAAAGTGAAATTGAAAGAAAGCAAGAATATATTGAGAAAAAGAGAGAAGACTATTTAGCTGAGGAAATTCTTCT
>CAZKFN010000008.1:31616-41741 GCA_964552035.1 uncultured Flavobacteriales bacterium
ATAATATGAAAAGTAAAAGAAAAGAAGATATTATTAAGCTAGAAGATGAACTGAAAGAATTTAAAAAAGAAAAATTTGGAGTGGACGGAGAACTTTTTAAGAAAAGAAAAGAATTAATTAAACCCATACAAGAAAAAGTTTATAAAGCAGTACAACAAACTGCTAGTATAGGAAGATATACCATTATTTTCGACAAGGCATCTAAAGGTCTTACAATGGTCTATACCAATGCTAAATACGACAAAAGCGATGATGTACTAAGACGTATGGGCTATAAACCAGGAGATGTGAGATAATATAAAAATTAATAAAATTAAAATACCCTTAAATATTACTTATTATGAAAACAATAAAAACAATTAGTTTAGCATTTTCTTTGCTATTAAGCACTTTTGCTTTTGGACAAAAGCTTGGACACATTAACTCAAATAAACTTTTACAATCTATGCCGGAAAACTCTGAGATAGAAGCTAAAATTCATGAGTATGCAAAAGAACTTGAGGATCAATTAGGATCTATGACGAAAGAATATCAGACAAAAATTCAAGAATATCAGGCAAAAGAAAGCTCTATGTCTGAATCTGTTAAGCAAGATAAAATAACAGAAATTACAAACCTTGAAGATCGAATTCAATCTTTCCAGAAAAAAGCTCAAAACGATTTACAAAAAAAGGAAGATGAACTGTTAAAGCCAATTATTGACCGTGCTAGAGACGCAATTGAAGAAGTTGCAAAAGAAGGTGGATTCACTTATATCTTTGACTCTGGAGTTGGAGCATTATTGTATCAGAAGGATTCTCAAGATATCATGCCCCAAGTTAAAAAGAAACTAGGCATTCTTTAAAAAAACAAATAAATTAATAACTTCGAAGCATCTAAAAATGGATGCTTTTTTTATGAAAAATAATTTAAAAAAAAATAATCCAATAGGTGTTTTTGATTCTGGAATTGGTGGGCTAACCGTTGCACATGCCATACAACAAAAGCTACCTAATGAACAGCTAATTTATTTTGGAGATACTGCTCATCTACCTTATGGCGATAAAGAATCCTACTCAATAAAACATTATGCAACTGAAATAAGCAAATTTTTAGTTGAGAAAAATTGCAAAGCCATTATTATTGCTTGCCATACTGCTTCTGCTATAGCTTATAAAGAAATCCAAAAGGTTGTTGGTAATAAAGCAATAGTCATCAATGTCATTGAGCCTGTAGTTAAATTATTTTCAAAAGACAATTTCCCAAAACAGGAAAATGTTGGTATTATAGGAACCAAAGGAACAATTCGTTCTAATATTTATACAAAACTCATCAAAGCAGAAAACGATCAATTAGGTGTTAAATCTCTAGAAACTCCACTTCTTGCTCCAATGATAGAAGAAGGCTTTATCAATGATAAAATAAGCCAAGCTATTATTGACTCCTATTTGTCGAATAAAACATTAAATGAAATTAATCACATTGTCTTAGCCTGTACACATTACCCTTTAATAAAAAAGCAAATTGCTTCTTTCTATAACGACAAAATTAATGTAATCGACTCTTCAGAAGTCGTTGCTCAATACCTTTATGAAGTACTCCGAACAAATAATTTATTAAACAATAATAAAACTGCCCAGCACACCTTCTATGTTTCTGATTTTACGGAAAGTTTTGAAAAAAGCACTCGTTTTTTCTTTGAAAAAGAAATTACTTTAGAAAAGAAGAATATCTGGTCTTAATCTCTAAACCAAGAAGCGTATTTTACATAGTTATTAGCAATCCTTTGGACTTCACCAGTGGCCTTCCCATCCTCAACTTTCTTAATTTTTTTAGCAGGAACACCTGCATAAATATATCCCCTTTCAAGAATAGTGTTTTCAAGAACTACAGCACCGGCAGCTACAATAACGCCTTCTTGAACAACTGCATTATCCATAACAATTGAACCCATTCCAATAAGTACATTGTCCTCAATTTGACAACCGTGAACTACAGCATTATGACCAATACTTACATTATTCCCAATAATAGTTTTAGTCTTCTCAAAAGTGCAATGAATAACCGCACCATCTTGAACATTTACCCTATTTCCCATAACAATACTATTTACATCACCTCGAACAACAGCATTAAACCAAACACTACATTCATTACCCATAACCACATCTCCTATTAAAGTAGCATTTTCAGCAAAATAACAGTTCTTACCATATCGTACTGATTTCCCTCTAACTTCTTTAAATAAAGCCATACTCGTTTTTAATAATTTATATTCTTGTGAAAGTAATAAGATTTTTTTAATCTATAATTTTATAAAGATTAGCTTTACTTTTAATTAACAATTAATTTAAATAAGAATTAGAAGATAGCTGGTTGAAAAATCTTAACTAAATTTGTATTTCATCAAAAAAAATCTACCCCATTGCTACTACCACATAATATATACGCAGAAAGTACTCCAAATCCATTAGCCATGAAGTTTATATCTAATCGGTACTTAGTACTTGATGGTAAGGATTATGAATACAACCTAAACGGGAACACTGACGATTCCCCATTAGCTACCAATCTTTTAAACTTCCCCTTTATTTCCAATGTTTTTATCTCTAGCAACTTTGTAACTATTACAAGGACTGAAATAATTGAATGGGAAGATGTAATCCATCAAATTAGGGATTACTTAACCGAGTTCTTAAATACGGGAGGTGAGGTAATCAAAATCCAAGATTTTAAAGAGGCCGACAAGTTATCAACAGACCAAAGTGGACTTAATATTCCTAAAAGGGAGAATTTAACTGGAATTGATGCTAAAATTGCAGATATTCTAGAAGAATATGTTAAACCAGCTGTAGCAACTGATGGAGGAGCAATAGATTTTTATAGTTTTGAGAATGGAAGTGTTAGTGTGATACTCAGGGGTTCATGTAGTGGTTGCCCCTCTTCCACTTTTACTTTAAAATCGGGAATAGAAAATATGCTAAAGGAAATGCTCCCTAATCAAATAAACGAAGTTATTGCCATAAATGGTTAAAAATTTACATTTACTTCTTATCTTTATTATTTAATAGATGAAAAAACACCTTTTAATAACTTTAAGCCTGCTGTACTCACTATCCTTTAGCGGCATTGGTCAGATAACCATTGACCATACCAATATGCCTCAAGCTGATGATACGCATAGGATATCTATTGGTACGCTCGACTCCTCATTGAAAGGTGAATACGAAAAAATAGGAGCAAATCAGACTTGGGATTTTTCACTTTTAAAAGCGGACAGACAAAATTTAAAACAATTCTTTAACTCCAAGGATACACCCTATCGTATTAATGGAAAAATAGCTGAAAAGATTGGGGATACTCTCCGCCAAGATGGGCTTGTGTTAGTTAATGTTTATGAATTTTATACTTCAGACTCCAGAGCTTTTGTAAAAGATCAACGGGCAGCTACCATTGAAACGGGTATTATTCCTATGGTTTTAGATCCAATATATAGTGACCCGGATGAAGTTTATCAATTCCCCTTAAACTACTTAGACGTAGATAGTAGTACTTTTAAATTTGTTTTTAACTTCCCAGTTTTTAAGGTGTACTACGGTTCTGAAGGTGATAGGATTAACAAAGTCGAAGGTTGGGGAAAAGTAACCACTCCATTTGGAACGTTTAATTGTTTAAAAGTGGTAACGGATATTATTTCTTTCGACTCCATAAGTTTCAATAATAATAATTCTAGTTATTTTAATTATCAAAGGGAATATAAATGGCTTACAAGGGATTTTAATATTCCAGTCTTAACAATTACTGGAAATGTTGATAATAATGTCTTTCAACCTGTAGCTGTTGAATATAAGGATTCTATTAGAGATGTACCTTCAATTTACGTGCCCATTACATCTTTTGCAGCTGATACTCAAAAGGCTAAAGTCGGAGATACCGTTAACTTTATTAATAATAGCATTAGCCTTAATACCCCAAAGTACAATTGGGACATTAAACCAGAAAGTTTCCGTTTTGTTAATAATACAAATAAAAATTCAAAAGATATCAACGTCGTTTTTACTGACAGTGGTTATTTTGATGTAGAATTGAGTGTAAGTAATAGTTATGGTGAAGATGTTTTACGTTATAATAATTACATTCAAGTTTATCCAATTACAGGAATTAAAAGCTTTAAATTAAGCGAAGCTGTTCAGATTAATCCAAATCCTTTAAAAAATGGGTCTAAACTAAATCTTAAAGGCATAAGACCCTTTCATCAAATTAAATTATACAATTTAGTAGGGAGTTTAGTTTATGAACTAGAAATTCCAAAGGATTTAGATGAATTGCAATTAATGCTCCCAAAATTAAATTCAGGTAATTACTTTATTCAATTATCGGGGGATCAAAGAATCCAAACGCTCCAGCTAATTATAGCTGAATAGTTTTGGCAGGCTTTTCTTCTCCTTGCTTAGAAAAAGTCCTATTAATAATGTTAACTAAAAAAAGTAGATTGTTTAAGTTTGTGTCCTATTCCTATTATTTCTATATCCAATGAGTGATCCTATTAAACACGAATGCGGGCTTGCCTTCATCAGACTAAGGAAACCTTTAAAGTACTATCAAGAAAAATATGGCTCAATTACTTACGGCCTAGACAAGTTATACTTATTGATGGAAAAGCAGCATAATCGAGGGCAAGATGGGGCTGGTGTGGCAAATATAAAATTAGACGTAGAAGCAGGTTCCAGATTTATAAGCCGAAAAAGGTCAAATAATCCTCAACCAATTAAAGATGTTTTTGAAAAGATAAATCAACAATTCTACGACATACAAGAAAGAAATCCAGAATTATTAAAAGATTTAGATTATGTAAAAAAGCATCTAAGTTTTACAGGAGAAGTATTTCTAGGGCATTTAAGAGATGGAGTTTCTGGTAAAAATAGCATAGAGTCTTGCCATCCCTTTCTTAGGCAAAATAATTGGATGACCAGAAATTTAGTGCTAGCAGGAAATTTTAACTTAACCAATGTGGATGAACTTTTTGATTTGTTAGTCAATATTGGGCAACATCCTAAAGAAAAGTCCGATGCTGTAACTGTTTTAGAGAAAATAGGCCATTTTTTAGACGAGGAAAATCAAAGGTTATACGAACATTATAAGTCCTTAGGCTACCCTAAGATTAAAATCTCCAAGCTCATTGCTAAAAATATGAAAATTGATCATATCCTTAAAAGATCTTCAGAAGATTGGGACGGGGGATATGTTATGGCTGGAATTTTTGGGCATGGAGATGCTTTCGTACTTCGCGATCCATCCGGCATTCGCCCAGCCTTCTATTATTACGACGATGAAGTAGTTGTTGTATCCTCTGAGAGACCTGCTATACAAACTGCTTTTAATGTAAACACATCTGATGTACAAGAAATTGAGCCTGGGTATGCTCTTATCATTAAAAAGGATGCCAGTTTTCAATTGAAAGAGATTTTACCTCCGCTTCCACAAACATCCTGTTCTTTCGAAAGGATTTATTTTTCTAGAGGTAGCGATACCGATATCTATAAAGAGCGTAAGGAGTTAGGGAGATCAATTTGTCCCGAAATCCTTAAAGGGATTAACTATGATTTAAAACATAGTGTTTTTTCATTTATTCCCAATACAGCAGAAACCTCATTTTATGGAATGGTAAAGGGATTGGATGATTATTTAAATGAAGTAAAAAAGAAGAAAATCTTACAGCTTAAAGAACCTATTGATCCCGCAAAATTGCACGAAATTCTTTCCATTAGAACTAGAATTGAAAAAATAGCTATTAAAGATGCCAAGCTAAGAACATTTATAACTCAAGATAATAAACGAAGTGATTTAGTCTCTCATGTTTATGATATTACCTATGGAACTATTAATAAAGGAGTTGATAACCTCATAGTTATCGATGATTCTATTGTAAGAGGAACTACTTTAAAAGAAAGTATTTTAAGAATTTTAGATCGATTAGGCCCTAAAAAAATTATAGTAGCTTCTTCTGCTCCTCAAATTCGATATCCAGATTGTTATGGAATAGAAATGTCTAAACTCAGTGAATTTGTAGCTTTTCAAGCGGCAATAGCCTTACTAAAAGAAACAGGGAAAGAAGAGGTTATAAAAGACGTTTATACCAAATGCAAAAATCAAGAAAATGCTTCTAGAAAGGCGATAAAAAATTATGTAAAAGAAATTTATGAACCTTTTCAAGCAGAAGATATTTCAAATAAAATTGCCCAACTAATTAAACCTGAAGGCATGCAAGCAGATCTGCAAATTATCTATCAGACTATTGAAGGGATGCATGCTGCTATTCCAAAACACAATGGAGACTGGTACTTTACCGGCAACTATCCTACTCCAGGTGGAAATAAGGTGCTTAATCAAAGCTTTATTAACTTTTATGAAGGTAAAGATGCCAAATTTTATTGGAAACATAATAAACAAGACGGAAAAGAGTTTTAAAGCATTTCAATAAGTCTTTAAAAAGTACAATTAATACTATCTTTGTTGAGTTTTATACATTCTTTCAACCCATGACATTTAAAGCCGGTAAATTATTAGCCCAAATAGAGTATCCTAAAGATTTGCGTGAAAAAATGCAAATCTCAGATTTACCTGCACTTACTCAAGAACTTCGTGATTATATTATCGATGTTGTTTCTGCAAAAGGGGGGCACTTTTCTGCTAGTCTTGGTGTTGCAGAATTAACCGTTGCCTTACACTACGTATTCAATACCCCTTATGACCAATTAGTATGGGATGTTGGTCATCAAGCTTACGGACATAAAATACTTACAGGTAGAAGAGATGTCTTTCATACCAATAGAGTTCTAAATGGAATAAGTGGTTTCCCAAAAAGAAGTGAGAGCGAGTTTGATACTTTTGGAGTAGGGCATAGTTCTACTTCTATTTCTGCTGCTCTTGGAATGGCAGTTGGCTCAAACCTTCAAAAGGATTTAGAACGCCAACATATTGCCGTAATTGGTGATGGAGCTATGACTGCAGGGTTAGCATTTGAAGGATTAAATCACAGTGGCGTTGCCGATTCTAATCTTTTAATTATTCTCAATGATAATTGTATGTCTATAGACCCTAATGTAGGAGCTTTAAGAGAATATTTAACAGACATCACTACTTCTTATACCTACAATAAAGTTAAGGATGAAGTATGGAGAATGTTAGGTAAGATATCGAAATTTGGACCTAACGCTCAGTCTATAGCTCAACGAGTAGAAAACTTAATCAAAGCTTCGTTTCTTAAAGAAAGTAATTTATTTGAATCTTTAAACTTCCGATATTTTGGTCCAATAGATGGGCACAATGTAACTCATTTGGTAGAAGTATTAAACGATTTAAAAAGTATTCCCGGCCCAAAAATACTACATATTTTAACAACAAAAGGAAAGGGATATAGCCTTGCAGAAAAAGAACAAACTAAATGGCATGCTCCTGGTATTTTTAATAAAGAAACGGGTGAAATAATAAAAGTTACACCTAAAAGTCCACAGCCTCCTAGGTTTCAAGAAGTTTTTGGACATACTATAGTAGAACTGGCCGAGAAAAACGAAAAAATTGTTGGCGTTACACCTGCTATGCCTTCAGGTTGTTCGCTTGATATCATGATGGCTGCTATGCCCGATAGAGCATTTGATGTTGGAATTGCAGAACAACATGCTGTAACTTTTTCTGCAGGTCTAGCAACTACAGGAATGATACCTTTTTGCAACATTTATTCCTCTTTTATGCAAAGAGCTTATGATCAAGTTATTCACGATGTTGCCATTCAAAATTTAAACGTTATTTTCTGTTTAGATAGAGCTGGATTTGTTGGAGCTGACGGACCCACACATCATGGAGTTTATGATTTGGCTTATATGCGATGTATCCCAAACATGATTGTTGCCTCTCCCATGAATGAAGAAGAACTAAGAGACATGATGTTTACTGCACAAGCAGAAAACCATGGGCCTTTTTCTATTCGCTACCCTAGAGGTAAAGGAGTAATGCCCCAATGGAAAACTCCTTTTAAAATGATGAAAATTGGAAAAGGTAACAAAGTAAAATCCGGTGAAGACATTGCGATTTTAAGTATTGGACCAATTGGAAATTACGCTTTAAAAGCAGCTCAACAATTAGAAAAAGAAGATATTTCCGTTGCTCTCTACAACATGAGATTTGTCAAACCTATTGATGAAATGTTGCTGCATGAAGTTTTCGGAAAATTTGACAAAGTCATTACCGTTGAAGATGGATGTATTCAAGGTGGTATGGGAAGTGCTGTCTTAGAGTTTATGGCCGACCATCAATATCAAGCCACAGTCAAACGCTTAGGGATTCCCGATAGAGTAATAGAGCACGGTACACAAGATGAACTTTATTCTGCTTGTGGATATGACGTAGAAGGTATTAAGGAAACTGTAAAAAACTTAAATTCTTCAAGTAGTGGCAAAAGTACAAGCGCATTTGCCTAATCTTTAATCCCACAAAACATTCTTACTTCTTTTTGGTTGATATAGGTAATCAAGCTATAGCTTCTGAAATTTTTTAATTACAATCTAATCTATTATGGAATTTGGAATAGGAATGTTTGGTGATTTACAATATGATCGTAAAAGTAGTACCTATCAAAAGCCTGGGAGTCGCTTAAATGAAATTATAGAAGAAGTAAAACTTGCTGACCAAGTGGGCATTGATACTTTTGCTATCGGAGAACATCACCGACCGGATTATGCTGTTCCCTCTCCAGAAACCATTTTAGCTGCATTAGCAACTGTGACCCATAAAATCAAACTCTCTAGCGGGGTGAATGTAATCAGCTCCACCGATCCGGTAAAACTTTATCAAGAATTTGCCATGATAGATTTAATATCTAATCATCGAGCAGAAATTATGGCAGGAAGAGGGAGCTTTATAGAATCCTTTCCACTTTTTGGATATCAACTTAGTGATTACAATGAGCTTTTTGAAGAAAAATTAAATCTGCTGGTTCTTCTTAACCAACAAGGAGTAATTAATTGGAAAGGAAAGTTTAGGGCAGAAATTAAAAACCAAACAATATATCCCCAATTAGAAAACCCTCTGCCTTTGTGGATTGCTGTTGGTGGAACTCCATCCTCCGTATTAAGGGCGGCAAAATATGGTATTCCTATTATGTTTGCCATCATCGGTGGAATGCCTAAAAACTTTATCCCTTTAGTGGAATACTATAAAAGTGAATATCTTAAACACGGCCATGATCCTAAGGAAATGCAAATTGGAGTTCATGCACATACGTATATTGGGGAATCCAAGGAAAATGTCTTAGAAAATTATTTCGAAACCTATGCTACTTCAATGAATAGAATAGGTAAGGAAAGAGGTTGGGCACCCTATACACCACAACAGTTTTTAGGAGGTATGCATGAAGAGGGAGCTTTAGTTATGGGTAGTCCTGAAGATGTTTCAAAAAAAATTAATTCTTTTAAAGAAATGTTTGGACTCACTCGATTTGTAGCGCACATTGATGTTGGTGGACCTACTCATAAAGAACTCATAAAAACCATAGAATTGTTTGGTAAAAAAGTTATTCCAGCAATTAGCTAGCAGAAAATATAAAATCCCTTTTGCTATTATCTTCTAGGTCGTGGTTTTTTATACAGAGGAACTGTAGAGCAAGGCTCACCATACATTATAATTCTAGCGTAAGGACGAAGCATTTCTGCCAATTTGATATACGCTGAGGAAGGAATATTTGCTTTTTCACTACAGCCTTTTATAACTATTCTTGCATCTTCATATTCCTGAGGATTGATATTTTTATTCAATGTTTCTTCAAACAGAACAGCATTTAAAGTAGCTAAATCTCCATAAACTACCCTTCGGGCATAAGGTTGTAATACAGTAGCCAACAACATATATGCCCAAACAGGGACTATAGCGTCTATTGAACAATGTAAGGCAACATTTTTACCTTCGTATATACTCCAATCATTCTCTTTAACAAAAGCTCTAAAGTCTTTTTCTTTTAAAGCTATTCCCTGCCAAAGATTATCTTTAATATCGTATAATATCCTTTCACCCTCAGGATAAAAGTCTTCAAGGTTCAACGTAATCAAGCCACTTTGTGCAACTCGATTAATAATCTCTTCTGCCATAAATATT
>CAZKFN010000008.1:41751-45250 GCA_964552035.1 uncultured Flavobacteriales bacterium
TTTATAAAAATCCTAATTCTAACAATGCCTCTTCGCTCATCATCTCTCTTCCCCAAGGTGGATCCCAAACCATAACAACTTCTGCACTTTTCACAGACCAAATACCACCAACTTTTACCTTTACTTCATTGGGCATTGATTCCGCTACTGGACAGTTAGGTGAAGTTAGGGTCATATCAATACTCACATTGAATTCTTCATCTATATTAATAGCATAAATTAAGCCCAAATCATAAATATTAATTGGAATCTCTGGGTCATAAATTGTTCGGAGAATATCTATAACATGATTTTCTACATCCTTTTTACTGAGGTCTTTTATATCTTTCTTTTCCATAATATTAAACTTTTGCTTGCAGCGCTATTGCATACATTTTTATTTGTTTGATCATACTTACCAATCCATTTGATCGAGTTGGAGAAAGGTGTTCTTTTAATCCTATCTCATCTACAAAAAACAAATCAGAATTGATAATTTCTTTAGGTTCACTATTGGTAAATACCCTAATCATTAAGGATATAATTCCCTTTGTTATAATCGCATCGCTATCGGCAGTAAAGTGAATTTTTCCGTCTTCTAAATCTGCTGCTAACCACACTCTAGATTGACAACCATTGATTAAATTTTCATCTACCTTTTTCTCTAAATCTATTAAAGGAAGTTCCTTTCCTAAGGAAATAATATACTCATACTTTTCCATCCAATCCCCATACATGGAAAATTCATCAACTATCTCTTCTTGTCTTTCCTGTATTGTCATTCCCTAAATTTTTTATTTTAACATTTCAATTGCTCTAGATAATGCTTCTAGGAATAAATCTATTTCTTCCTTTGTATTATAAAAGGCAAATGAGGCTCTAACGGTTCCTAAAATATCAAAGCGATGCATGAGAGGTTCCGTACAATGATGTCCTGTTCTAACAGCAATACCCAACTTGTCAAGAATAATACCAATATCATAAGCATGAATTCCATCTACTATAAGCGAAATTACCGAAGCTTTATCATCTGCCTCACCAATAATTCTTAATCCTTTAATTTCTTTCAATTGTTTGGTAGCATAATCTAAAAGCTCTTTTTCATGGACATAAACTTCATCCCAATTCAAGTTGTTTAAATAATCAACTGCAGCACCACTGGCAACTCCCCCTGCAATATTTGGAGTTCCTGCCTCAAACTTGTAAGGCAATTCATTATACGTCGTTTTTTCGAAAGAAACTGTTTTTATCATGTCTCCCCCACCTTGATATGGTGGCAAGCTCTCTAAAAGTTCTTTTTTCCCATAAAGAACACCGATTCCTGTTGGACCAAACATTTTATGCATAGAAAAAGCATAAAAATCTGCATCTAACTCTCTCACATCTACTCTTTTGTGAGGAACAGCTTGAGCTCCATCAATTAAAACAGGTATTTCTTTTTCATGTGCTAAAGCAATAATTTCCCGAACGGGATTAATAGTTCCCAAAGTATTGCTAATATGGGTTACTGAAACAATTTTGGTTTTGGAATTAAGCATTTTAGCATAAGCATCTAGGTCTAATTCCCCTTGATCCGAAATTGGAATAACTTTTAAGGTTGCTCCTTTTTCTTCACATAGCATTTGCCAAGGTACAATGTTAGAGTGATGCTCCATTTCGGTAATGATAATTTCATCTCCTTGTTGTATACCTTTCTTTCCAAATGAACTTGCTATGAGATTAATAGAATCTGTCGTGCCTTTGGTGAATATAACCTCATCTGAAAATTCAGCATTAATATAATGCTGAATTTTCTGTCTTCCTTCTTCATATGCCGCTGTAGCCTCTTGACTTAAGGTATGTACGCCCCTGTGAACATTGCTATTTATATTTGTATAATATCGGCTTATAGAATCAATGACCACTTGGGGTTTTTGGGATGTTGCTCCATTATCAAAATAAACCAAGTCCTTCCCATAGACCAACCTCTTTAAGGTTGGGAAATCTGCTCTTAGAGCCGATACATCAAATTTTTCTTTTAAGATTTCATTCATCTTAATATAACCTTTTAAACTCCATGATAATGCTCATCAATGTACGCTTTTAATTCTTCTTTAAGAGCTTCAATACTCACATGTTCCAACACATCAGAGGCAAAAGCATTTAATAATACTGCCGTTGCCATATGTTTAGATAGCCCTCTAGATTGAAGATAAAACAATGACTCATCATCCAATTGACCTATAGTAGAACCATGAGTGCATTTCACATCGTCTGCATAAATTTCTAATTCAGGTTTGGAATTAATTTTTGCATTATCTGTTAAAACCATATTGGAATTAGATTGATAAGCATTTGTTTTCTGTGCTTCTTTATGAACCAACACCTTCCCGTTAAACACTCCTGAAGATTTATCATCCATAATTCCTTTGTATAATTCATGAGAAACACAATTTGGCTCTCTATGGTATACATGAGTATGGTTATCCACATGTTGTTTTTTATCTAAAAGATATAGTCCATTTAACCAGGTCTCAGTGTGTTGTCCGTATAAATTAATGTTTAAATTGTTGCGAACTAAAGCCCCTTCAAGTGTGAACGTATTGATTTTAAATGCACTATTTGATTCTTGGATTACTTCTGTATTCGTAATTTGAAAGTCGTCATCACCTTCTTCTTGAATTTTATTCAGCTCTAACATAGCCCTACGGTCAACAAACACTTCTGTGAGCATGTTGGTAAATGTTGTTCCTTTGCTTGTCGATATGGTTTTAATCACCACTTTTGCTTGACTGCCTTCCTCCATAATAATCAAATTACGAGGATTGGCAATGGCTGTATCAGAATTTATAAGGTGAACAATATAAATTGGTTCTTCAACAAGGGCATTTTTCTCCAGATGAATATATGCTCCATCTTGATGAAAGGCGGTGTTAATTGCTGAAAATATTTCTTGATCATCCTTTGATTGAGTTGCAAAGCGTTTTCTTATTTCTTTACAATCTTCATCTTCTTTTGCCTCTGATAAAGAAGAAAAATACAAACCCTTTTTCGCTTCAAATGAGCTTAACTCTTTACTATAAAAGCCATTGATTAAAACAATATAATTTTTTGTAGGAATAGATAAATCAATATCTAATACCTCAGAAGGGAAATCGATTTTATAATTTCCTCTAATTATTTTGTTGATTCTTGTAAATCGCCAATACTCGGTTTTTGAAGTAGGAAAACTTAGATTTTCCAAAGACTTCAAAGCTTCACTCCTTTTATCTCTAGAAAAATCTTTATCAAAAGAATAATCAGCTTGTGAAAAATGAGATAAAAAATTGCTTTTTGTTTCTAATACTACTGTTTCATTCATAGTTCTATCTCCTTTTTAAGCAGGCACTGAAGCCTCACTTTTTAACCAATCATATCCTTTTGACTCTAGCTCTTTCGCCAATTCCTTTCCTCCAGTTTTCACAATTTTACCATCATTTAATACATGGACAAAATCAGGTATTATATAATCCAACAACCTTTGGTAGTGAGTAATTACAAT
>CAZKFN010000009.1:0-27097 GCA_964552035.1 uncultured Flavobacteriales bacterium
GCCCATGCCGCCCATGCCTGCAGGCATTCCAGCTGAAGCACTTTCATCTTCCTCATCTGCAATCACACATTCGGTTGTTAGAAGCATTGCCGCAATTGAAGCTGCATTTTCTAGAGCAACTCTTGCTACTTTTGTAGGGTCAATTACACCGGCTTCTAGAAGGTTTTCATACTCTTCAGTCCTAGCATTAAACCCAAAGTCACCCTTACCTTCCATTACCTTTTGAACTACGACGGAGCCCTCTCCACCTGCATTATTTACAATTTGCCTTAACGGCTCTGTAATGGCTCGACGAATAATGTCAATCCCTGTAGTTTCATCATCATTCTCACCTTTTAGACCAGCTAGCTTGCTTAAGCTACGAATAAAAGCAACTCCACCACCAGGAACAATTCCTTCTTCTACAGCAGCTCTAGTAGCGTGAAGCGCATCATCTACACGGTCTTTCTTTTCTTTCATTTCTACTTCAGAAGCTGCACCAATATATAATACTGCAACACCGCCAGCCAATTTTGCTAAACGTTCCTGTAGTTTTTCTTTATCGTAATCAGAAGTAGTATTTTCAACTTGAGCTTTAATTTGATTTACCCTAGCTAAAATATCATCTTTATTTCCGGCGCCATTTACAATTGTGGTATTATCTTTATCAATGGTGATTTTTTCACATTGCCCAAGATGCTCTAGTTCCGTGTTTTCAAGTTTAAAACCTCTTTCTTCTGAAATTAGAGTACCACCAGTTAAAATAGCAATATCTTCAAGCATAGCTTGCCTTCTATCACCAAATCCTGGAGCTTTAACAGCTGCAACTTTTAGGGAACCTCTTATTTTATTTACAACTAGTGTAGCGAGTGCTTCTCCTTCAATATCCTCTGCAATAATCAACAAAGGTTTACCAGATTGAGCTGTTTTTTCAAGCACTGGCAATAAATCCTTCATGGTACTGATTTTCTTATCAAAAATCAAAATGTAAGGACTTTCTAATTCTGCCTCCATTTTCTCTGAATCAGTAACGAAATAAGGAGATAAATAGCCCCTATCAAACTGCATTCCCTCTACTACTTCAACTGTAGTTTCTGTCCCTTTTGCTTCTTCAACAGTAATGACTCCTTCTTTTTTCACTTTACTCATTGCCTCAGCAATTAGCTTTCCAATGGAGTTGTCGTTGTTAGCAGAAATTGTAGCAACTTGTTCAATTTGCTCAGAATCATCTCCAACAGTCTGTGCTATATTATGAAGTTCCTTTATGATTTCTTCTACTGCTTTATCAATTCCTCTTTTTAAATCCATAGGATTTGCTCCAGCAGCAACATTTTTTAATCCTTCTGTTAATATTGCTTGGGCTAAGATTGTAGCAGTGGTAGTACCATCACCAGCATCATCATTCGTTTTAGATGCCACCTCTTTCAACATTTGAGCACCCATATTTTCAATAGGGTCTTTAAGCTCTATTTCTTTAGCTACAGATACCCCATCTTTTGTAATTACTGGAGCACCAAATTTTCTATCTATTACTACATTTCTTCCCTTAGGCCCTAAGGTTACTTTTACAGCATTTGCAAGCTGATCAACACCTTTCTTTAAGGCGCTTCTTGCCTCAGTATCGAATACTATTTCTTTAGCCATTCTATTTATATTTTTTTAGTTAAACAATTGCGAAAATATCTGACTCTCGCATAATTAGATAATCCTCACCTTCAATAGTTATTTCTGTACCAGAGTATTTTCCATAAAGTACATTATCTCCTTTCTTTACTGTTAAAGGCTCATCAACTTTACCATTACCTACGGCAATTACTACTCCTCTTTGAGGTTTTTCTTTTGCCGTATCGGGAATAATAATTCCTCCCGCTGTTTTCTCTTCTGCAGCAGCTGGTTGTATTAAAACACGATCTGCTAAAGGTTTAATATTTACTGACATAATAATTAATTTATAAAATTATTTTATTGATATGAATAATCTAATTCCCTACCTGCACAAGATATGCCATTCAATAAATTATCTTTATTTCGGCAATTATTACAGTAGAGGCAAAAAAAATGTCAGTATGACTGCCATACTGACATTAGTTTTTAACGCTTTTAAGCTGATTACTCAGCCTCTTCTTCACTACTTCTAGATTGTGGCTGTTGACCTTTTTCGATAGGCACATTATCTTGAATAATTGGAGCCTGACTTTGAGGTATAACCACTTGATTGGCTTCATTAATTAACTCAGACTCATTCACACTTCCTACGGTATGTGAACGCATACTCATTAAAGAAGAAGAAATTACACTTAAAACTAATAGTGCAATTCCTAAAGACCAAGTAGCCTTTTCTAAAAAATCTGTTGTTTTTCTTACCCCCATAACTTGATTGGAAGAAGAAAAATTAGATGCTAACCCTCCTTTTGGGTTTTGTACTAAAATCACCAACACTAAAAGTACGGCAACTATAAATACTAGGACTGAAATAAATACAAACATTTGTACTGTTATTTTAAATTATTTTTAAGTGCATTAATTTGGCTTGCAAAATAAACCTTTTTTTCTGGATATTTCAACTGTAATTTTTTATAAGCTTGAATTGCCTTTTCATAATTCTCCTGAGCAGCATAAATTTTGGCCAAAGTTTCCGTCACTAAGTCATCATCCTCTTGAACACTTAACTTTGCCATCTTTAGCGCTGAGTAGAATTCTTGCTTCTTTTTTTGTGGAGAAACTCCAAAGTCTTTCTTAGCCTGATCGGACAATTTAAAAGTGTCTTTCCAAAGAGAAGGCTTTAAGTTTTCCTCTCGAGGTGTAAAATCCTCCGAGAAATGACCTAACCAAGCTGTAAAAGAATGTAAAACTCCTTCATTAAAAGCATCTTCTTTTACTTCTTCTACCTCAGTTAAAGGTAGAGCTTCTTCTTGTTGTATTTCATCTGCTTCATGCTCAATAACTTCTTGCAAAATAGAGCTGCTTATAGCTGAACTTAAAATTTGTAGCTCTAAAATATCTTTCTCTTTCTCACTTTCTTCTACTCCTTTAGAAATCTCCCCCACTTCTTTTTGGACTCTAGGTTCTTCCTTTTCTTCAACATCCTTTGGCACAACTGCCGAAGATGTTCTAAGAAGAGACTGTTCTTTTTTTACTTCTTCAACAGCAAGCGTTTGACCAGCTCCATACAAGAGCTCATGCAATCGACCTCTATCTATTGAAGCTGCTGCAGCCTTCCTCAATTGACGTTGAAAACCGATGTGCTCATCTTCATAGTATGCTTTGGCTAATAAAGCATGAGCAGTAGAAAAATAAGGAAATTCATTTAAAATGCTTTTTAGTGCAGGAATATCCTCCACTTTAATTTGAGAAGGATTTTGTACAATGGCTATGAAATCTCCTTTTCGCATTACCAATTCGTTACTGATTTATTGAAAATATCTTGAACCAACTTCTCATTAATACTCTGTATCAACTCTTCTTCAACAGCTGAAAGAGACTTCGAAGTTTCGAAATCCTCATAGGATGAAAAATTAGACTCAAAACTATTCTTTTCATCGTTATTGTCTGTAAAGATTACATTTACCGTCATAGTAACTCTTGTCAATGCAGCAGTTTCATCCCCTTGAATTGCCACAGGATTGGCAGTATAATTACTAATGTACCCCTCAAAAGTTAAATCTCCTCCAGAATTCACTAGAGTCAGATTGGTTTGAGACAAAAAAATGTCTTTTAATGCTTCTGTAAATTCCTGCCCTACTGAAGGAGGTGCTAAAGAAGCCTGATTGGGAAAAAAGTCAATAGATACTGTTTTGACTTCTGGAGAAATTGAAGCTCCAGTAAAAGAATAAGAAGCAGTACAAGACCACAAAACCATTATTATAAAGGTAAAGAAAGCTATTTTTGATAAAAAATTATTTCCCATTTACTTACCTATTAATTTCGTATTCTTTAATCTTTCTATACAGTGTCCTTTCTGAAACTCCTAAATCTTCTGCGGCATATTTCCTTTTCCCGTCATGCTTTTCCAAAGCCTTTATAATTAAACGCTTTTCTGCATCAGCTATAGATAAACTTTCTTCTACCTCTTCCACCTCAGCCTCGACATCCTGATAAACCTCATCCTTTAACTTATCTACATGCAAAGTAGCTTCATCTAACTCAGTTTCTGACTTCTCTCTCCCTTTATGGTATTCTTCCACTTGAAGCGCAACATATTCATTGGCGCTTTCATCTCTTTCGTTATACAATCGGTCAACTACCTGAGAACTTACTTCTCCTTGACTTTCCTTTCCTTCCTTATTTAAGACATGGCGAACAATATGTTTTAAATCATGCACATCTTTCTTCATTTCAAAAAGCACCTTATATAAAATCTCTCGCTCACTCATCAGCTTATCGTCCTCACTTTCATACAAAACAGGAAGTTTTGCCTCCATTTGTTCTGTCAAGTATCCCCTCAATACTTCTTCCGTTATCTGTTTATCTTTTTCAATGACAGAAATCTGTTCCGTAACATTTTTTAATTGACGAATATTTCCTGGCCATCGATATTGAACTAAAAGACTTTTTGCTGCCTCATCTAATCGAATTGGGGGCATCCTATACCTTTCAGCAAAGTCTGAAGCAAATTTTCTAAAAAGTAGATAAATATCTTCTTTGCGCTCTCTTAATGGCGGAATTAAAATTGGCACTGTATTTAACCGATAAAATAAATCTTCTCTAAACTTATTTTTTTTAATTGCTTCGGGAATATTTACATTGGTAGCTGCAACAATTCGAACATCAGTTTTTAATACCTTTGAAGAACCTACCTTGATAAACTCTCCACTTTCTAAAACTCTTAAGAGTCTAGCTTGAGTTGGCAGAGGAAGCTCTGCCACTTCATCTAAGAAAATGGTTCCCCCATCGGCTACCTCAAAATATCCTTTCCTTGAATCATATGCTCCTGTAAACGACCCCTTTTCATGTCCAAAAAGCTCAGAATCAATAGTCCCTTCTGGAATGGCTCCACAATTTACAGCAATATACTTATTGTGTTTCCTAGCACTCAACTGATGGATAATCTGCGGCATCACTTCCTTGCCTACCCCACTTTCTCCAGTAATAAAAACGGTTAAGTCAGTCGGTGCTACTTGAGTCGCAATATCAATTGCTCGATTAAATCCTCTCGAATTTCCTATAACATCAAATCGCTGCTTAATCTGTTCGTGCTTCATTATACTACTTCTCCTATAAGTGTTGCCGATGTGCAATCGTGAATCTTAACATTAACATAATCCCCTGCTTTGTACTGCTCTCTTGGGAAAACAACAACAGAATTATGGGTATTCCTTCCGTATAATTCTTTATCTGATTTTTTTGATACTCCTTCTACTAAAACCTCGTAGGTTTTACCGATATCTCTTTTTAAATATTCATGAGAATGAATTCTTTGCAATTCAATAATCTCTGCTAACCTTCTTTGTTTCACATCTTCTGGAACATCATCTTCTAACTTTCTCTCAGCTAAAGTATTGGGGCGTTCTGAATATTTAAACATATAAGAAAAATGATACTTCACTTCTTCCATCAAACTCAGGGTTTCCTGATGCTCCGCTTCTGTTTCTGTACAAAAACCAGTCATAATATCTGCCGAAATTGAACAATCAGGCATTATTCTACGTATAGCTTCAATTCGGTTTAAATACCATTCACGAGTATAACCCCTATTCATTAACTCTAAAATTCTACTATTCCCAGACTGCACGGGCAAGTGAATATACTTACAAATATTGTCATATCTATTCATTACATGAAGCACTTCATCGGTCATATCTTTAGGATGAGAAGTTGAAAATCGAATTCTAACATTAGGGTCTACTAATGCAACTTTTTCCATTAACTGAGAAAAATTCACGCTGTTCTTCTTTTCTTCTTCACTTAGGCTATCAAATTCTTTCCTAAGCCCACCACCATGCCATAAATAAGAGTCTACATTTTGACCTAAAAGTGTTACCTCTTTATATCCCGAAGCAGCTAACTCTCTTACTTCCTCAACGATGGTCTCTGGGTCCCTGCTTCGTTCTCGACCTCTAGTAAAGGGTACAACACAAAAAGTACACATATTATCACATCCTCTTGTAATAGACACAAAAGCTGTTACTCCGCTTCCCCCTAATCTCACAGGACTTATATCTCCATAAGTTTCCTCTTTAGACAACATCACATTAATGGCCCTACCTCCACCTTCTACCTCATCCACTAAATTGGGTAAATCACGATAAGCATCGGGACCAACAACAATATCAACCAACTTTTCTTGCTCCAGCAATTTTTCTTTTAAGCGCTCAGCCATACAACCTAAAACACCTACTATCAAAGAAGGCTTTTTGCGTTTTAATTTTTTAAAATCTGTCAATCGTTTTCGAACAGTATCCTCCGCTTTAGCACGAATCGCACAAGTATTTACAAAAATAACATCGGTTTCTTCCAACGTACTCGTCAATTCATAACCTTCTTTTTCTAAAATTGAAGCTACAATTTCACTATCAGAAAAATTCATCTGACAACCATAACTTTCTATATAAAACTTTCGACCATTAGGTTTGGCAACTTTTGATTTATGATATAATGCCTCACCCTGGCGCGCTTCATCCATTTGTTTATTTGCCGTTTCTATCATTTCTATCTATAATTTCTTCCTTCAAATATAAACTACAAAAATAAACAAAATTCAAAAGCTATGACAAAATGACATAAATAGGTTTTAATTTTTACAACTTATTAGTAAACTTAAAATCTAGAGAATAAAAAAAGCTCAGGATATTCCTGAACTTTTTATGAATTTAATAATCTATCAATTAGACTTCCGAAAGGATTGCATTAAAAGTTTGACTTGGACGCATCACTTTCGCTACCTTTTCTTTATTTGGTAAATAATAACCCTCTATATCTACAACCTTTCCTTGAGCAGAATTCAATTCCTCAACAATTTTATTCTCATTTTCTCGAAGTGATTTTGCCAAATGTTCAAAACTGTTTTGCAAATCTATATCTTCTGTCTGACCTGCCAATGCTTCGGCCCAATATAAAGCCAAGTAAAAATGACTACCTCGATTGTCTAATTCACCCACCTTCCTGGAAGGAGATTTTCCTGTAAGCAACAACTTCTCAGTAGCCTTATCAAGACAATCTGCTAAAACTTTTGCTTGAGGATTATTTGATTTTCTCGACAAATGCTCTAAAGAAACTGCTAAAGCTAAAAACTCACCCAAAGAATCCCAACGCAAATGATTTTCGCTCAACACTTGTTGAACATGCTTTGGTGCAGAACCTCCAGCTCCTGTCTCAAACAAGCCCCCTCCCTTCATTAGAGGTACAATAGAAAGCATCTTTGCTGAGGTTCCCAGCTCTAAAATTGGAAATAAATCTGTTAAATAATCCCGCAATACGTTCCCAGTTACAGAGATAGTATTTTCACCATTCTTCACACGCTCTAAAGTATATTTTGTAGCTTTTCTAGGTGAAAGTATCTTAAGTGTTAAACCGCTGGTGTCATGTTGAGGTAAATATTGATTTACTTTTTGAATTAATTCCCTATCGTGTGCACGATTTTCATCTAGCCAAAAAACTGCAGGCCAATTTGTTGCTCTTGCACGATCAACTGCTAATGCTACCCAATTCTCAATCGGTGCATCTTTTGCTTGACACATTCTCCAAATATCCCCTGCCTCCACTTCGTGCTCCATTAAAGTTTTCCCATCTTGGTTAATCACTTTCACAGTACCATCGGAAGGTATCTCAAAAGTTTTATCATGAGATCCATACTCTTCAGCTTTTTGTGCCATTAATCCAACATTGGGAACTGTTCCCATAGTTTGAGGATCAAAAGCACCATTTTCTATACAGAACTTTATGGTCTCATCGTAAATAGAAGCATAGCTGCTATCTGGAATAATGGCTTTGACATCTTGTGCTTCTCCAAACTTGTTCCACATTTTTCCTGAAGTTCTAATCATTGCAGGCATAGAAGCATCAATAATAACATCAGAGGGTACATGTAGGTTAGTGACTCCCTTATCTGAATCAACCATAGCTATATCCGGACCTTCCTCATAAATTCGATTTAAATCTGCCAAAATAGCTTTACTTTGATCCTTAGGTAAGGTTTTAACTTGATTTATTAAAGTTGCCAAACCAGCATTTGGGTTAACCCCTAACCTTTGGAAAGTGTCCTCATATTTCTCAAAGAGTTCTTCAAAAAACATATGTACAACATGACCAAAAATAACGGGATCAGAAACTTTCATCATTGTTGCCTTAAGGTGAACAGAAAACAATACACCTAAAGCCTTCGCTTCCTCTTTCTGAACTTTTAAGAAATTAATCAATGCCTTTTTACTTAAAAAAGTCCCATCGATAATTTCGCCTTCTAATAAATCTATTTTTTCTTTTAAAACTTGTTGACCCCCATCTTGAGTTTCTAAAATAATTTTTATAGACTGTGCTTTATCTACCGTTACTGACTTTTCATTGCTTGCAAAATCATTCCCCCCCATTGTGGACACATGTGATTTGGAATCTTTTGACCATTCTCCCATAGAATGTGGATTCTTTTTAGCAAATTCCTTTACAGCATTTGGAGCCCGTCTATCAGAATTCCCTTCTCTTAAAACTGGATTTACGGCACTTCCACTCACCTTAGCATATCTTGCTCTAATTTCCTTTTCTTCGTCTGTTATTGGATTTTCAGGAAAATCAGGCAATGCGTATCCTTTAGATTGAAGCTCCTTAATGGCCGCTTGCAACTGTGGTAAAGAGGCGCTAATATTTGGTAGCTTTATTATATTTGCATCAGCAACTTTAACTAACTCCCCTAATTCAGCTAAGGCATCATTCACTTTTTGATTTTCTTTGAGGTATTCTGGAAATTGAGATAAAACTCTCCCTGCTAAAGAAATATCTCTACTTTCAACTTCAACATTAGCCTTTTTGGTAAAAGAACGAACAATCGGCAATAAAGAATAAGTTGCTAAAGCTGGTGCTTCATCCGTTTCTGTATAAATGATTTTTTGTGCCATAAATAAGGTGGTTTAATATATTAGTAAATTTCTATAACTAAGAAAAAGGGGGGTTGCCAAACTACTCTCCTCTTCCATTTAGAGCTTTTTGTGCCCTTTTTTTAAGTTTGCAAAGATATGGCTTTCTACAATTTTATAAAAAAATAAATTTTAATCACCTCACCTATCTCTCCCTATTGATTTTACATACTTTTGTAACTTCAATAACAGATCGTAAAAAAAATGACAATAAACTTCTTTAATCATAAATTGTTAATGTCTTTGAATTCTATTACACTAAGTATAAAGATATTATTTTATAACAAACCTTTTTGTCTCGTTTGTATTATTTAGAATAATTCTAATTAACTTTACCCCTAAATAAAAAGCACAGAAAAGTATGGTAAAAAAAGTAGTTGAAAAACAAGAAGTAACAATTGTTTTTGCAGGAGATTCCGGAGATGGAATTCAACTTACTGGAACCCAATTCACAAATACAAATGCTCTTTTTGGAAACGATATTTCAACTTTTCCAAATTATCCAGCTGAAATACGCGCACCTCAAGGAACGCTTGCTGGTGTGTCTGCTTTCCAATTAAAATTCGGAAGTGTTGAAGTTCCAACTGCTGGAGATGTTTGTGATGTATTGGTTGCCATGAATGCCGCCGCATTAAAAGTATATCTTCATAAATTAAAGAAAAATGGAACGATCATTACTAATATCGATGGCTTTAATAGAAGAAATTTAAAACTAGCGGGATATGAAAAAAATCCACTTGAAGATAGTATCCTTGAAGATTATAAGATCATTCAAATTGATGTCACCAAACTAACTCATGCCGCTTTGGTAGATAGTGGATTATCTAAAAAGGATATGGATCGGTCTAGAAATATGTTTGTCTTAGGAGTTTTATATTATATGTACAACAGAAAGCTAGAAGGCACAGAACATTTTATCCAAGAAAAATTTAAAAATAATCAAGACGTTATAGATGCAAACATTAAAGTATTAAGAGCAGGATATAACTATGCCGATACCTCTGAAATATTTTCTTCTACTTTTAATGTTAAAGCAGCTCAATTACAAAAAGGACGGTATAGAAATATTGTAGGAAATCAAGCTACAGCGATTGGTTTTATTGCTGCTGCCCAAAAATCTGGTTTACAATTATTCTATGGTTCTTATCCCATTACGCCAGCTTCAGATATCTTGCATGAATTAGCCAAGCACAAAAATTTTGGAGTAAAAACATTTCAGGCAGAAGATGAGATTGCAGCTATGGCAGCTGTTATAGGTGCAGCTTTTGGTGGAAAATTAGCAGTAACCGCATCGTCTGGACCAGGTATAGCATTAAAAGGCGAAGCAATAGGCTTGGGGATTATGCTTGAGATTCCAATGGTAATTTGCAATGTACAAAGAGGAGGTCCCTCAACGGGTTTACCAACAAAAACTGAGCAAGCAGATTTAATGCAAGCCCTATATGGTAGAAATGGTGAAGCGCCCATACCTGTAATTGCTGCTGCTTCACCTTCAGACTCCTTTAAAGCTACTTTTGAGGCTTGCCAAATAGCTGTTGAACATATGACTCCTGTCATGATACTTTCTGATGGTTATATTGCCAATGGCTCCGAACCATGGAAATTCCCAAATACAGATGACTTAGAAGAAATTAAACCACCCTTTGCTAAAGAAAATGGTTCCACCTACCTTCCCTATAAAAGGGATGAGATGTTAGTAAGAGAATGGGCCATCCCTGGACAAAAAAACCTCGAACATCGATTAGGGGGCTTAGAAAAAGATTATCTTACCGGAAATGTATCTTATGACCCAGACAACCA
Organism: uncultured Flavobacteriales bacterium; assembly: GCA_964552035.1. GTDB lineage: Bacteria > Bacteroidota > Bacteroidia > Flavobacteriales_E > Vicingaceae > CAZKFN01. Next base: position 10,842 of record CAZKFN010000009.1, read on the forward strand.
TCATAAAATGGTAAAAACAAGAGCAGAGAAAGTAAACAAAATTGCCGAACGTATTCCACTTCAAGAGATTGCTACAGGAAAAGAAGCTGGGGATATTTTAGTCATCGGCTGGGGTTCTACTTATGGCGTTATAAAAAGCGCTGTAAACCAATGTATCAATGATGGCTTAGCAGTTAGCCAAATGCATTTGAGATACCTTAACCCTATGCCAAAAAATGTAGGGGAAATTATTCAAAAATTTGACCGTATTATCGTACCCGAAATGAATGACGGCCAATTAGTTAACATTATTAGGGACAAGTTCTTAGTAGATGCCAAAAGGCTAAATAAAATTAAAGGAATTCCCTTTACTACTGCTGAAATCGTAGCAGTAATCAAAGAAGAGGAGGTTATCGCATGAATTTAGAAGCAGAAACACTAGAAAAAAAATTAACACCTAAAGATTTTGCAACAGACCAAGAAGTGCGCTGGTGCCCTGGGTGTGGTGATTATTCCATCCTAAAACAAGTACAATCCATTATGCCTGAAATCGGAAAGGATAAAGAAGACATTGTATTTATTTCAGGAATTGGTTGTTCTTCTCGTTTCCCATACTATATGAACACCTATGGTATGCATAGTATTCATGGAAGAGCTACTGCAATTGCATCCGGATTAAAAATTAGTAGACCAGAACTTAGTGTTTGGGTAATTACTGGAGATGGAGACTCACTTTCTATAGGTGGGAATCATTTAATTCACTGCATTAGAAGAAATTTTGACATTAATATTTTGTTGTTTAACAATGAAGTTTATGGTTTAACTAAAGGTCAATACTCACCTACTTCCCCAGAGGGAAAAGTAAGTAAATCCACACCTATCGGTTCCATTGACATGCCTTTCAACCCTTTAAAATTATGCCTAGGAGCTAACTCAACCTTTATTGCAAGAACCATTGACAGGGATCCAAAACATCAGAGAGAAATCCTAATGCGAGCCAATCAACATATTGGAACGTCCATGGTTGAAATTTATCAAAATTGTAACGTTTTCAACGACGGTGCTTTCGCTGTATTTACCGATAAAGAAATAAAAGATGAAAACACTCTCTATTTGCATCATAATGAACCCCTATATTTTGGAAAAGACAATGAAAAAGCCATACGTTTAGATGGTACTAAACCCATTATCGTTAATGCAAATGATTACGCTGCAGATGATTTGTGGATTCACGATGAGGCAGATCATTTTAAAGCTCAATTGTTAACTACCTTTTTTGACAACCCCACTATTGAAGGAAATCTACCAAGACCTTTTGGTGTTTTTTATGCAACGAATCGATATAGATATGAAGAAGCTCTAGAAGAACAAGTTCAATATGCAATAGAAAAACAAGGTGCTGGAGATCTCAACCAATTACTCAGTGGAAAAAACGTTTGGAAAGTAGAATAAACATCACTTTAAGTACCTCAACTTTTTAGAACTGTTTTAATAAAGCAATTCACTAACTTTTTTAATGTGTTTTCATACTAACGTATATTGAAAAATATAAATTATTACATAGAAAACTAAACCAAGATACTTTCGATAAATCAAGAGTAATAGATATTTAAATAATACTTTTATTTGCAACCAAATTATAAAAATTTACGTCTAAGTGGATAGAAAGGATATTTTTTATTAATTTTCCAAACTATATTACTTAAAAAGTATAAAAAAAAATTAACTTCAACATATTAATTTCAACAAAATGAAGAGATTATTACTTGCTTTACTATTGATTGGTGCAACAGTCCAGTCGTTTGCACAAATGCTTTATGTTAATGAAGATTTTAATAACTCCACGCTTCCTACAGGGTGGACCAATAATGCCGTCTCAGGCACTGAGGTTTGGAAATTTGGAATCGATGGATGGCATAACAATCCCAATGTAAATTACAATTTAGACGGTACACCTTTTGCCTTTTTTGATGATGATGCATTAGGTGCTTCTTCAATAAATAATACTGTAGAGTTAATTACTCCAACTTTTGACAATTCCAATAACTCCATAACTACTTTAGATTTTGACTATAACTTCCGCCAAGCTCCTGGTGCTGTAAATGATAGTTTTGCTGTCTTTATTGATACAGGTTCTGGTTGGATTAATATTTTTACTGTTAAAAGGGATGATTGTGGAAACTTTGCAAGCGCAATTTGTATGGGGAACTTCCCTCATGCGAGAATAGATATTTCTCAATACAGAAGTACTAATACTAGAGTTAAATTTCTTTACCATGATGGAAACGACTGGGGATATCATGTTGGTATTGACAATGTTGTTATTCAATCACCTGTAAATTATGACATTGGTGTGTCTAGGATAATAACACCTACTTCAGGTTGTGGATTAACCGACCAAGAAGGCATCCTAGTGGAAGTTATCAATCGTGGACTACAAGATGTTAGTTCATATGATATTGCCTTTTCAATTAATGGGGGTACACCAGTTGTAGAAACAATTAATAACACTCTTAACTCTTTTGATACAACCACTTATTTATTTAATTCAACTGCTGACCTTTCTGTTATTAACATTCATACCGTTCAAGTGTATACCATACTTACAAACGACGCACAGCCACATAACGATACAGCAACCTATCAAATTGAGAATGAGCCTTCGCATACTTTGACTTATGCAGAAGATTTTGAAAATGGCAATGGAGGTTGGAAGGTAGCTGGTACAAATTCATCTTGGCAGCGAGGCGTCCCCTCTGCACCAAGTTTAAATAGTGCACCTTCAGGCCAAAATATTTTTACAACAAATTTAATTGGAAATTACAACGCTAATGAACGTTCATACTTAATCTCTCCTTGTTTTGATTTTAGTCAAACTATAGGTGACCCTATTATGAGCTTTTGGCTGTATTACCAAACAGAAGTTGGCTTTGATAATGCTTGGATGGAATATTCAACAGATAATGGAAACACATGGAGAAAACTACAAGCAGGTGGAGTAAGGCCAACGAACTGGTACAATAACATACAAAATAATGTTTGGGAGGGCTTTTCTAACCAATGGCTAAGAGTAGAAAACGTACTTGTTGGCCTAGGAGGAGAACCGCAAGTTAAATTTAGATTTACATTTAATTCCGATGGAGGTACTCACTATAATGGAATAGGTGTTGATCTTTTTACAATTCGCGAACCTCAACCAGTAGACTTAAGCTTAAATGAAGTACTTTACCCTGTAGACAATTCATCTCCCCTTTGTGGTTATGGTCCCGCAGAAAATGTTATTTTAGAATTAGAAAATAAAGGAGCTTTGCCTATTGATACTTTCTATGTATTTTATCAAGTTGATAATGGATCTATAGTTTCAGATTCTATTTATTCTAGATTTAGTCCAAACTCAACACTAAGATATACTTTTGATGATAAATACAATTTCTCTTCTATAAGAAATTACATCCTAGATGTTTGGGTTGAAACTCCTAGAGATAGCTTTCCAAATAATGACACGATTTCTAATTTACGAATAAGCAACTCTCAAACTGTAAATACTGAAACGATATCCTATTACCAATCGTTTGATAACTTTACCAATCCCAATCAACAAAACTGGAGAGCAGTTCCTAGTACTGGTACCTACCAATGGCGAACTGCCAATCAATCTAATAGCACTACATCTGGTCCAGCTAGGGATCACACTACAGGTCAAGGAGTTTTCGTATTTGCAGATGCTCAAGCAACAGGTAGCGCCGTAGCTACTTTTGAAAGCCCTTGTTTTGATTTATCTAATAATACTGGAGCAGTATTGGAGTTCTATTATCATAGATATACTAGTACCCCATCTAATATGGGACCGTTGTATGTCGATGTTTACGATGGAAAAGACTGGATTGAAGTGAGTGAAATAACAAAAATTCATCCTTCAAGTTCCTCCGATTGGGATCTTCATACTGTTAATTTAAATACTTATGCAGGAAGAAGATTGAAAATAAGATTTCGTTCTAAAAATATAGGGCAACTCGGTAAAATGGCAATTGATGATGTTATTCTCTACGAACCAGTAGCTAATGATGTAAGAAGTTTAGGGGCATTTTATCCAATAAGTGGTTGTATGGTTAATAATGCCTCTGAAATAAGAATGAGATTACAAAATCTCGGTTCATTGCCTGTTGAACCTGCAGACTCCCTATATGTTGGTTATCAAGTAAACGAAGGTCCTATTGTTGAAGAATATGTGGGTTATAATATAAATCCGGAAGAAGTAAGAGAGTATAGCTTTTTAACTCCTGCTGACTTATCCCACCCTGGAAGAACATACAACATCAAAACTTGGGTAAGATTACCGACAGATAAAGTCCCATTTAACGACACAAACTTTTTATATAGAATTATCAACCATACTATAGTAAATGACCAAAGAGAAACCTTCGAAACTTCAAGAGATGCGAATTGTAACGGATTCTTAGGGCAAGTTATTGAAAATGGGTGGGTAGCAGAGCCGGGAAATTACGCATGGCATGTTCAAAATACTGTTGATTGTAAAGGAGAAACAGCAACCCCTACACCAAATACTGGACCGTATGGCGATAATACAACGGGTAGGGGGAACTTCTTATATACTCAGGGCACAGGAAGTACTAATAGCCCACCAGCAATATTGCTTTCACCATGTTTAGACCTTACCTCCAGAACAAAAGTAAACTTAAGTTTTTGGTATCATAGGTATGGAGATCAAATGGGAGATTTAGTAGTTCAAGTTAAAGACAGTATGGATGCTTGGGTAGATGTATTCAAACTAGAAGGTGAGGAGCAAAAAGCTCCAACAGATGCATGGAAAAACGCAACAGTCAGATTAGATAGCTTTGCTGGGAATTTTTCACAAATACGATTTGCTGGATACTATGGAGGCGCTCGAGGTAATATGGCTATTGACGATATCGACATCTTTAATAGGATAGATCAAGATGCCGGAGTTGTTGAAATTATTGAGCCAGCTTTTGAAAATAATTGTAATTTATCATCAAGCGCAACGGTTAAAGTATTGGTTAAGAACTTTGGTTCATTACCGATAGCCGCAAATTCAATGACTGTTCACTATAGCAACAATCATGAGCAACATGCACAACAAGTGGTGCCGGTTTCTATAGATCCTGATTCTGTATATGAGTTAACTTTTACACAAAATATTGATTTATCAGGTACAGGTACTCAAAATATAAGAGTATGGACTCAACTAAATGGAGACACGCATACTACAAATGACTTAATAGAAAAGAATATTATTAACCGTTCTCTTGGCTTCCCATATTACACTCAAGATTTTGAATATTTTCAAATGGGTGCAGGAGGATATGCTGGAGATGACTTACAGGGTTGGACTAGAACGCCTAACGGAAGTGGGCATTCTTGGCACGTATGGCAAGGGCCAGCTCCAACCATTGATGGAGAACCAATGCCAAATCCACCTATAGTTCCCAACGGACCTTCAGGGGACCACACCTTTGCAACCGACTTTAAAAATGGAAATGGAATGTACATGCTGGTTGAAACCAAATTTAGAAGAGGTGGACATGCAGATGCTATTTTTACTACTCCATGTGGAGGTATAGACTTTACAGAGTCAAAAAGCGGAAGAATATTATTAAGCTTTTATTATCATATGTTTGGTAACGTAGGAGACTTATTTGTAGATGTCCATAATGGTAATCAATGGGTTCAAGGTGTTACTTCCATTAGAGGTGACCAACAAGATAAAGCTACCGATCCATGGAAAGAGCATCAAGTGTCGTTAAATAACTTCTCTCATGTAACTAATGGAAGAATTAGATTTAGAGCACAATTTAGAGGACAAGTAGGAGGTGGAGATATTGGTTTAGATGACATTTCATTGCTTGACCAAGATACCATAGATATGGCAACAAAACAATTATTGAGGCCTACTTCAGATTGTAATACCAGAAATCAAGAACAAGTAGAAGTTATTGTTCAAAATGTTGGGTTCTCGGAAATTCATAAAGTAAAAATGGCCTATCAGGTAACTTGGTTCCCTTTAAATGGTGATCCAGTTGTTCGCCCTATACAAAGAGATTCAGCTATTGCTACTGTAGTGCAAAACGCCAGATATACTTTTAGATTTAATCCTCGAGCAGATATGTCACAACCGGGGAACTATCAGTTTAAGATTTGGAGTGAAGTAACAGGCGATAGATATGAGTTTAACGATACTTTAATTCAAATTGTAACCAATAAAGCTAGACCCTTCCCATATTGTGAAGACTTTAGTGAATTGTTATTCGGCGATATTCCTAAAGACTTTGAGGATGAAACTATGACCAACTGGTGGAAAGGAAATCAAAGTGATTATGCTTTTAAAGCAGCTATTGAAGGTGGTGGCCCAGTTGCTGGAGTTACCACTGGGTTAAATGACATCTATTTGTTTGCTGACGATGGTGATGGAAACCCACAAGATGAGGCTTGGATTGAAACAACTTGTTTTGATTTAACAAGTACGAAAGCAGCCAACTTAGAATTTTACTATATGGCTCCAAGTAAGCGTCATTATATGCTTATTGAAGCACGTGCTGCTGGTGGTGGGGCTTGGAAAGACCTTGATACATTATATGCTAATTACGATACCCTGCAAGGTGATCCAGTAACAAGCTGGACTAAAGTTTCCTTGTCATTAGCAGAATATGTAGGTGACTTTGTAGAGTTTAGGATTACAGCAATTAATGCGGGAGATGGTTTTTATGCCATAGATAACTTCTGTATTGTTAGACCTCTGCCTCAACAAATGGACCTCGTTACAATTGTTAGCCCTTCTCCAGGCAGATGTTACTACTCTGCCAACGAGCCCGTTAGGTTAAGAGTTCGAAACACGGGTATCGATAGGATTGATTCCTTTAGAGTGGTATTTGCTATAGATAGTGGTTTTGTGCAATTTCCTCCCGGAGGATTAGGAAGAGATACCTTCTGGATATATCCTACAACGCCAACTTTTGAACCTGGAGATGTATGGGACTTCTACTTAGATAGTACCTACTTTATGGAAGATAAAAAGGAATACTTCCTGAATGTACATATTTACCTACCAGGAGATATGGATACCGTAGGTAATATCATAGAAAATTACAGAATAGAACATCAGATTCCTATTGACATTCCGTATATTATAGATTTTGAAGACCCTAACGACCCTCTCGAAGGACTATTGTATGGTCAAACAGGTATGTTTTATACCGGAGGGGTATATAGAGGAATGTCTAGGCCCAACGTTTCAGGTCCTGCTGATGATCATACCTTCCAAAATGGGACCGGACATTATTTTAGAACCAACTCAGCCCTAGGTGATGCTGGAGATGCAGTGGTCTTACAATCTATGTGTATTGATTTAACCCAAGCCGTTCAGCCGGAACTCCAATATTGGTACCATATGTTTGGATATAATATGGGGCAGCTTGATGTTGAAGCAAATGACGACTCAGGTTGGAGAAGAGTTGACAGTCTCGCAGGTGAAGATCCAGATCAGATTAACAACGGTAGGCCTTGGAAAATGAGATCAGTTCAATTAAATAACCCTCAAGCTGGTTGGAATTATGCAGGTAAGTTCGTGCGATTACGTTTCGTAAGTTACCGTGGAGGTGATGCTTCGGATATGGGAATTGACGATATCTTCGTATTTGACCGTGCCTCGAAAGATTTAACGCCACATGCATTGGCCGCACCTAATGATGGAGTTTATAGTTGTTATTCAGATACTCAAGAGGTGAAAGTAGAAATTAGAAATAATGGTTCCGAAGATATTGATTTTACAGTAGATGTAACGGAAATAACAGTAGAAGTTAAGAAGAATGGAGTACCTTGGGATACGTTAAGGACTACCGTTAATACAAATCAATTTATTAAAAATGGAATTCCTCCTGCTGTACCTCTACCAAGAGACTCTACTGTAATTATTAAGTTAGACGGTACCTTTGATATGTCAGATATCGGTGCCATGTTTGACTTTAGAATTTACACCGATATGGTTACAGAAGTATTGAGAAGAAATGATACTATAGAAGAAGGTGTGTTAGCTCAAAGAGAAGCTGGAAGCATAACTTTAATTCAACCGGATGAGACCATTTGTTATCAAACACCCGTGAGGCTAAATATTAGGGATTTCTTTGGAAGACTGCAATGGCAAGAAAAAGAACACGATAGCCAAGGTGATGGATTCTGGATAAATGGCTTTAGTTTCCCTAGTGATTCTCCGCAATACGTTGTAATTTTAGATACAACTACGGAGTTGAAAGTTAAGATTTGTGATGTTATTGAGACAGTACCTGTTAAAATTAACATTACAAAACCATACTCAGGAAAAGCACTTGATAACTCAAGGTGTGGACCTGGTGCAATTCGATCTGCTATTGAGTTCCCTTATTATGGACCGACAGCAACAAATAACATCGATTCTGTATTTGTCTATTCTAATATAAATGCAAATAATTACGATACCTTATCATCAGGTGAACCGATAGTTGAAGATGGAAAACTAATCTATTATATAGAATACGACAACTTATTAAGCGATGACACCGTCTATGTTAGCACAAAAACGGACTCTTGTTGGTCGCCCTTAAGAACAGAGGTGATAACTAAGATCAATCCATATCCAGTTGTTCAGTTAGCGGATACTAATTATAAAGAAGTTTGCCAAGACACCACTCTAATATTAAATGCTGGTGCAATGGAAGGACATACCTTTAAATATGACTGGACAATTATTGAACCGGACGGTACTATTATTAAGGATTCAACTCAAACTATAGTAGTAGATGCTTGGAAACTTGAGCTTAATAAAATATACAAATACACCGTATATGTGGAGTCTGATTATGGGTGTAATGTCGACCAGACAGGGCCAAACGATACGTTATATGTTCGAATTACTGACTCTTGTGTGACATCGGTTAGAAACCATGAATTTGGAGATGAATTCAACATCTATCCTAACCCAACCAACGATGAACTGTTTATTGAATATAGATCATTTACTGACTTAGTGGGTACTATTAAACTCCTATCTATGGATGGCAAACTGATAGAACAACATGAAAATGTTAACTTCAGAATGCAAACTACTAAGTTTGATATGGGAAGACACGCTAGAGGAATCTATTTCATCAAAATAGAAACGAATAGTGGAGTAATTGTCAGAAAGATTATCAAGTCTTAAGCTTGACGAACTAACAAGCAATAAAAAAGCCGCTTCAAATGAAGCGGCTTTTTTATTATTAATAGTAAACCTTAACTAAGGAGAAAATCAAAATTAAGGTCATAAAAAAATAAATGTTAGAAATATTCTATCACCATACTCTTATTCTTTAAAGTGTAACACACTGCTCTCTTATGAAAGAATTACTAGTATCCGAAGAGTTAGGCGGGTTATGAAGAGATTTAACCCCTTTGGTTATAGTAAAGAGCTAAATTCAAATAAACCATCTAATTTTAGTAAATAGCTAGCAAAAAAAAATTGGCGACAAATTGATTCTTGTCGCCAATTCATGGAATTAAATTTTGGAATATTAATCTACATTATCATGAAGAAAAGAATTATTTTGTCTTAATGTAGTGTTCTTATTTTCATCTTGGCTAAGTGAAAATCTAGAAACAGTAGATTCTGAAGAATGTGGGACATCATCTAAATTAATTTGGCGTCTTTTATAAGCGGGCTCTCTTTCTAGCTCATTCAATCCTCCCGGTTTTCTCAATCGAGATGTTATTTCACCCAAAGCCTGCATTCTCTTTCTCAGCTTTTCTTCATGGATTTTCTTTTCAGATATCTCATTGTCAATTTTATTAATTTCGTCAGAAGTTGGTTTTTGAGATAACTTTTCTTTGACTTCCTTTTTAATTATTTTATCAGATGGTGTTTCCTTAGGTCCATCTTCATCTACTATATCTTCAAGGTTATAACGTTTTACTCCTTCTTCTTGTACTTTAGAATTCTCAATGCTAAAGTCAATCTCTTTATTTTCAGGAGCATTCACAATCTTTAATTCTGGTTCCAAAGAGCTAGAAGTATTATAAGAAGGGTCCGGAACTTTTTGAGTAACCGTGGTATCCACATCATCATCTAATTTTACGACTTGCTTTTTAGTTAAACTTTCAGTGTTTGAAGTTTCTTGAGTTCCAAAACCTGTGGCAATAATTGTTACTGAAATTTTATTCCCTAACTCCTCATCAACCCCATTCCCCCAAATAATATCAGCTGAATTTCCAGCTTCACTTTGAATGTACTCCGTAATCTCATCAATCTCATCCATAGTCACTTCTTCATCTCCAGAAGTAATATTTAGAAGAATATAATTCGCTCCAGTAATATCATTATCATTTAACAATGGAGAAGTAAGTGCATGGCTCACAGCTTTTACTGCCCTTCCTTCACCTTCTGCTGATGCTGAGCCCATGATAGCTGTGCCACCTTCTTTCATTACTGTTTTAACATCTTCAAAATCCACATTAATATACCCTGCTACGGTAATAATTTCTGCTATACCTTTAGCGGCAACGGTTAAAATATCGTCCGCCATTGAAAATGCTTCTGATATCTTTAAGTTTCCATGCATTTCTCTTAAGCGATCATTAGAAATGACCAATAAAGTATCTACACTCTCACGCATTTCTTTCAACCCAGCTTCTGCTTGCTTTTTTCTTCTATTGCCTTCAAAAGCAAAAGGAATGGTTACAATTCCTACAGTAAGGATATCCATTTCCCTAGCAGCTTCAGCAATAACAGGGGCAGCTCCAGTTCCAGTACCTCCTCCCATTCCAGCAGTTATAAAAACCATTTGAGTATTACATTCTAAAATTTCTTTTATTTCATCAATACTTTCAATGGCTGCATTTTCACCTACTTCAGGCTTTGAACCCGCACCTCTACCCTGTGTTAGGGAAGAACCTAATTGAATCTTATTAGGTATAGGACTTAAATCTAAAGCTTGTTGATCGGTATTGCATATTAAGAAATCTACACCTTTTATACCTTGTTTATACATGTGGTTAACGGCATTACTTCCTCCGCCACCTACACCGATAACTTTAATAATTGATGCTTTTTCTTTTTCTAAATTAAATTCCATAGCTATTAATTTATGTGAGTTTGCTCTTGTTATTTTATTTTAATACTTTGTATTTCATAGATAAATTAGCTGACTTCCTCATCAAAAAAGGATTTTGTTTTTTCTATCAATCGCTTAAGAAAAGGGGTTTTTATACCTTCTATTTTCTCTTCTGTTGCGATTTCCTCCTCCTCTTCAAGCTCTACAACTTCCTTATTTTTCTCATGTCCTATACCTGCGTCAAGGTTTTTATACCCTTCTAAGATTAATCCAACGCTTGTAGCATACATAGGGCTAGTTATCTCCTCTATATTTCCTTTAGCTAAATATTCGTTAGGAAAGCCAATCCTTGTATCCATTCCTGTTATATACTCAAAAAGTTGAGTAATGTGTTTCATTTGTGCACCGCCCCCTGTAATTACTAATCCTGTAATCAACTTATTTTCTAAACCAGACTTTTTAATTTCATAATAAATATGTTCTATAATCTCTGTAAGTCTAGCTTCAATAATACTTGAAAGATTCTTGATAGAAATCTCTTTAGGTGGTCTTCCTCTTAGCCCTGGGATAGAAACAATCTCGCTTTCTTGGCTTTCACTCATAATAGCTGATCCAAATTTCACCTTAAGCTGCTCTGCTTGGCTTTTAATGATGCTACACCCCTCTCTAATATCTTCTGTAATAATATTCCCTCCAAAAGGAATTACAGCTGTATGTCGCATGGCATTGTTGTGGAATATAGCTATATCTGTGGTACCACCACCAATATCAACCAGGACCACCCCAGCCTCGATTTCTTCTTGAGTCAATACAGCAGCCGAAGAGGCCATAGGCTCAAGAATCATATCTTGAACTTGCAAATTTGATTTGACAACACATTTGGTAAGATTTTTTGCAGCAGTAACTTGACAAGTAATGATATGAAAATCTGCTTCTAATCTTAACCCTGCCATTCCTATTGGATAAACAATACCAGCTTCTCCATCAACGATAAAGTCCTGAGGCAAGATATGTACAATTTCCTCCCCTGGTAGTGTGGCTAACTTATACATATCATCAATTAAAGCGTCAATATCTTCTTGACTTATCTCACCTTCAATGTCTTGTCGAATTCTTACACCTCTATGCTGCAAACTTTTTATATGTTGACCAGCAATTCCTACATTGACAACCGATATTTCAACATTCGATTGCTCTGCTGCTTCTGCCACTGCCGACTTTATAGACTCAATCGTCTTGTTGATATTAGCTACTACTCCTCGACTAACACCTAAAGACTCAGAGCGTCCCATGCCTAAAATTTCAAGCTTACCATGCTCATTCTTTCGCCCTACCATGGCGACAATTTTTGTTGTTCCAATATCTAAGCCTACAACTATTTCTGAAGAATCACTCATAATTATTACCTTTTAGTGCAAACCACTTGGTTCGCAAATTTTAAATTTATTACACTATATTCGTTCCAACCAGTTTTATCTAAACCTTCTTTATAAAAGATTTTTAGTTTATCAAACTTTTCCTTTATTGATGCGGCATCCCCAAATACAATTCTATGATTTCCAATCCTTGGAATCAATTCTATTTCAAAATCTTTATTAACATAAAGTTGTTCAATTTGAGCACTCCACAAAGGATCATACTTTATATACTCCGCCATTTTAAAAATGTCTGTAATTAAGCTTGTCCCTTTTTTATTCTTTAATTCCCCTTTTATATCAATCTGACTTGCACTAATATAATCCTCAAACACAAACCCACTAACTACCATTAAATTAGCCGTGTACTTTGAAGAAGGAGGCATTATTTTAGCATTGTTATCTATGTAATAACTGTCTCCATTAAAGCTAAATATTCTCACAATTGGAGTACGCTGACTAACCTCAATAATCACTTTACCATCCAACGTTTTATACACTTCAGAATTTTGAACTACCGGATGATGGTTAATTTTATGTTCTAAATGAGCAGTATTAATCTCATTTAAAGGCTTACCCACCATGGTATCTACTTCATGATAGACCATTTGGAAAATATCTTCTTCATTAATAAATGTGTTCCCATTGCTATGGTCAATCAAAATCTTTAAGCTTTCACAGGTTTTTTCTTTTTGTTTTTGTTTCGTAAAACCCAATAAAAATCCTATACCTATAATCAAGGCTAACCAACTTAGAATATTTAAAACTCTTTTTTTCATTTAAAATCTTCTATAATTTTAGGTATCATTAAACTGATATCACCTGCTCCTATTGTCAAGAGTATATCCATTTCTATTGTTTTCAAATAAGATAACAAAGAGTTATCTTCAACCACCTTTACATTTTTTGATTTTATTTTATCTGCTAACCATTGAGAAGTAATCCCTTTTATGGGCAATTCTCTTGCTGGATAAATATTCATTAATATCAATTGATCTGCTTGAGACAAAGCCAGCGCAAAATCCTCTGCGAAATCTTTAGTCCTACTGTATAAATGAGGTTGAAAAACAGCTGTAACCTTACGATTAGGATACATTTCTTTTACGGATTTTAGCAATATATTTACCTCCTCTGGATGATGTGCATAATCATCTATGTAAACCAATTTATCTCCTTTTAGATGGATATCAAACCTCCTATGAATACCCATAAACCCTTCAAAAGCAGACTTTATAGCTAAGGGTTCTACTCCCTGTTCTATGGCCACTGCAAAAGTTACTGCAGCATTTTCAATGTTGTGAAATCCAGGTAGCCCGCTACTTAATCTTTTTACCTTAATTCCCTTATACTCAATGTCAAATAGGAACTCCCCATCTTGCAAATGAATATTACTCACTACAACATCAGTTTCATCACCTCCATAGGTAATCCATTCACAATTACTTTTCCCCTTTAAGCGATGAACTACCGATTCATGAACAAACAGCTTCCCTTCAACTGAAATTTGACTAACAAATTGATCAAAAGCACTGGTGATATCCCTTTCATCTTGATAGATGTCCATATGGTCTAATGAAAGAGCTGTAATAACGGCTTGCTGAGGATGCAATTGCAAAAAGGAACGGTCGTATTCATCTGCCTCAACCACCAACAAATTAGCTTCATCATTCAATAATAAATTTGAATTAAAGTTCCTAGAAACTCCCCCTAAGAAGGCATTTACCTTAAGGCCTGAAGAATTTAAAACATGAGCAATCATTGTAGAAACAGTAGTTTTACCATGAGTACCTGCTACTGCTAGGGTTGGGAATTCAGCACTCAAAGCTCCAAGCACAGCTGCTCGTTTTATACACTCAAATCCATTGGACTTAAAAAAGGATAAAATTTTATTTTCGGATGGTATTGCAGGAGTATAAACAACTAAAGTGCAATCTTTCTTTTTAAAATCATTTGGAATTTCTTGAAGTTCGTCAAGTACAGTTAGCTGGATTCCTTCTGTTTCAAGTTCATTAGTTAATTTTGTTTTAACTCTATCATAGCCTGCGATTTTATATTTTTGGGCATTAAAATATCTTGCTAATGCGCTCATTCCTATGCCGCCTAAGCCTACAAAATAGATATTTTTTATCCCTTTTTTCATTTTCTTACTGCCAGTTTAATTACTTCATCTGCAATTCTATCTGCTGCATTATTAATCCCCAACTGTCTCATTTGCTCACTCATTTTATTTAGATATTCCTTATCTTTAAGGAGTTTTATTACTTTTTCTCCCAACTCAGATTTGGCTTTAGCATTTTCAACCATTAGTGCTGCATTCTTTTTTACTAAAACTTCTGCATTTTTAGTTTGATGATCTTCTGCTGCAGTAGGTAAGGGTACAAATATTACTGGTTTATGCACCAACATTAACTCTGAAACTGCCATAGCTCCAGCACGAGAAACCACCAAATCTGATGCTGCATAAGCTAAATCCATAGGCTTAATAAATTCATGAACCTTAACCTCTTTCTCTATACCCTTTACGGCATCTTGAGCACGTTTATAAAAAGCTTTCCCAGTTTGCCAAACCAGTTGAATGCCTGCCCTTCTCAAATCCTGCAAAGCCCCTTCTATAGCCTCATTAATTGCCCAAGCCCCCAAACTTCCACCGACAATTAGCAAGGTTTTCTTCCCCTTTTCTAATCCAAAATACAATCTAGCTTCTTCTTCTTTCCCTCGAATTTTTACCATTTCAGCTCGAACTGGATTTCCCGTTTTAATTATTTTCTCTTTCGGGAAGAAGGTTTCCATTCCATCATAAGCTACACATATACACGCTGCCTTTTTGCTCAGCAACTTATTGGTCAGCCCTGCATAGGAATTTTGTTCTTGAATAAGAGTTGGTATTTTTAATTTATTCGCCATATATAAAAGTGGTCCGGAGGCATAGCCCCCAACACCAACAGCTACATCAGGCTTAAACTCCTTAATAATTTGTTTGGCTTTCTTTAAACTAGCCATTAATTTAAAAGGTATTTTTAAATTTTTTAAACTCAAACTTCTTTGTATTCCAATAATTGGAAGCCCTACAATCTCATACCCTGCTTCTGGAACCTTTTCCATTTCCATTCTATTATCTGCACCTACAAATAGAAACTCCACTTCCCTTGTTTTAGCTTTTATAGCATTGGCTATTGCTATAGCAGGGAATATATGTCCGCCCGTACCTCCTCCAGAAATTATAACTCTCATTTTAGGCATAAGCTACCTCCTCTTTTTCTGTTTCCAATTCCGTTTCTGCACTAACGCTTAATATAATTCCAATAGCCAAGCAAGTAAACCAAATGGATGTTCCACCCATACTAACTAGAGGTAAAGGTTGCCCTGTTACTGGAAACAAGTTTACGGCCACAGCCATATTTATCATTGCTTGAAAAACTAAGCTAAAGCTCAAACCAATGGCCAGAAGTGCGCCAAAAGTTCCTGGAGATCTTCTAGAAATTAAAACACCTCTATATAATAATATTAAATAAAGCATAAGCATACCAAAACCTCCTAACAAGCCATATTCCTCAATCACTGTAGCAAAAATAAAATCAGAATAAGGATGAGGTAAAAAATTTCGTTGAGTACTTCTTCCCGGCCCTTTACCCAATAACCCACCGGTAGCAATTGCAATTTTCGACTGTTCTACCTGATAATTTTCTCCACTTTCCCCAACTGTAAAATTTTCTATTCTATTCTTCCAAGTATTTATCCTACCCGTATATCCATCCGTATTTAAAAC